>JAITRF010000083.1 GCA_031288535.1 Desulfovibrio sp. | reverse complement strand
TAAAAATTGTATTTTAAAAATAATCAATAATTTTAGGGAACATCTACAAACCAGGATTTTTGTTTCCTGGCAAGGAAGGCGAGTTTTGACAAGGGGGAGTATATTCAACATATTCGACCTGTTGGCGAAAGGAGCCTGACGCCGCCAAGGGGCAAAAAGACGGTTTATAGAGGTTCCCTTTACCATACTGTCATTCAACGAACACTGGCAAATCCGGCAGGGATACGCCGGATTCCGAAGCACCGGCCCGTAGCAGTTCCAGAACGGCCTCCCGCCCTTCCCGGCCCAGATCCATGCTGTACCGGTTGACAAAAAGCTCTATATGTCTGCGCATCACGTCCTCATCCATCTCCTTGGCATGGGCGGCAATGAATTTTTTGCCCTCGTCCGGACGGGTGCGCGCATAAGCAAGGCTCGCCCGCACCGCCGCATCTGCGGCCAGAGCGAAATCTCTCCCGAGCGCGCGCTTGACGGCGATAACTCCAAGAGGCAGGGGGAGATTTTTTTCCACCTCCCACCATTGGCCAAGGTCCAGGACCAGAGACAGTCCTCGCTCTGCATAGGTGAACCGTCCTTCATGGATGATCAGGCCGAGTTCGGCCTCTTTGGCGCACAAAGCCGGCATGACGCGGTCAAAAAGCATTTCCAGGCGCGGGCCGCGAAAGCCGCCGTGCAGAGAGAGGAGCAGATTCGCGGTGGTCATGCGCCCCGGTATGGCGATGCGTCCCTCCGTCCGCTCCTTTTCTTCCAGGTCGGGCCGGGCGACAAGAAGAGGGCCGCAGCCGCGTCCGAGAGCCCCCCCGGAATTCAGAAGAATGTAGCGCTCAAGAATCGCCGGCACAACCGCCAGGGAGAGCTTGCTGACGTCCAGTTCACCCCGCAGCGCTTTCGCATTCAGCTCTTCGACGTCGGCGATATGCAGGCGCGGGGAAAAGGGCGCGGCTATGCGTCCGTGAATCAGCGCTTCAAAAATATAGGTGTCGTTTGGACAAGGGGATATACCCAGACTACAGGATGCGGGCAGCAAGCGTTCTCCGTCTTTCAAAGGCGTGTTGTCCCACAAACGTGAACGCCCTGTAGGGGGACAGGGCGTTCCGATAGGTACTGTGACCTACTTCCATATGGACATTCTTCCGGATTTGGGATACCGGGCCGATAAGGGGGAAAATCGGCTTTTAAGAATGCCGGAGGAATATACGAGGGGGTATCACATATTCCGTCTTCCCATTAGCAAATGTCGTGCCAATACTCCATGGTAGTTATAACTACCTATGATATAATAAAATATTAAAGTTGTTAAGGCGCGAGGCCCGGCTGCGCGGCTCGGTATTTTTGCCAATGTGCGATATAAAACGTGCGGTTTGGCACATGCGGGCGATTTCGCGACATGGCTGCGCGCATGCGGCAATTTGCGTCCGGAAGCGGGGTTATTCCAGATCCTGTTCTGAGTATGGGATTTGCAGTTTATTGAGGACATGTCGCTGGCCGGTCTTCATGTGGCGGCGCAAGCCGGTTGCTGCCGCAACGCAGTCCCCGGCCTTGATGAGCTCGCAGAGGATACGGTGGCTGCGCATGAGATCGGCGCAGGTGGCATAATCGCCTATGAGGGCGAAAAGGGTCTGGGTTTTCGCGGTGAGCTGTTCCCAGGTATCGTAAAGCACCTTGTTCTGGGCATGTCTGCACATGGTGGAATGAAACTGGTAGTCCAGTTTTTCTATAAAGTGGTCCGGGTGCGTGTCGGCGCAACCCATGCTTTCGACTATGGCGTCCAGTTCCTGCAGCAGGCCGGGATTGTTTTTTCGTATAGCCAGTTCCATGGCATGAATTTCGAGCAGTCTGCGCACAGCGAAAAGCTCGTGTATCTCCCGTTTTCCGAAAGAACTGACAAAAGCGCCTTTATACGGGAACACGGTGACCAGACCGGCCTGCTCCAGGTTGCCGATCGCTTCGCGCACGGGCAGTCTGCTGATGCCCATCATCCGCGAGAGTTCCTGCTCCACAAGGCGGGTTCCCGGCGACAGCGCTCCCGACAAGATGGCGTTGCGCAGTTGCGACACGGCCTTTGCCTTGAGAGTGAGTTTTTTTTCTTTTTGAAAAAGAGAACCGGCAGCCGTCATTTGCGTTACTTTCATCCGCCCGGTTTCCGATTTTTCCGCCCGCTGCGGGCTGCGGGAGGATATCTGCTGTCCCTGGTGAGATGCCGCGCCCGTACCGTTGTAACAGGCATTAGAGCATTTCACTTTGAAATTTCTCTGGCGGCCGTGCGAGCGGACGCCCGCCGCGAAGGCGCAAGCGCAATTTATTTGCGCGGTTAAGCGCCGGAGCGGGCGCGGCCTGAAGATAAACCGTGTATAATCTCAAAGTTAAAGTGCGTTAAAATCGCATAACAGGTTCGCAGGCGGAGGGCAAGACCTTCAAACCCGAAACGCGGGGCGGACATACCCATGGAACGGGTTTTCAACAGGTGTTTCCCGGCTGGAGCGGTTTAACATCGAAAATGTATAAACCGCTCTGCAAGGGTTTGCCTGCAAATCCTTGCCGCGAGATTGCCCCGCCAGACGAATTCGCTCCGCCGCCAAGCGGCAATTTCAGGCGTAAAACGCTCCAGGTCCGGACACGCATGTTCACGGCGAGCTTTTATGCGTTGTCCGCTTCGGGAATATTTT
Organism: Desulfovibrio sp.; assembly: GCA_031288535.1. Taxonomy (GTDB): domain Bacteria; phylum Desulfobacterota; class Desulfovibrionia; order Desulfovibrionales; family Desulfovibrionaceae; genus Frigididesulfovibrio. The sequence goes on along the minus strand of JAITRF010000083.1, from coordinate 32,304 downwards.
CGGCAAAGGAGACGGCGAATGCCCCGTCGTCTCCGATATCCAGGCTGACTTCGGATACGGGGGCCGTTTCCCCGGACATTTTCTCCAGTATGGTCCGGGCCAGTCGCGGGAGAACGTTGGCCGCGAGAATATAGTCGATATTGCGCGCCCCGGTGTCAACTTCGCCGCAGCGCTCCACAATGGTTTCCACGAGGACGTCGGAGTAGTGCAACGCGATGCCGTTATTGGACCGCAACCGCGCGCCGAGCGCGTCCAGCTTCATTCTTGTTATGTGTTCCAGAGCGTCTTTGCCGAGGGCGGCATAGGGCACGACCGTCATACGGGCCAGCAGTGCGGGTTTGAAATGGCCGGCGAGTTCCTGATGGATCAGGGCCTTGAGTTCTTCCATGTCCGTTATGCCGCGTTCCGCAGCCTCGTGCAGTTTTTCGGAACCCAGGTTGGAGGTCAGCAGAATGACCGTGCTGCCGAAGCTGACCTTTTTGCCTTCGCCGTCCGTGAGTTCTCCCTTGTCAAAAACCTGGTGGAACAGGTTCATGACGTCCGGATGGGCCTTTTCCACCTCATCCAGGAGTATGACGCTGTAGGGTCGCCGTCGCACGGCTTCCGTCAGCATGCCTCCTTCGCCGTAGCCCACGTAGCCGGGAGGCGATCCGACGAGGCGGGAAACGGTGTGCCGCTCCTGAAATTCGCTCATGTTGACGGTGATGGCGCTGTCCTCGTCGCCGAACAGTAAATCCGCAAGGGCTAGGCCGGTTTCGGTCTTGCCCACCCCGGAGGGCCCCACGAGCAGGAATACGCCGATAGGAACGCCCGGGGGGCGAAGGCCCGCCTTGCTGGCCTTGATGACCTTGCTGACGGCCTCGATCGCCGCGTCCTGCCCCTTGATGCGCACGGCGAGGTGCTTTTCCAGGTCCGCAATCAGGGAGGCCTCTTCACGCGCCACCTTGCCCGCGGGGATGCCCGTCCAGTCGGACACCACCCGGGCCACGACATCCGGCGAAACCGCGACGCTGATCAGCCCTTCGTCCCCCTGTGCGCTCTCAAAATTTGCCCGCGCCAAGTCCAAGGTCTTTTTGCGGTCCTCAAGCGAAAAAGCGGCCTCATCCGGTGTATCCGGGACCGCCGTTCCGCCGGAAATCGGCGCCTTGTCGCGCGGCTCTCCGGCTTCCTTTTGCCTTTTCAAGGCGTCGGCGTAGGCGTCCCGCGCGGCGACAAAGGCCACGGCCGCCGTGCGTTCATTTTCCCAGCGGGCCGTGAGTTCAGCCGCTTTGTCATGCAAGGCGGCGATTCGCTCTCGCAGGTTTTCCATGCGTTCGGTTTCATCCGGCCCGCCGTTTATCGCGTCCCGTTCCAGGGCGTCCAACTCGCGTTCCAGAGCCTGCGCGCCGCGTTCCGCGTCTTCCAGCGCGGCGGGCTTGACGGAAAGGCTCATCTTGACTTTGGCGCAGGCCGTATCAAGGAGATCAATGGCTTTGTCGGGTAAAAACCGGCCTGAGATGAACCTGTGGGACAGATCCACCGCGCTCGTTATGGCGTCGTCCCTCACCACTACCTTGTGGGCTTTCTCATAGCTTTCGCGCAGACCGCGCAATATGAGCACAGCCGAGGCTGTATCCGGCTCTTCCAGGCTGACGAGTTGGAAGCGGCGGGCCAATGCCGGGTCTTTTTCAAAATATTTTTTATATTCTTTCCAGGTGGTGGCCGCGCAGGTGCGCAGTTCTCCCCGGGCCAGGGCGGGTTTCAGCAGGTTGGCCGCGTCCGAGCCTCCGGCCTGCCCGCCGGCGCCCACCAGCATGTGCGCTTCGTCAATGAACAGGATAATGGGCGTCGCGCTGCCGGTGATTTCGTCGATGACGCCTTTGAGACGGCGTTCGAATTCGCCTTTCATGCTCGCGCCGGCTTCAAGCAGCCCAATGTCCAGCGAAAACAGGCTGACGCCTCGCAGGGATTCGGGGCAGTCTCCTTCCACGATGCGCTTGGCAAGTCCTTCGATGACGGCAGTTTTGCCGACGCCAGGCTCGCCCACCAGTATCGGGTTGTTCTTGCGTCGCCGCGCGAGAATGGTGAGTACATTGCGGATCTCGGCGTCGCGCCCGAACACCGTGTCTATTTTGCCCGCCCGGGCCTTGGCTGTGAAATCTTCGCAGAACCGGGCGATATATTCTTGCGTACCGGCTGCCGCCCGCGTTTTTCCGGCCACGGTTTCGTCCACGGCCAGCGGCGTATTCTCTCTGGACGCTTCGGTGAGCAGGCTGAAGCCGGATGTCGCCTCCTCCCGGTTGATCCGGGCGAGTGTCGTCGTATGCCCGCTCTGGGAATAGTAGGCGGGACGCCTGGCATAAGCCAGGGCGACGGCGCCGGAACGGATGGCGCTTTGCTGCAGATCCACGGAAGACACCAGCCAGGCTGTTTCCAGCAGGTCGATGAGGACGGGGGAGAACCCCGGCCGCGCTGAATTGCCGTTCCTGAACGCGTCCAGCGCCCGCGTGAGATCCCGCACCGCTTCAGCGCGGTCGATGCCGTACCGATCCATCAGGATGGGGATATCCGCTTCTTTGTCTTCCAGGCATTTCAAAAGGAAGTGTTCCACCGCGACCTCATAATGCGTCCTGCCGACTGCAAGCGCCGCTGCATCGTAGAGAGCCTGGGTGCAGAAGCCGTTGCACTTTTCAAGCAGCCGCTTGATGTCCACGCCGGTCATGGTGCCTCCGCGAAATATCGTCGGGAAACGGAGCGGGTTCCTTATGCGCACCCGCAGACCCGGCAAGGCTGTTTTTTCCGGGTCTGCATCGTGCCGTCAGACGGTCACGCCTTCCAGTCGTCTACGAATTCGATGTTGCCGTCGTTGTAGGTCCAGGTAATCTTGGAATAGGTGAAGGAGACTTCTTCCATGTCGTGATATGGTTTGTTTTCCTGCAGAAAGGTCAGCGGCGTGTATTCGCGCATGGTTACAATAATGGCTTCTTCCAGTTTGAAGGTGAAATATTTTTCTTCCGTGCCGTCGGGTTTGATGCGGTACTGGTCAATGACGACCTCGCACTGTTCGCCCGTGCAGCAGGCCTTGAAAAGCATGGGACTGGCGTTGTCCTTGTGTTTGGTAACGGTAAACGGCTTGTGGATGCGCTGCCCTGTCGGCAATCCCGTGTGCGTGTCCCTGGGGATTTCCACGTTATGGTCGATGCTGTAGATGAGAACCTTGTCTTTTTTGTCTCCTCCCTGGGGGCAATCGCCTTTGATGTCGCCCTGGCTTTTGCCTTTGACATGCATATACGCTGTGAGTGCCATACGTTTCTCCTTAATGACTGCTGGTTAACGGTTTTTTATTCCTTGTCCAGTTTGCCGACGAGCGATAAGGTGAAGTTTGCGCCCATATATTTGAAGTGCGGTCTGGCCTTGATGGATACCGAATACCAGCCGGGGTTGCCGGGCACATCGTTCACGTCCACCCGGGCCATTCTGAGGGGGCGCTTGCTGCGGGTGCTGGGGTCCGGGTTGTCCATTTCCGTCACATACTGGCTGATCCACTTGTTGAGTTCCCGTTCCAGGTCTTCCCGCTCTTTCCAGGTGCCGATGTTTTCCCGCTGTATGACCTTGATGTAGTGCGCCAGACGGTTCATGATCATCATGTAGGGCAGTTGGGTGGAAAGGCGGTAATTCGTTTCCGCCTCCTTGCCTTCGGGCGTATTGGGGAAGCTTTTGGGAATCTGGCAGGAGTTGGCCGAGAAAAACGCGGCATTGTCCGAACCCTTGCGCATCGTCAGGGCTATGAAGCCCTCCTCGGCCAGTTCGTACTCCCGGCGTTCGGCAATGAGGACCTGGGTGGGAATTTTCATCTGGGTCTGGCCCAGGGCCTCGAAGTTGTATACGGGCAAATCTTCCACCGCGCCGCCGCCTTGGGGGCCGATGATGTTTGTGCACCAACGGTATTTGGCGAAGGAGTCCGTCAGGCGGGCGGCAAGGGCGAAGGACGCGTTGCCCCAGCAGAACTCGCCGGTTTTGTTCGCGTCCTCGGTGAAATTGAAGGTTTTGGCCGGGACGGTTTCTTCTCCGTAAGGCAGACGCAACAGGAAGCGCGGAAGGGTAAGTCCGACGGATCGCGCGTCATCGGATTCGCGGAAGGATCTCCATTTGGCGTATTGCGGTCCTTCAAATATGCCGCGCAGGTCCTTGATGTTGGGCAGGCCTTCCCAGGAATCCAGTCCGAAAAACTGTTTGTCCGCCCCGGCGATGAAAGGGGCGTGAGCCATGGTTGAAACCGAGGCGACAAACTGCAGAAGCTTCATGTCCTGCGGACCCGGGCCGAAGTCGTAATCGGCGATGACGGCTCCGACGGGCTGCCCGCCGAACTGGCCGTACTCGGCCGTGTACAACTGCTTGTACAGACCGGCTTTGACCACTTCCGGCGAGTCTTCAAAATCGGCCAGAAGGTCGTCCTTTGATACGTTGATGACCTCGATTTTGTTGTTTTCGCGGAAGTCCGTCTTGTCCACCAGATACTTGAGGGAGCGCCAGGAAGATTCCAGTTTCTGGAATTCCTCGTTGTGCATGATGGCGTTCACCATGGAGGACAGCTTGCGGTCCACCTCCGCGATCATGTCGTCCACCAAAGCGCCCGTGATCTTGGCTTCCGGTTTGACGACGACGATTTCCTTCAGGAAAGCCTGCAAGCCGGCCCGGGTCGTCGAATAGCCCTCGTCGACGGGCTTCATCTTGGAAGCTTCTATGATTTCATCAAGAAGGCCGCTGGTCCGGTCTTCCTCTTTTCCTTGTTCCCGTTGTTCCTGAGACATTGCCTCCTCCTTTATTCCTTGAGCCCGAGGGCCTCGAGCAACTGGTCGCGGGCGGCGTCGTTCTTGACGACTTCCTGTACTTTCTTGCGGAAATCCGGGATGTTCGACAAGGGGCCTTTGAGCGCTTTCAGTGATTCGCGCAACTTGAGAAGCTCGGCCAGTTCCGGCACCTGGGCGGCTATGGAATCCGGCTCGAAATCTTTGATGGAAGCGAAGGAGAGGCTTACCGGCATGGTTGCCCCTTTTTCCTCGGCCAGCTTATTTTCCACCACAATGTCAAGTTTGACGTCCTGCGCCTTGAGCACATCGTTGAAATTATCCTTGTCCACCGAAATGGGGGCGCGGTCTTCCAGAGGACGGTCATCCTGCCTGCGGGTGAAATCGCCGAGGACTGTCAGCTTGAGCGGCAGTTCCACTTCGGCCTGGGCATCGCCCGTTGCCGGTTTGTAGACGATGTTGACGCGCTCCTTGGGAGCAACGGAACCTTCTTTGGTCATGTCCATCACCTCTCGGTTTTTTTAATGGGAACGGAAAAAATTGGCGACACCCGCTACGCTTTTCTATAAAAAGAACGCGCGCAATGGCGGCGAACCGCGCCCGCGCCTCACCCGAGCGTGAGCAGCGTTGTCTGGCTGGGAACGAGGCACACCCCCACACCGTTAGGCATGACTCCCATGCAGTTCTGGCCGGTAACGCTTGTCAGCCGCTGGGCCGGCGCGCCTCCGATCATGACGGTGAAGCAGCCGACCTCGTAACTGGTCTGGCCCGCCTCAAGATGCGAGACGACGCCGAGGGCAATCCCAGGCTGGTCTCCCATGCTCACCAGTCCTTTGGACAACATGTTCAGCGTTGGCGTGCACTCGGTAAGCACATTGAACGCCATGGGCATTGTGGCGGCGCTTATCGCGATGTTCGGATAGGGGATGGGGGTGGGAACCGGAACCGGCGTCAGGCACACGTCGGGAAAACACACGTCCGTTCCGGCGCCCATGCTTAATGCGAACATTGGCAACACCTTTTCCCTGCGCTTTTATGCCGCTGTGCTTGCGGACAAGCGGCGACCGGTTCACATTTACGCTATCCGAGTTGGATCAGCCTCGCGTCCGTGCGGGCGGTTTCTTCCGCCAGCGCCAGAGTGTTCCTGCTCATCACGGTCGCGGTTTCATCGGCGACCAGGGTGGAACTGGCGCAGCGCGTTTCGTCGACGCCTTCCACCATTCTCCGCGATTCGCCAAGGCATTGGGTAAAGCTGCGAAACGCGGAAAGCGCCGTCTGCCCAAACGTCGTCAGAGCCCGGCAGCAGAGTTCCGCCGTGTCGAAAATGGTGTTGACTTTCGCGACGGTCGCCGCGGCGTTCATGGCGGAGACGTTCAGGTCTTCCGATTCGAGGCGCAGGGTCTTGCCGCTTTGCAGGTCAAGGGAAGACGCGCCACGGACCGTGAGTTTCCCCGGGCACTCAACGGCGCTGTCTTGGGGGAGAAGCAGCCGGGCCGTCGCCGTTTCATCACGGAACAGAACGGACAGTATCACGTCCGCGTCGTTTTCCAGGGCGGCCAGCAAAACGACGTCGTTTTCCCGGGGTTCCAGAAGGCAGCTCGCCGCGAGGGTCGCCTCATGCAGGACGTTGCCCACGTGAATTCGGAACAGGTTGTCCCCGGCGCTGATTACCGTGCCGGTAAAAAGCCGGGCCTGAAGCTCTTCGAAAAGAAATGCCGGTTGGGCCATGGCGCTTCCTTATCATTCGAATTTCAAATCAAAACTGCGTCCAGGCAGTATAACCGGAACGCGGTTTTGCGCGGGGCTGGAAAACCTCCGCCGCGGCCCGGTCCGGGTCCGGTGACTGCAAAAGGGTATTTTTGCTGCCGCCGTAACGCGCGCCTTCTTCTACGGCCCTGTGGAACTGGGCCATGTACAGGCTGGTATCGGTAAAATTTCCTTCGGACAGGTCGGCGTATGAAAAATCCGCGTTTTTGAGGTTCGCGCCGCGAAAGTCCGCACCACGCAGCCGGGCTTTCCGGAACAGACAGAGTTCGAAATCCCCCCTTACACAGTCCGCGTCCGCGAGATTGCTCTCCGAGAAGGCGGATCGGCGGAAATTTCCATCGGACAGGCGGGCCGCTTCCAGGTCGGCCCCGAGGAACAGGGCGCTTTCAATTTGCGTACCGCGCAGATCCGCTCCCCGCATGGATGCTTCGCTGAAGTTGCACATGGGAAGCCCGCAGCCGGAAAAATCGGCGCCGTCAAGCAAAGCCCGGTCAAACTGCACGTTTTCCATGCGCAGGCCGGCAAAGGCATACCCCGAGAAGTCGCAACCCCTGAACAGTACCTTAGCGAGGGCCGCCCCGTCAAGAATGAGGGAACGCATGTCGCTTTCCGAAAAGGCAAGGCGGATCATGGTCGAGCCGGAAAAATCCGCGCCCCGGCAGTTCGCCTCTTGCAGCGCGTTCTGTTCGATTCGGGCTTTGCGGAAGGAGGCTTTGACCAGATTCGTTTTTTGAAGCGTACACATGTGGATGTGCGCGCCGGAGAAGTCCGCGCCCGACGCGTCGGTTTTTCCGAGGAGCATCATGAACAGGCGCGCGCCGGAAAAGTCCGCGCCTGGCATGTGCATGTCCGTCCAGTTGCATTTTTCCAGGTTGCAGCCGCGAAAGCGCGCCCCGGCGAAGCTGCAGTCCGCGAAGCCCGTGCGGTTGACGGCAGAGCCGGAAAAATCCGCGTCCGTGAAATCCACCTTTTCGAAGCGGCCGCCGGAAAGGTCCGCCCCCGAGAGGTCGATGCCGGAAAGGTTCCGCCCCGCTACGGTTTCTCTCCGGGCGATCTGGTCAAGAATTTCGGCGCGCGGCATCCCGCAGTGCCTCCTCTTTGCCCGCCAGCATCGTCCGTTTCAGGTTCGTCCCCTTGACGTCCGTGTCCCGGTTGACGATCAGGCCGCGCAGGTTCGCGGCGTACAGGTTCGCTCCGGCGAGATCGGCCGCGATCAGACGGCATTTGCGCAGAGCGCCGTTCACAAGCTGGGTTCCCGAAAGGTCGGCTCCGGAAAGGTCGCACTTGATGAAGCGGCAGCCTGAGGCCGGCAGCCCGTCAAGCCGGGCGCGCGAAAGGTCGCACTGCACTATGAGCGCGTTTTCCAGGTTGGCCTTGTAAAAATCAGCGCCCCGGAACCGGCTCATGCGCAGGGAAGCCTCCCGCATATCCGCGCCGGAAAAGTCCGCTCCGGAGAGGTCCGTGTCCGCATCGGTGTAGAATTTGCGCAAGTCCGCTCCGGCCAGGGAGATTCCCGCCGCCGACGTCCCCTGGAACAGGCATTCGTGCAGCGCGGCTTCCCGGAAAGAAGCGCCGGCGAAATCCGCTTTCTGGAACAGGCACTTGAACCCGCGGACTTTTCCGAAATCCGCGCCGTGTGCCTTCACTTCGGCGAAAGCGCACAGCGAGAGCAGTGTTTCGGTAAAACGCGCCCCCTCCAGCGAGGTCTTGGCGAAGTTGCACAACTTAATATCCGCCCGGTCGAAAACCGCTTCTGAGCAGTCGCATTCGCCCAGAGTCGTCAGTTCCAGGCAGGCGGCCGTAAAATCGCTATTGCGCAAAATCGCCTTCTGCAGAACGGTCTGTTTGAACTTGGCTTTGCGGAACGACGTTCCGGTGAAGTCGGCTTCGCCGGCGAGGGTGAAGGCAAAATCCGCGCCGTCCATGCGGCAGTTTTGGAAATTTGTTTTCCCGCACAAGGCGTGGGCCAGGTTCGCGCCGGAAAAGTCAAGACCGGAAAGGTCAAGCCCCTGCAAATTGCGGCGCTCCAGGTTTCCGTCTCCGGCCAGGATGGTTCCGACCTCATCGCGGGAGAGCGGCTTCAGGGCATTGGGGTCCATGCCTTTTTCGGCGAAGGCCGCCTTGATGTCCTCCGGCAGTTCCCCCTTTTTCAAGGCCGCGAGCTTGGACAGGCCTTCCGCGCCGAGAGCCTCGACCGAAGTCAGTTTTTCCCCCAGGATGCCGGTCTTTTTCTCGGCCCTGTCCAGAGCGGCGAGAATTTTTTCCTTCATCTCCGGCGGGACGCCGGAAGGGATGCGCGTTTTCATGCCTGCGAGGCCGGCCTTGATCCTGTGCGTAATTTCAGCGACTGTGGGCGATTTGCCCGGCGGCGGAATCGGTTGCGCAAAGGCGGCTCTGACCTTGGCCAGCATTTCCGGGGGCATGTTCATTTTTTCCATTTTAGGGAGAATGTCCGCTTGGGCCTTGGCCAGACGCTCCGCGAGCAGTTGCTGCGGATCGGGAAAATGCGCGCGGATGTCTTTGATCAGGTCCTCAATTTGCCCTTGCATCTCCTCTTTGGTCGGCAGGGGCAGATTCAGGGTGAAGGGCGCGGGCGGCCTGTTTTTTGGCGGAAGCGGGAAATCGAAATCGTGGACGGCGGCCAGTTCCAGCGGCAGAATATCCAGGACCAGCCGGCGCAGCCTGTGCCCCTGTCCGGCCAAAGCCAGGACGTGCGGGCAGCCTTCGGGCAGGTACAGGGGAATGGCGGAGGGAAAGGCTTTCAGCCACGGCGCGAAAAATGTTTTGCCTTCGGCAAGGGGCGGCAGGATCACTACCAAGGGAAGCCCGCCTTCCTCGCTCGGAACCTCCGGCAGCAAAGGGGGCAGGTCGTCCACGGCGGCCAGGGTTCCAGGATCGGAAGCTGAGACGATATGGCAGAAGTCTCCGCATTCCTGCTCCGCGAACAAGGCGGAGAGATCCTCCGGAACCGCGATCACGGCGCCGCCCGGATGCGCGGCCGACAGGGAGAGCGGTTTTTTGTCCGATCCCGGAACGAGGACTATGGCGGCCGAATCCGCGCCCAAGCCGCGCATCTCGTTGCGCTCCGGGTTTGGTGTCGGATACACGCGCAGGCCTGTGAGCGCCCTGCCGTCGAAACGGGGCAGATACAATCCGCCGGGCAGAACGAATTCCGGTTTGGACGGATCCGGCGGCAGCCCCCAATTCGCCGGTTCGTCCGTCAAAGCGTCCGTGGCGTGCCCGATCCATGCGTTTTCAATTGTTCCGGGCTCAAGACCCGTACCTGCCAGACTGGACAGCAGGTTGTCGTTTCGGCGAAGAGATCGGCGGGCGGCGACGACCAGGGGGAAGCCCCTGTCGTGCCAGGGATTGAGGGGTTGCGGTTTGCAGAGCGCCCCTTCGGGCGTGAGATCGTCCAGCTTGTCCAACGCCGCTCGAAGTTTTCCGGCAAGGGCCTCCTTGCAGGCGGTTTCCCGCGGGTCCGCGTCCGGCGGAACTTGGAGCGCCGCATCGGCCTTGGCCTTTATAGAAGCTGCCCCCTTCTTGATCCGCCTGTCCATCCGGCGTATTTCGGCCTCGGCTTTTTGGACGGTGCGTTGCAGATTCCGTTCCTGGGCGTCCAACGTGGCCCGCATCCGGGGAAAGACGGAAAGATCGAAGCTCATGAGATTGCTGAACTGTTCCCGCTGGGCGAGCGCCTGTTTTTCCAGCTGATCCAGAACGGCGCGGCCTGTGGCGATGGTCTTTCCGGCCGAGTGGGCCATGTCTCCCAAGCTCAGGGGCATGAGCGGGCTTTGCCCGAGAGTGTCTTTTTTCGCCTTGGCCAGGATTTTCGGTATGTCCCGAGCCAGCTTGACGGCCTTTGCGACCTTGTCCCGGGCCGCGGCAAAGGGCGCAAGATCGATTTCCACGGCGGGCTGGGCGCGCTTTTTGAGTTCTTCTCGGTAATATTCCAGAGTTTGCGGGGCATCGGACGGTTTTTCCGTGACCACCAGGACGCGGAGCACGTCGTCCATCTCGTCGTCCTCAACCGAAAGCAACCCCCGGTGCAGGATGAAGGCCCCCATAAGATCGGGCAGCAGCCAGACCGTGTCGCAACGTAGTCCCACTTCCCGGAACAGTCCCGGTTCGTCGAGGTCCTTGGCGTAAGGCAGGCGCTGTCCGGGGCAGTCCTTTTCTTCCGGCGCCGGCGGCGCGAAGGGAACGAACTTCTCCGTGGTCTTGACGAAAGTCCGGATGCGGGCCGCAGGCAGGCGTGAGCGAATATGCGGATGCTTGTGATGCATGCCGGTGATTTCAATTTCCTCGTCGCCCCGGAAAAAGGACGTTGCGCCCATCCCCGGACGCAGGCGCTGGGCAGGTTGGGCGCTGTGGAAAAATTCCGGATCGCAGTCGTCCGGATAGGCGGGCCAGCGGGTGTCGAGCCAACTCTGGTCGTAGGTGCCGGACAAGGAGCGACGCTTCGGGTTGTCGATGCCGATCGGAAAAGGGCAGGCGGGGGCGGGCCGGTCGTCGCCGGACAGCAGCAGATGGGCCGGGTCTTCAAGGTTGGGAAGGAATCTCGATGGCCTGTTTTCCCGGTCCAGTCCCCTGCCCTCCGGGTTTTCCGGAAACTCCGGGCCGCCGAAGGCGCGTTCCCATACGAGCGGCATGGCTTTAAATGGGACCGGATCCGTGCATCCGCCGCCGGGCAGGCGTTCCCGGTCGCCGAAAACCGCAATGCGACGGGTGATCGGGCCTACCCGGAAAGACACTTCCAGAGCAGAGAAGGCGGCGTTCCCCGGCGCGCGGCAGAACCCGGCCACCAGAACTTCCGCGCCCGGCTTTGGCAGGCACATGTCCGGAATGGGCGCCTGCCCGAGGGCCGCAAAGACCTCCGGGGTCTCCTTCCAGAACTCCTGCTCCGTGCGCGGTGCGGCGGTTCCGCCTTCCGGGTCCAGAGCCGCGTATAAGCCAACGCAGACCATAAGCCGGCGCTTCCCCCTCCAGGAAAAAGGATGGAGCGTGACGCAGTGCTGGTGATCCTTGTGGACTTTCATGGGCCTCAGACAATGGTTATCAGGCTTGACAGATGGGTGCTCATGTTCTCGATGCTCGTATTTACACCTGCCATGACCGTTTTTGCGCCCAGTGTTTGAGTGCTCACGCCGACTGTGGTCACCGCGGCGCCCACATACCGGATGGCGTTGGCCAGTGCTGTCGTATTGTTTGCAATGGTTTGTATCTTTTCCGCCGAACACCGCGTTTCGAGGGCCTGGACATGCTGTCGGCTGACCGCCAAGTCATTCTCCGCAGCCAGCACGCGTTCGGTGACGCCGATGATTTCGGTCTCCTGCCCTAGAACGAGGTCATGAATTGCGTTAATCTCGGTGAGATTCGCCCGGATGTTCTGAGTCATTCCCGCCAGCTTCGTCTCTTCGGCGTGGGCTTTCGTCCGGGCTGTCCCTAATTCCGTCTGGTGTCCCAGATAGCCTTCCGTGGCTTCTCCCAAGGTAAAGTCCAGCAAGTGGACAAGATGTAAAAACTGCGTGAAGCCCATATTCAGATTGAACTCTTCGCCGCCGACAATTTCAGCGGCAGCGCCTAGAATGACTTCCGCCTTGGCTTGAGCCAGCAGTTCAAATTCAAAGGAAGAGTCGTTGGCTTCATCGTCCTTGTGACCTGGTTCATCCGGTTCTTTATCGAGTTCGCTCATGCCCGTTCCTCGTATCGCCTTACAGGTTCGCGTTATTTTTCATGCAGGCGGATATATGCCCCGCCTGTCGATTGCAGGCGCAGTTCCCGTTTGCCTCCGGTGTCGTCCATGATGATTTTATGTCCGCCGGGTGTTTCCATGCTCATTTTTTCCGCCCCTTTCGCATCCGAAAGGTTGATTTTGTGCCCGCCCGGGGTCTTGATCATGTTGGTCTGCTCGTTCTCGTCCACCACCACGCTGGGATGCTCGGGGTTGGGCATGGCGCTCAGGATCACCGGCCGGTCCGGGTCGCCGTCCGTAAAGGCCACCAGCGTTTCCACGCCTTTGAGCAGGGGGAAATGGATGCCGGACGACGCTCCGGCATGGGGTTGGGCCATGCGCAGGGGGATGGAGCGGTTGCCTTCGGCCGGATCGTCAGCGTCCGTGTGAATGATTTTTTCCGGAAAGAAAAACATGACCTTGTAGCGGCCTTCTTTGTCCAACTCGGCGTATTTGCCGTCGCCGGAGGCGTCCACCCGGGCGTGCACGAGGCCCTGCACGGACGGGCGCGGCGTTTCGCATTCCGGCGCGTACGGGCCGAGAGCAAGGGGGTGACAGGCAAACGCGTTGCGGTATCCCTGGGCCGTGCCGGGAACGAACCCGGCCTGCCGCGCCCGCCGCACGGCCTGTTCTTCCTTTGCGTCCCCGGCCAGGTTGCAGGCGTGCCGCACAGAAATAAGCTGGAAGGATTTTCCGTCCAGCGTGATCGAATAACCGGCCTGGAGCCAGGGGACGGAGCTTTCGCCCTCCGCGCGGCTGGCCCTGGCGGCAAGGGCGCGCGCTTTGATCGCGGCCAGACCGTCGGCGGAGGCGTTGGCCTCTTCCACGATGAAATCCTTGTTGACGGCGTCAACTTCCCCGTAAATGTTGCACCCGGCGTAGATATTTAGCTCGCCTCCTCCGTGGAGCCGTTCCGAATTGCGCGCCGACCTGGCCGTCATGCCCGGCTGTTCCGTGCTGTAGTCCCTGAGGGTGATTTTTGACGGGACAGCGGTCAACGTGCGGACCAGGGCAAAAACGGTTTCGTCTGCGTGGCTCTCGCTCCAATCCAGGTTGTCGCGCACCGGGAGCTTTTCCGGCGTTGCGGCCCCGTCGGCAAGGACCAGCAGGTCTCCGTCCGCCGCCTGACGAACGAAGGCGTACCCTCCGACGCGTTCAAGGTGGCGCAACAGGAAATTGGCGGAACTCTCGTTGTACTGGCAGGTATACGGGCGGCTTGCGTAGCTCGCCCGCAGGCCGACCTCGAAATCGTCGCCCAAGCCTTCCTCTTTCAGAACTTTGGTCAGAATCTGCGGCAGGGACATGTGCAGGAAGATGCGGGAGTGGGCGTTCAGCCACAACCGGTAAGAGCGGGGCCGCAATGTCACCCGGAACATGGAGCTGTCCCCTTCGCTGAAAAGATACGATGCCGAGGCGGCCATGCCGTGACGGGAAAAGGTTTCGCCCGGGGAGCGTGCGCCGGTCAGCGTAAGCAGAGGCGCCCGGATCAGGTTTTCGAGAATCCCCTGCGCGTCGTCGGCCCTGACGTTCGACGCCAGCAGAAGCAAGTCGAAGGCGTAACCGCGCAGGACGCTGTCCTCGCCGTTGAATGCGAGCACGCGGCAGTCGGGCGAAGACATTGGAGCGGAAGAGAACTGCCAGGTGACAGGCATGGGAAATTCTCCGGTAGGCGATCTTTATAGACGATAAAAGCAACCGGCGCAATGTCGTTGCGCCGATCGGGGCAGTCATGCGAACCCGGCGGGGAAATCGGCGTTGACCGCCGGCAGCGGCGCGGACAGGTCTGTGCCGCCGAAGCCGATCCAGGCGTCGAAGCCCAGGGAGGCGAAGCGGCCCGCTTCGTCGCCGCCAAGGCGGACCGCGTGGGCTTCATTCGGCAAAAGCCGCGCCATGACGGCGTATTCCAGCGGTTGCCGGCAGTAATTGCGAATCAGCGCGTGCAGGATACCGGCCATGCGCGACTTGGGCAGCATGCCGCGCAATGTTTTTTCGTTCAGGGCATCGAATTCGATAACAATCTTTCCTTCGTAACACGGCACGGCATCGCCCAGTGTCGCTTCCTCTCCCAACATCGAGGAGGAACGTCCGAGGCAAAACCGTTGCGGCAATGGGATACGGGCCAGCCTAATCGCGTTGCAGCCAATGCGCGTTCGCGCGCACCCGCTCGCATCGGCGAGTATGGCGCGCAGTCCCGATGCCGTGCGGGTCCTCTGGAAAAACAACCCGGCGTAGCGCAGGAAAATCTGTTCATCCGGCAGGCGGTCGCAAAGCGAATCGTCACCGTAGCTCGCCAGGGCCATGAGCATCCTTCCCGCTTTCGGGTCGTAGCCGGACACGCGCCTGTGCAGGGGGTGGGCGTACGAAGAGATGAGCGCATGCAACAGGAAGAACTGGCTGTTGAAGATATCGAGAAAGTCGCGGATGACGGAGCCGTCTTCCGCCAACTCGTCCAGCAGGCGTTCCGTATAGAATTTCGGCAGGGGCGAGGACGCGCCGTAGAGGCCGAGAAAGGTGGCCGTGATGCGGGCCTTGTCAAAAGGCTGATGCTCCGGCCCCGCGATGCCGGCATGCGCCTGATCGGGAAAGGCGACCTCCAGCGCCGCGACGTCCGAGACGGCGAACCCCAGGCTAAGGGCGGGACGGAAGCGCAGGCGGTCGCGCAGGAACAAATCCAGATCTCGTGCGGTTCGCGGGTTGGCCCACAGACGCAGGAGACGGACGGCCTGCGTAAAGGCATAGCGCTCCGGTCGGCGCAAAAGATCCCGGATTACAGGCGGGATGGGTAGGGCTGGTGTTTGAGCCACTGGAAGGCCTTCTGGTTGAGTGAGTCCGTCACGGTGACCCGCATGAAACTGTTGATCGGTGAGTATTCGTGAAGAAACCTGGCCACGACCATGCCGAACAGACACATGTCGCCCGGGTTGCTGAACCCGGACCCGTCAAGGGAGATCGCCAGATCGGAACCGCGTATGGGACGACCTTTCCACAGAAAATCCGTTTCCTCCGAAACGACCGCAAGAATGGCCTCGATCCGGCGTTTGTTCGCGTTGGCGTACAGGGCGTCGGCCTTGGGGGGCAGGTAGGTCGAGAGCAGAGCCTTCAGGGTCGGCGCGTCCGCCAACGGCAGGTAGTTCAAATGCAGGTGGGCGAGCATGGCCCAGAGCGTGTCGCCGTCCGCCAAAGCCAGGGCCGGCCTTGTCGGAGGCGTCAGGTTGGCGAACTCCGCCAGCGCCGGAGATGTGGAAAGGGGCATTCTCACATCGCCGATGTTCAGGCGGGACGGCAGTTCCCCGTTGCTGTAAAGCGCCTCCAGAGAAAACACCGACGTCTCCGGCATGGGGGCGTCCGGCGGATACAGCGGGAACAATTGCATTTCCCGCCGCCCGTCGGCTTTTTTCGGGCAGCGCACAGTGTACGCGGGCACCGTGGAATCAGGCGGCGCAGCCGGCAAGGGCGTATAGCGGCGCTCTTCGCCCGTGGGTCCGACGGCTTTCACGCTTTCGACCAGATAGGGGACATAGGCCTCGTCCCGTGTGGCGTTGGCGCGCACGGGGTAACTTTCGCGCCTGAGATCTTCCCTGATGGGAAGCGTTTCGAAAGGGAAGAGATTGACGGCCGGCGTTGCGAACAACACGAAGTCTTCGGGCGCGAACGTGGGAAAGTCGTCTGGCAGGCCGGGTTCCAGTTCAAGGGTACAGGCGAGGTTTGCGGCGTCCTCTGCCGGGATTCCGGCATCAGGCAGCATGATGTCGAGAAAGAAGAACTTTTCGGGAAATATGTAATATTCCTGTAACAGCCGATACCCCTCCCAGGCCGTGGAAGGGTATGGGAAAAGCCCTTCTTCGGGGACAAAGCCCGCGGATCGGAGGGAAGAGGCCGGAAGACGCAGCCGTGTCTTCCCCGCTTCCAGGCTGATCCCGGTGGTGTAAAAAAACAGCGCGTACAACCTTTGGGCCGTGTTGGCACGAGGGCCTGTCAGGTACAGCCGCAGGCGGGTGAGCCCGTCAAGCGCGCCGGGAGCGGTCAGGACAAAGTCCAGACGCAGATGGGGCGGCTTGCCCGGACCGGTTTCCGCCCGCACCCCGGCAAGGCGCATGGGGGCGAGTTCCACAGGACATGTTGTGCTGAATACGCATGAAACGCCGTCTATTTCCACCGACCCGACCCGGCTGCCTTTGGGTATGACAAGGGGAGCCCGCATGGCGGCCTTCGGCGTGAACTGCATTATGGTGCAACTGGGGACGTCGCGCAGCAACTGCGGCAGGACGATGGAGATCAGGTTTTCGGCGATGCGGTCGTAGCTTTCGTCAAGTTTCTGCGCCAGTTGTCCGGTGAGATACGCCGCGCCTTCAAGCAGACGCTCTACGTCCGGGTCGGACGATGGGCCAGCAAGCAACGGGGCGACAGCCGGGTGCGCCCTGGAAAATTCCGCCGCGAGCGTCCGCAATTGCTTCAGTTCTCTTTGATAGTACCATGCCGTGTCCATGGATCAGGAGGCTCCTCCGGAAAGACGCACCGCGCCCGTCACGTCCAGCGTCGTCTCAAAACGCAGGGTTTGGCGGCCGTATTCCGTGTTGACGGCGGCCTCTATTTCGAAGGCGGCCGACAGCGGCGTGTCCGGCCGCGGGGAGTACTCCACCCGCACGGCGACGAGGCGGGGCTCATAGCGCATGATGACGTGTTCCAGGTCCGTCTTGAATTCAGCCACGCTCTCTTCGGTAAAGCTGCGGCCGAGGTCAGTCACGTCTGCGATGCCGTAATCCGGCGCAATGGGAACGCTTCCGCGTCGTGTGTTAAGGATCGAGGTAAGATGGCGTACAAGCGAGCGTTCGAGCCGTTGCCGTTCCGTCGTTCCGTTCCGGGCGTTTTCCATGGAGTCGATGCGTTCCAGAAGGGTCAGGTCGTGCATGCCGCGTCCTTTACCGTTTGCATTCCGCCGCGACGAACGGCAACTCCCCCGGGGCGAAGCGGTGGCCGCTCAGGAGGTCTTCCGCGCCCGAGATTCGATAGCCCAGAACAATGTCGCTGACTCCGAGTTTGCCCAGCATGGCCTCCTGATCCGGGAAGTCCCTGGCTTTGAACGTTTTCGTTCCGAACTGAAAATCGTTCAGGAAGTTTATGAAACCGTTTTCTCCAGCGTACAACACATCCAGAGTGAGGGTCTTGAAGCGGATGGACAGGTTCGTGTCCCCGCAGGTGTCCTGCCGCCAGGTGAACCGGGTTGACGCCGGGCTGTTGTAATTGACCAGTTCCTGTTTTTTTCGCGAGCAGGACAACGACAGTTCCACGGCGTAGGGCGTATCAGCCGCGCCGTCGTTGACTTCCGCCGGAAGCGCCGCGATAGTCACGCCGTACTCGTCACGCACCGGTTTGTATCCGCTTGTGCCGGAATTGAGGAAGGCGAGGAATTTCGTCTCGAACGGCATGCTCCTGCCGGCCAGTGTCTCCGGTTCATAGCCGGTCAGGGTGCGGTTCAGAAAGAACTCAAGGGTGTTGTCGGCATAATCCCGCACGATGCCGCCCTTTTCGGCGAACAGCGCCTGCTCGAGCTGGGACGGCGCAAGCCTCCCGGCCTTGGCAAGCACGTTTCCCTCCCACATGGCCTGAATCTGGCAGGAAGCCCCGTTCATCAGGCGCCGCATGAAAAAATCCAGGGGGCCGGTAACCAGGGCGTATACCGGGGAATCCTGCGCCGCGTTTGGGTTGAGACCGGCGTTCATGGCGTGCGCGGCGGCGACGGTGAGAGACAGGGGGGCCTGCGCCGCGCGCGGGTTGTTCTCGTTGGGCATGGCATCCTTGACGGCGTTGAAGGCAAGGTCGTTTCCCATGGTGAAGCGGATGAGGTCGCGTAACGAGTCGAGGTAAGTCCGGATATCCTTGGCAAGCAACCTGGCTTTCATGTCCCGTTCCCGCGCCTCGGCGTCCGCCGCGTCGATGAGGTCGCCGGATATGTCCTGCGCGCCGGTTTTCAGGCGCTGCACGATGGAGGACTTTTCCTTTTCAGGGTCGAGCCTTGCGAGCTCCCGCAAGGATTGCGCAAGGACCGCGAGATCGTCCATCCAGGCGGGCGGGGGATTGCAATACCGGCGAACCGCTTGCAGTTCCTCGTCCATTCGTATGAGGAGGGCGAAATAGGGATTGTTATCCGTACCCATCAGCGAGACGGCTTCGCTTCTGGCCGGCAACGTGGCCAGTTCGGAGGCCTTGTCGGCAAAATCAAGGGCGAACCGCTGCCAGGCGATTTGGTAGTTCGTTGCGTACCAGCGCAAAAATTCCTCTGTAGAGGGTTTCAGCGCATCGTCGGCCAGGATCAGGTTCAAATTGTCCAGATAGTCCAGGGTAACAGCCATTCCGTCTTTGGTATACACGGGGTCAAGCGTCACATCGTGCAGGCTCCCGCCCCGGGAACCGGGCCAGAACGCTTCGCCGCGCACCGTAGCAAGCGTCGACAGCATGCCCGCGCGCTGCACGATCCAGTGGAGCGACTGGGATTTGGTTTCCGGAAGCTGCGCCAGCGTAGCGCGCATGGTCCGCAATAATTGCCCGCGCTCGGCAGGGTCGCGCAACGAGTACATGCTGCGGGCCACGCTGTAAGCTGCGGACGGGCCAAGCTGCGGCGCGTCGCCAAGGCCGAGGGCCTGAAGGATGCCCTGCGGCATGGCGGGAATTTTCAGGATTTCTTCAAAGCTTTTGCCCTGGTTTACTGCGGCCAGAACATCATAACGCCAGATGATGTCCGAAATCAGAATAAAAAATTCCCTGTCGTCCGTGTCGGCGGTGAGACGGCTGCGTTTTTCGTCAAGGGCGGGAAGGGCTGCGTTGAGCACATCCCGGTAAAAGGAATCATTCAGGGCATCGGCGTACGCCCGGTACGCGGCCTTCGCCTGCTCAAATCCCATGCTTGGGAGAAAACCGCTGCCAACCTCTTTTTCAAGCTGCGCCTCGTCGCGGAACCGCTGCTCGAAATTCAGCAGGCGGCGCGTCATGCCCGCATCGGCCAGCGTGGTCCTGGGGAGGTCCATCCGGTCAAGCAGGCCGGCGTTGCGCTGGTAAGAGAGACAAAACAGCGCGCCGAGGCCGAATGTCGCGAGCAGCATTGCTCCGTAGGCGACCGTTCGTACAGAGGACCGCCAGCGCAGATATTCGGCGATTGGACGGTGAAGAGGCCGGTCCACCGGCAGCACGCGGCCGAAAAAGTCCTGCAGAAAGACCCCTCCGGCGGTTTCCCGGATGCGGAAAACGCGACGCCCGAGATCGCTCAGCGCGGGGAACGCGCGGCTGTTCTCCTGTTGGCCGCGCATCGCGCTGGAGAGGAAGATGCCGCGCAGCAACGGCGTTTCCTGGTAGGGGTTCGCCGCGAAGAGTTCATTCGCGTAAGCGCCAAGCGCGGGCAGCATGGCCCGGAGTTCTTCCCAGGCGAAGATGCGGTGCGGGGAGGGAACGTCGTCAATGCTCGGGCTTTCGGCGAACAGGCAGAAGTTTCGCAGACGATCCGCCAGGGTGCGGAGCGCGTTCGAAATCTGCGCGTCGACCGGCAGAAGGTTTCTTTTCTCCGGGGATTGGACGAGAACGCCCATGCATTGTTTTTTTGAGTCTTCAGGCAGGCCCTCCAGGAAATGGGCCATCCCGGCCGGCAGGTCTATCTTGGTCACCATAAGGTAGACCGGGAATTTCGCGCCCAGGATGCGCATGATTTCGTCTATGCGGCGGCGCAGGCAGCGCGCTTCGGGCAGGAGATGCTCTCCTTCGCCATGGAGCGTGTCGGCGGCGACGGCGATTACCAAGCCGTTGAGAGGTTCCTTGCGCCGGTATCTGGCCAGTCTGGCGAGAAACTCCCGCCATTCTGCGCCGTCCTCGGCCTCGTTCAGGGGAACGGCATAGCGGCCCGCCGTATCCATCACAACGGCTTCGCGGAAAAAGTGCCAGTCGCAGTTGCGTGTGCTTTTTTCCACATCGTCCGGGCCAACGTCCGTTTGCATGGCGTTCAGTCCGGAATGCGCGATGGACGAGGATTTGCCGGCGCCGGTCCTGCCCATGACCATATACCAGGGCAGAGCGTAAAGGGGATTTCCCCGTCGCCCGAGGTAGGACTTGCGCATGATGGATACCGCCCTGTTCCAGCGGTTGTCGATCAGACGACTGCTCGGCGCGTCCGGGATGCCTGGGGAGTCCAGGGTCACGATTGTCTGGACCTGCAACCGCCGTCGACGGCGGACGAATATCCTGCGAACCAGCACGATTCCGAGCGCCAGGGCGGTGATAAGGGCGGCGCCGGCCGCGACGGCGCTTTCGGGCAAATCCAGTCGGATGGAGAGCAGGTACAGCCCGGCGACGGCGATGGCGAGGACAAGCGTCCAGCCCAGCAGGCGGAAGAATGTTTTCAGCATGCCTTTCATGACGGGGCGTTCCCCTGCAAAAACGGTTGGAGAAGCTGGTCAAGCCTCATTTCGCAGACGCGGTAAAGCAACGCCGTCAAAACCGGGGGGATGATCCAGAGAATCCAGTCCAGCGTGTCGAAGCGCCGGAACATGTCTGCCGCCCTGCGCAACAGTCCCTGTTCCTCCGCCTTCCCGGCTGGCGCCAGGAAAGGAGGTTCGGCGCGATGGCGCACGGCCGGGACGAAGTGGCCGATTTTGTCCAATCTCTCACGGACGGCTTCGGGATTGCCGTAACACATGCCGGTGAAGCCCTGCGCGAGGCAGAGCGCGAAGATCTCCAGGACGGCGTGCAGCGGACCGCGTTGCCCGGTTTCCTCCGGAGTCGGCGCGTTTCCGGAGGCGTGCGCTTTCAGCGGCAGCGCCACGGGAGTTTTTTCCCCGGCGCTTTCAAGAAGGGCGTCCAGTATGCGGTAAAAATCTTCTCCGGCTGTCGCCGTACCGTGCCGTGCGAATTGGAGCGGCGTTTTCAGCCAGTCCGGACGGCCGCGCCAAGAGGCGGAGGAGAGCAGCGTTTCGTCAATGAAGGCGCAGGCGGCGAAGTCCGCCGCTTCAACCAGATCGTTGGGTATGCCCGCCTGCACGGCGTTTTTGTCCGCCCGGTCCATGAGCGCTATCAGGCGTTCCCGGAGCGTGTCGGCCCGCGTCTGGTCCTCGCCGTCCGGATCGGGCGGAGGCGTTTCTCCCGCATCGTTGGAGGCGGCAAGCATGGCCGTAAGTAGGGCTTCGTTGAAATAATCCGCTGCCATGGGTCACCGTCCCGTTGCCACGAGTCGCACTTCCGCCCCCTCCGGCGCCCCTTCCCAGAACAGGCTGACCTTCCCCTGCCCCACGATGCTCTGCCACAGCGGATGGGCGGTGTCCACGCTGTACCAGGCGGCATCCGGGCGTTTCAGGAATCCCGGGGGAGCGGAGGGGGTTCTTGCCAGAGGCACGCCGGATACCGCTTTGGCAATGATAAGGTTCAACCGGTCGCGCGCGCCGAGTTTGACGAAACGCGGCAACTCTCCGGCCATGGTCTCGGTCATCGCGTCGGCGCGGACCCAGAGCCAGTAACGGCACGACGGGGTGATGAAATTTTCCGGGACGTCCGCGGAAAAATAGGGAGGGTCGGGCAGCAGGTGCAGCGTCCTGGACTCGTCAATGCCGAGGTTCGCCAAAAGTTTTGCCAGCAGGCCGCAAAGGGGGCCGAAACACGCCCCCGGGTCGTCGTGGATGTACTCCGGAACGCCGGCCAGATTGTCGGATGCGCGGCCGAGACAGTCCACATCGTCGTAAAAAGTGGAGAGTTCTCCCGCGAAAACGCGCAACGCGCCGTATATGTGCCAGGGATGCGTGTTCGGAGCGGACTGGAGATGCGCCAGGGCCGGGATGTGCCTGTTCAGGATGCCCAGGGCGGTAAAGTTTAGCGTGAAGCGCATGTCGGGGACATCGGCGCCAAGCGTTGTCTTGTATCCCGCCAGGCGTCCGGCGCAGGAAAGCGCAGCGTCCCGCACTTCCCTGACCATGGCCGACAGGTGGGCGCTCGCGTCCAGACAGAGCAGCGGAGGCAGGAACTGGCGCTCAAGCTCGATATGCTCACCCGCGCGCCGCAGAACGGCTATGGGCAGGCGTTCAAAGTCCGCGTAACGGTCGAGGTCCATATCGCGGATCAGGATTGGCGCGTACTTGAGACGCTGCACGGGAGACGGTGCGGAGGCGCCGTACATGTCCGGCATGGCGTCTGGTTCCTCGGAGTAGACGAACCGTGTGCCGGCGAATTCGCCTGATTCCGGGGCGGCGTTGGCGCCGCCGCTTTTGGGCAGCGCGAGGCCGAGGTAGAGTGTTCCCGGCTTGTCGGGCGCCGGCCAGTCGCTGCCCAGAGCCAGCGGGGCAAGGGGTGCGTCGAACGGCACGTTGACTACGGCGCCGCTGGGGAAAACGGCTTCGAGGCGTTCGACGGAAACGGCATGGTTGGGAGCGGATCCGGTGAAGACCAGGCGGCGCACGCCCCAAAAATAAGGCAATCCGTACAGGCGCAACAGGTCGATCTGTCCTGCCGTGGCCTCGTCCGCGGCCTGGAAATGCTGCGGGTGTAAAAAAAGCCCCTGGCTCCAGAATACGGGCCTGTTTCCTTTCATTGCCGTCCCCCGGTTTTTGTTGCGATTCCCGCCTTTGCCCCGCCGTCTTCCGCCAAGGCGTGAGAGGTGAGGCGCAACGCCAGATCCAGCGTTCCGGCGCTGTAGGTTGTCGATTTCCAGAACAGGTGGCCCGTTGTGGTCATCAGGGGTTTTATCTCCCACGTTTTTGCGGAATTTTCCGGTGTGGAATCGAAATACCCGCACACGACGCCGACAAATGTCGCGTTTTCCGCCCTGTCCAGTTCAAAAACGGTTTCCTCAAGAGGTTGCATGAACAGGCGGACGGCGTTTTTGACGGATTTGTCGAACTGCCCGGCTTCGAGCAGCGTCGTAATGCCTTCCTGCGTTTTGGCGAGGTTCAGAAAAGCCTCCGGCTTGTCGAGCTGGTATACGCAGATCTGGATGCTGTGCCCTTTCGAGTCGTACATGTTGAGGTCCCTGTCCGCTTTGAAGCGCAACCGTACGGCCTTTTCGGCCCGCGGCCAGAGAACCAGATCGGGCCGGTCGGATTCCAGCGCCGGCTTCGGTTGCCCGGAAGCGCCGCATCCGGCGAGAAGCGTGCAGATCAGTATGGCGGACAGCGCAAGCGCGAGGCGCGGCATGGCCGGATTCAAACGCACCGTGTCGCTGGCAGATGGGGTTGATCGATTTATGCAGCACATGAATTGACCGATCCGGATGGCGTTAAGTTTCCGGCGTCATGGCCGATATGGTTTGTGCCACACGGAGGATGCGGCTGCTCTGGCGGACGGCATGAACGCCACGCATGCATCGTCCGGCTTCGTACGTGCATTCATGCCCAGACCCGCCTCCCCAGTCAATGTTTTTTGGGATTTTCGGTTTTGGATGTAATACATGTCCATACGTTCGATGCTCCTGCTTTCCATCGCCTGCAGCGCGGCATTGTTTGCCGCGGCGGAAAACGCGCGCGGTCGGATGACGATCCGGGACGTTCCTTTGAACCGTACCGCGGCCTGGGGAAAACATGTCACCATGCTGCGTGAGGCCCGTTCCCCGAAAAGCGTTCCCCCGCTGCGCATCTTGGGTGTAGCGCCGCCGGTTGCCTCAGTCTCGCGGGGTACGGCCCCAAGCGGAGGGGCGCCCCGGGAGTGGCTTGACCGCATCAGGCGCGCGAGCATCCGCCATGGGGTTGAGGAAGCTTTGCTGACCGCCGTGCTGAAAGCCGAGTCCAACTTCGACCCGAACGCCGTGTCGCCCAAAGGAGCCCGCGGCGCCATGCAGATCATGCCGGAAACAGGCAGAAAACTCGGCCTGCGTGACTTTTTCGACCCCGATGCGAACCTTGACGCGGGCGCGGGCTATCTTGCCTCACTTCTGCGGGAGTTCTCAAGCCTGGAACTTGCCCTTGCCGCATACAACGCCGGACCCGATGCCGTCCGCCGACATAGCGGCCTGCCTCCCTATGCAGAAACGCGAACCTACGTGGCCCGTGTGCTCGCTCTGTTCAAACGCTACAGGGAACAGCCCCGTTGGAGCGATTCAGGGAAGCGCTGATCAGAGCGGTTTAATTCGAAAATGTATAAACCGCACATATTACTGCTGGCGGGGCAGTCGTATTTCCACCCTCATCCCCGTGTCTGTGGGCGATATGTGGAGCTTCGCGTCTTGTGCGATGCGCATGGACCGGGTACGGACGAGCAGGCGCAGGTGCCGCGACTTGGAAACGATCAGGTCCAGACCGGTAATTTGCGGCATCGTGCCCGGAAACGAAGCGTTCCCTATGTCGGACGTCCATGGTTCCCCCAACTCGACGACGAAGACGGGCGCGTCAACAAGGCAATAGCCGTGCGCCGTTTTAAAGGTGAACCCTTTTGTTTGCGCGGCGACGTAATCCAGTTCCACTTTCAGTATGTCCGCGTTGTTGTCCGTGTCCTGGTTGACCCGCACGGCAAGGCAGCGGTTCAGTGACGGATCTGCGGCGGGTCTGGGCGCCGGATCCGGTACGGGCGGCGGCGGCGGCGTCATCGTCGGTACGGGCGGAGTCGCCGGGACCGGCATCTCCGGCACGGGGCCTAATCGTGCCTTCTGAGCGCGATCGACAATCAGTTCGTCAGCTTTGACAAGCCAGAGAGCATGTTTTCCGGTTGTCCGGACGTACATGACGGTCATGCTGAGAAGCCAGCATAACAGCAACACGAACTGTGATTTTCTGGAATATATCATGGTGTCCGCGCATTGCCCACGGCACTGTCACCGGGCGTTTGCCTTTCGAGCCTTCCTTCCAGGGATAAGGTAAAATTGACGCCCATGTATTTGAAGTGCGGTCGGGCGAGCACGGTAACGGCATACCAGCCTGCCTCGTTTTCCAGTTCCCTAACATCAACGTGCGCCATGCGCAAGGGGCGTTTGCTGCGGGTAAGCGCGTCTGGCGTGTCCATGGCGGTTACATACCGGCTGATCCATTTGTTCAACTCAAGCGCGAGTTCACCCCGTCCCCTCCACGACCCCATGTTTTCCCTCTGCAACACCTTGAGATAGTGAGCAAGTCTGTTCATGAGCATCATGTAGGGAAATTGCGTGGACAGGCGGGAGTTGATTTCCGCCGGGGCGTTTTTGGCTGTTTGGGGGAAGGTTTTAGGCTTCAGAGCGGAGTTGGCGGAAAAGAAAACCGCTTCGTGCCGCGTCCTGTCGGCGACCAAAGGAATGAAGCCGAGTTCGGCCAGTTCAAACTCGCGGCGTTCCGTGACGATGGCCCGGGTCGGGATTTTATCCTGTATGCCCCGCATGGCTTGGTGACGGCTGCAGGGAAGGTTTTCCACCCGGCCGCCGCCATCCGGACCGATGATGTTCACGCACCAGCGGTATTTGGCGAAACTGTCGCCGAGCCTGTCCGCCAGCGCGAAGGCCGTGTTCCCCCAACAGAAGGCATCCTCGCGGTCGGTTTCTTCGGTAAAATTAAATGAGGCCGCGGCGGACGCGCCGTCCTCGCCATACGGCAGGCGCAACAGAAACCCCGGCAGAGCAAGACCCACATACCGTGCGTTGGGGCTTTCGCGGAAGCTGTTCCAACGGGCGTAGCGCGGTGAGTCGAAAATGCCGGGCAGGTCTTTGATGTCAGGCAGGCCGCGCCATTCGTCCAACCCGAAAAATTCTTTTCCGGCCGCCGCGAAAAGGGGGGCGTGGGCCATTGACGCCACGGAGGCGGCATATTGCAGCAACTGCATGTCCTGTGGGCCGGGCGTGAGCGTATAGCCCGCAATGACGGCCGCGACCGGGATGCCGCCGAACTGGCCGAATTCCGCGGTATATATATGACGATACAGCCCGGACTTCACAACTTCCGGCGAATCCTGGAAATCGCGCAGCAGGTCGTCTTTGGATACGTTTATGTACTCCAGCAGAATGTTCTGGCTGAAATCCAGCCTGTCCGCCAGGAACCGCAGACCGCGCCACGTGGATTCCAGAGCCATGAAATCCCGGTGGTGCAGGATGGCGTTGACCTGCTCGGAAATTTTGCCGTCCACAAGGGCGATCAGATAGTCCGCCAGCGCCGGAGATGCATTCGCGGCGTCCGTGCCGGACAGCCGCAGCAACGCGCGCAACCCGTCGATGACGGCCGTGGAATCCGGCGGCCATTGCGTGTCCCGAGCCGTTGCGAGGATGTCGTCCAGAACGGTTGGCATCGCTTAATCCAGGGCGGCCGGGGACAGTCGCGCAATGCGCCGGCGCACGTCGCGCAGTTCCTGTTCGTAACGGGATTTGTCCGGAAAGAGGGTATGTTGCACGGCTATGAGCGCTTCAAGCGCGAGTTGGGGGTCCCAGTTGTCCAGGTCGCGCGCCGACACCTCCTGCAACAGGGCTTCGGCCAGAGCCCGGGCCGCTTCGTCCCTGCCGCCCTCTTGCAACAGGCGCAACTGATGCGCGCGCAGACGCAGGTTTGCCGCCGGAGATTCCGTTTTGGCGGCATCCAGTGCGGCAAGAGCATCGGAGAGCCTGTTTTGGGCCATCAGATCCCTGGCTGAGGCCAGGGCGGTTTCGAAAGGTTCGCCGCCGACCGTGTGCGGGCTGCTTCCTCGTGATGCGCCTGAAGCGGCTTCTCGCAGCCTGACGATTGTCTCTGGCGAAGCAAATGGCGTGCCGTCGACAAACGAAAGTTTATCCAAACCAGGGAGGCGTGAGAGAAACCTTACGCTTTCTTCCGCAACGCGACTCGCCGCATCGACAAATTGCGGGCCGAGAGAGGCCAGGGCCGAGTGCGCGATTTCCTGGGCGTCCAGGCAGAAAGGGGCTGTGGCAAAAAAATCCTCCGCCTCAAAGGCCGCTTCCAGAGCGTTGCCCGTGCTCAGCTTCCGGCGCGTCTGCGCAAGGGCGTCCATATCGGGAGCGGTCAGAAGGGTCTGTCCGTCTTCGGACGCTACGGGAAGCGAGGTTATGCCTCCCCATATGATCAGGCGCGACAATTGCCAAAGCGAGGCGTTGCCGGGTTCGTCGCGGCGGGCCGCGGCAAGGTAGGCAAGCCCCGCCGCCACGAAATGGCGGCGCAGGACGGCGGGGTCATCCGATTCGGCAACGGCGGGCGGGGCCGGGGGCTGCCGGGAAGCCGGCGGAGGCGCGGCATCGCCGGCCGGCGTCTCCCGTGTCGCGGTTTCTTGGGCAAGGGGCTGTCCGTCATGCGCCTCCCGGACAACGGAAAGCCGCCGGACGGCGGCGGTGAGATCGCGCAGGGACGATGCGTCAGGCATGAGCGAGGAAACGAGATCGTCCAGTCTGGCGAGCTGGTCCAGCAAATTTTTCTGCAGTTCTCCAGTGATGGGAAGCATGCGGCCGGCGGCGTCCTGTAGAAAACCGGAGGTGCGTTCGTGCCACCAGTCGATGGCGTTAACCCTGGCGCGCAAGCGTTTAAGGGAGGGCCACCCGGTTTCCCAGAAGGTTTCCAGAAAACCGGCAAGCACGCGTACGCCGTCCGACAAACCCTCAAGGCCCCTGTTCTGCCATAGGGCAACGCCCAGATAGGAGGCGATCTGCAGATCCTTCGATTTTTCGGAAAGAATCAGCGCCGCGTTTTTTTCTATGGCCGGCCAGGAAACGGCCGCTCCTTGCCCGGAAAAGCTCAGTTTCTCGATCTCTTCAAGCACGGCGGCGTATTCCGGCTCATAGCGGGCATCCTCGCCGGCCGGGGTTTCGCCGGGAACCGGAGTCGTGCCGAGCGTCTCAAAGGATGTCTCTGCCATTCAAGTCTCCGGAAATCGGATACACAGGGCGGGCGATTACTTCTCATATCACTTCCCGCCCGGAAAGGCTATCCTCCATCCACAATCCATCATCGCCCTGCAACCTGTGTGGATACTCAACATTTTATGCGACAGCTTGCAGATGCCGCTCCTCCAGAGCGGAGCGGATGCCCAAGGCTGACGCATCTTATTGCGTCGGCCTTGCGACGATGCCCAAGCATCGTCCGAAGCCGCAGGCTTCGAAGGAGCAAGGCGGCTTTGCCTCCGCCGCGAATCTCAAAGACATATATCATAATATTCTGAATTAACAATATAAAATTTTAGATGCGTCAGCCTTGGGCGGATGCCTTTGGCGTGTTGCCGCTTTGCCCGATTTTACGATATACAGGTATAGACGTCCATTTCGAGGAACGCATGGCCTATTTCCGCCGCATCAACAGCCTGGAGGATTTTCCGCGTATGCTCGCGCGTGACCAGCGCTGGCTCGTCCTGATCAACGCCGATCCCGACGCCATGGCCTCGGCCCTGGCCTTGAAGCGCATTTTGAGCCGCCGGGTGCATGCGGCGGAAATTG
This sequence comes from Desulfovibrio sp., assembly GCA_031288535.1. GTDB lineage: Bacteria > Desulfobacterota > Desulfovibrionia > Desulfovibrionales > Desulfovibrionaceae > Frigididesulfovibrio. The sequence continues at coordinate 3,695 of JAITRF010000083.1, read as the reverse complement.
CCAAGGTAAACGTCCTCTCCCGGCCCGACAACCTGGCCATGGCGCACTATACGCATGTGCGCATGCTGGAGTTCGGGGCGGACACGGCAAAGGACTTTGACTATTTCGCCCTGCTGGATTCGCAGCCGGGACACCACCCGGCCTTCAATGCTCTGCCTTTCACCCTGATCGTCGATCATCATCCCCTGCCCGAGCATCATGAGATTGTTGCGCCGTTTGTGGAAATACGCCCGGAATACGGGGCGACCAGCACCTTGTTGACCGAATTGCTTTACAACCTGAAAATACGCCCCGGCAAACTCCTTGCCACTGCCTTGCAGTTCGGCATAAAGACTGATACCGGCAATTTCGAGCGCCATTGTTCGGATGTGGACCTGCGCGCCTTTCGCTATCTCGCGCGCTTCGCGGATCAGCACCTGCTCTCGCGCATCGCGTGCAGCGAATTTCACGAAGTCTGGCTCAAAACCTTCGCCCGGGCCTGCACGGGCCTCTATAGCCTGGGTGTTTCCGGCCGTTACTGTTATGCGGGAGAAGTGGGCAATCCGGACATCCTCGTGAACATAGCGGATTTTCTCATGCGGGTTTATGAGATTCGCTGGGTTGCGGTGTGCGGACGCCATAACGACGTCTTGGTGATCATCTTTCGCGGTGACGGGGTTTCGCGCAACCTGGGCCACCTGTCCCGGCAGGTTTTCGGCGATCTGGGTTCCGCCGGCGGGCACAGGGCCATGGCCAGGGCCGAGATCCCGGTTGAGGCGGTAAAAGATGAGGATATTGAGCTTTTTATCTGGAAAAGGCTGATCAGGGCTCGTCGCCGCCTCGAAGGCAAGGGCACGGATGCGGACTGCTGATCTGTGCGTTAAAAACTAAACTCTTTACAGACATCCGTATTGACAGGTAAACTTTTCAATGCGGAGATCGCCGGCAGGATTGCGCGGTTTACGACCGGCCCGCGCGCTTCGCGGCGGCATCGGCCCGATGGCTGACCACGGGTTTCCATGCGGAAATCCGTGGCTTGAATTTACGCCACAGGAGGATAGTCATGTCTTTCACGCTTACCTGGCACGGACACGCGAATTTTCAGATCCGGACAGCCGGATGCAGCATCCTGATCGATCCCTTTTTCGGAGGCGCCGCCGCTCCGGCCTCCGTCCTGCGGGGTGAGGCCAGACCGGATCTCGTGCTTGTCACCCATGATCATGCCGATCATCTGGGCGAAACCGTCGCCGTCTGTACGCAAAGCGGGGCCGCGCTTGCGGGCGTGGTCGGCCTGGTGGAAGGGCTGTGCGCGCAGGGGGTGCCGGAGCGGCAGATTCTGAACGGCGGCGGCTTCAACATCGGCGGAACGGTAAAGTTCAAAGGCGTGGCCGTAACGATGACAGAGGCTTTTCACACCAGCGCGTCCGGCGCTCCGGTCGGGTTCATCATCCGTCTGGAAGACGGATATACCATATATCATGCCGGAGACACCGGAATTTTCGCCAACATGGCCGTTTGGGGCGATTTGTTCGCCATAGACCTGGCTCTTTTGCCGACCGGCGGTTTCTATACCATGGACGGCCGGCAGGCGGCCCTGGCCGCTTCCATGCTGAAATGCAAAGCCGCAGTGCCCATGCACTGGGGGACTTTCCCGGTGCTTGCCCAAGATACGCTTGAATTCGAGAAAGAACTGTCCATCAGGGTTCCGGCCTGCCGGATTTTGAAAATGCGGCCCGGCCAGAGCCTTGAGCTTTCCGCCTAGCCGCAAACAGGGGAAAACTCAACTGAAAGCTCTTTTATCCGGAGAGAGAGGCAAGAATTTCGCCCTCTTCAGACGCTGTCTCCGTTATTTTCTGCCTTACAAGGTGCATATTTTTTTCGCTTGCTTGTTCATGAGCGCGGCAGGGCTTTGTGACGCCTTCACCGCCTGGCTGGTCAAGCCGGCCATGGATGAAATCTTCGTGAACAAAAACCACGGAGTTCTCCTGATTTTGCCTTTGGCCTTCGTGGGGGTGACGCTCCTCAAGGCCGCGATGAAGCTCCTGCAGAACTACCTGATGCAGCGTTGCGGGCTTAAGGTGCTCGAAGTACTGCGCGACGAGATGTACGACAAAATTATCAGGCTGCCTGTCGGATTTTTTGATTCTTCCCGCGTCGGCGTCCTCATGTCCCAGGTCATGACCGACGTCTCCCTGATCCGCTCCAGCATGCCGGCAGTGGTCACCCTGATCCGCCAGATAATAACCCTGATCAGCCTGGCCGTGGTGGTTGTCCTGCAGAATGCGGAACTGGCCCTGTGGGCCGGGATAGGGGTTCCGCTCATAGTGTTTCCTTTGGCGCACTTCGGCCGGCGTATGCGCAGGGTGAACCGCAAAGGGCTTGAACTGGCAGGAGACATCAACTCTCTGCTTCAGGAGGTGCTTTCCGGCATCAGGGTAGTCAAGGCCTTCGGCGCGGAAAGGCGCGAAATGGAGAGGTTTGACGTGGAGAATAAAAAAACCGCCGGCTTGTCCATGAAGGCCACGCTCATCAGCGGCTGGGCCTCGGTCAGCGCGGAACTCGCCGCTGCCGTCGGCGTATGCCTGGTGCTTCTGGTCGGCGGCATACAGGTCATAGACGGCAGACAAAGCCCCGGCGCCTTTTTTTCCTTTATCACCGCCCTGGTTCTGATGTACGAGCCGGTGAGGAAATTCAACGGGGCCAACTTCGGCATAAATGCGGCCCTGGCGGGGGCGGAGCGCGCCTTCGGCTTTCTGGACAACCCCGATCTGGCCGCGGAAGCGGGGGGCGACAAGGTGTTGGAAGGGCCGTTCAGGGAACTGGTCTTTGCCGACGTCGTGTTCTGTTATCCGGACGGGACAAGAGCCTTGGACGGGGTGTCCTTTTCCGTCAGAGCCGGGGAGAAGGTCGCCCTGGTCGGCCCCTCCGGGGCCGGGAAAAGCACCTTTGCCAACCTTATCCCGCGTTTTTACGATCCTCAGGAAGGAAGCGTCAGCATAAACGGGATTCCCTTGCGCGAATACTCCCTGGAGTCCCTGCGTAAGACGATCGCCATGGTTTCCCAGGAAACCTTTCTTTTTAACATGTCCGTGCGGGACAACATCCTCTACGGTGTTCCCGATGCCGACGAGGAAAAAATGAAGGCTGCCGCGGCTGCGGCCTATGCCGACGTCTTCATTTCGACCCTGCCAGACGGCTATGATACGATAATCGGCGAGCGCGGCGTGAAACTTTCCGGAGGTCAGAAACAGCGTCTGTCCATTGCCCATGCCCTGGTCAAGGATGCCCCGCTTCTGATCCTGGATGAGGCTACCAGCGCCCTGGATTCCGAATCCGAGGGCATCGTGCAGGCCGCTTTGGAAAACCTCATGGCCCACCGTACCAGCATTGTGATCGCGCACCGCCTGTCCACCGTTCTGGATGCGGATCGCATCCTGGTCATCGACAAGGGCCGGGTGCTGGCCGGGGGACGACATGATGAACTGTTGTCATTGAGTCCGCTTTATGCCAAGCTGTACGCCATGCAGTACAACACCGGACAAGAAGGTGGAGCGGTTCGACCTTGAAGAGGTTGAACCGCTCCAGCACGTATATCAGTAGAGCATTTTGTCATTGAAAGTATCTTTCCGATAAAATGCTCTGACGGTGTGAAGCGAAGCGTAACACCGTCCGCGGGATTGGCGCAGGCGGGCTGCGCCCGCCGTCAGGCGACAATC
>JAITRF010000074.1 GCA_031288535.1 Desulfovibrio sp. | reverse complement strand
GAAACGGAGCACGAGCAGGGACGGGAGGAACTTCTGGCCGAACTGGCCGCCTGCCTTCCCCGCCTGCCTGCCAGAGACGTGCGCATAGTCTACCGGCTGGTCACAATCCTGGCCGGGCGCTGAATTCCCTCACTTCCCGCCTTCTTCCCCTTCGTACATGCCCAGCATGTCCTCCAATTCCGCCCTGATTTGTCGGCGTAAACATTCCGGTTCAAGCAGTTCCGCGCCGTTGCCGAAGCTGAAGACCCAACCGATAAGCTCGTCGCTGTCGGTGGCGGAAAAGCGCAGTTCCACCCTGCCGTCGGGCAGGGCGACAATTTCCTGATCCTCGCTCCACACGCGTTCCTGAATGTAGCCGCTGAAAACCTCGTCAAAGACAATGCGGACTGGGAAGGCTTCATAACCGACCAGACCGAAGGCTCCCTGATGTTCGGGCAGGGGCGGGCAATCCTCCAGAACGCGGCGCGTCGGGACGCAGGAACAGACGCGGTGGATCGCAAGCGTCAGCGGATGCTTCGTTTCCGGCCTGCCCCTGCCTGTCACCAGCCAGCCTTCCGCGTTCAGCGCCTCATCCTCGGCGGTCAGGCGCACTGGAACGAACTCGTAACGTTGCAGCCCTTTGTCGGGAAACTTGTATTCCACCTCGCGGTATTCCACGGCACAGACCGTATGGGAGGGAATGGCCCTGAGCAGAGTTTCCATATGGGTCTGGAACGGCGTGTAATCAATGCGTCCCCAGGACACGCGGGCGGCTCTGGGCAGGGTCGCCTCTCCCCGTTCCCCGGACCGCTCCATCAGAGTGGACACTTTGGCGATGCCTTCGGCGATAACGCGCTCAATGCCGTCAGGCAGAAGACGTTGCAACAAATCCCGGCAGAAAGACAATTTCTCCACCTCATTGCGCGTCAGGCAGATATGCGGTGTGCCCGGCAGATTCTTCAACTGGTACCATCGCCTGCCCCTGGCCTGACCGCTACGCTCTATGTCCGTCTCAATTTCCGCCACGCCGGAGACTTCGATAGTCTCCACCATCCGCATGATGGTGGGCTTTGAGCACTGAAACCGCTCTGCCAGTTCCGTGAGCCAAAGCCGTCTGCCGGAAAAGAGAAGCTGCGTGAACAACAGCAGAGTCTTGTGCGTAGCGGTGGCGTCGGTCAGTTTTTTCGGCATGTCGCTTCCTCTCCTGTTTCCCGCGTCGTGTGCCGCCAGCGGGGCGTACAGGCTCTTCCCTATGTGAACGGACATACTCAGGTCAACTCTCGGGACACACTGCCACGGCCGCGTTTCAGAATCCGAAACGCAGCCGTGTTTTTTTGCGCCCTGCAAAAAAATATGCGGCCATTGGGATATCGGCCTGCCTGATGAGGTTTGGCCGCAAAATACGCGCAAGCCGCGCCTTTGCTTCGGCCCGGAAAAACGACAAAAAACGGCGGGTCACCTTACCGGTAACTCGCCGTTTTTATTTGTTATTGGCGGAGAGGGAGAGATTCGAACTCTCTATGCGGGTTGTCCCCGCATACTCGCTTAGCAGGCGGTTCGGATCAGAAATTCACCATTCGGTATATTGGAAATGCTTTGATATAGTTGCATTCGCGGGTACGGGAGAGAAGATGGAAACAAAACGGTTGCTTGGCGCTATGCTCTCAAGTTCAGTTATCGCTTGCGCGTTACTGCGGAAAAACCAAATCAGAACATCCGTATCAATAATCATAACGGTTGGAATCCCGCTGCTTTCTGATCCATTCCACGGGATTACGCATATCCTCTCTATCCGCCCACATACCGCAAGCGGGATAATCCCTCAGGGATTTCTCGGCGGCAGGCTGAAAGAATGTTTTGGGCATTGTGTGTGGTGAAAAAATTACCGTCATTTCCGCCTGCCCTTCTGGAATATCCTCCGGCAGGGTCAAATCAAGGCGCAGGCGGCGGTCAGCCGGAATATGGACGGTTTGCTGAATGGTGTTCATGGGTTGCCTCCAACGAGGAGAATACTCGTTTGACGACAGGAAGGCAATAACGACGCCAGCAACTTGTCCTTCGGCCTTCTTGCAGTTTTGTAGCGTGAGCGGCGTAGGTCGTCACCGAAGGTGCGGTTTCGCCGCACTGTTTTCAGAACCACATTACGGCAAAGGAGCCTTTTATGCCACAGGAAGCAAAGGAAATATCCTTTGCGGATTGTGCGGGAACGAAAGTATGCGCAAGCCGCGCCTTTGCTGCGGCTCGGAAAAACGACAAAAAACGGCGAGTCACCTTACCGGTAACTCGCCGTTTTTATTTGTTATTGGCGGAGAGGGAGAGATTCGAACTCTCGATGCAGGTTGTCCCCGCATACTCGCTTAGCAGGCGAGCTCCTTCGGCCGACTCGGACACCTCTCCGCGTCTTTCTCGTCAGGCAGGAATTGAGCAATATAGCCAAACCGGCAAAAATTTGTCAAGGGCAAGATAGCCCGGACGCGCGGCCCGTCCTTTGCCCGCGCCGCGCAGCAAACGCCAGGACCATGCAAAACGCGCTCAAAACGCAGGCTGGAGTTTTGTCCTGAAATATGCCATAACCGCACCACTCGTACCTAGTACGCTGTAAACCTTAAAATATGTACCGAACAGCGTACCGGTCGCCGGGAGGACAAACCCGGCGCGCCGCCGGAGGCGGCGTGAGCGCGGCCAAAACCGCGTTTCCCGACGTGCGTCTTGTCGCTTGAAACGAAGCGTAACACCGTCCGCGGGATTGGCGCAGGCGGGCTGCGCCCGCCGTCAGGCGACAATCTCAAGCGCAAAATGCTATTAGAGCATTTGTCATTGAAAGTATCTTTCCGGTAAAATGCTCTGACGGTGTGAAGCGAAGCGTAACACCGTCCGCGAGATTGGCGCAGGCGGGCTGCGCCCGCCGTCAAGCGACAATCTCAAGCGCAAAATGCTATAAGCAATCATGCGCTATGTGTACTTGGGTTCTTCTTCCTTGATGATCTGCAAGGCCAGGTTGCCCTTGACCGTGCCGCACACCCCCCAGAACTTGGTGACCCCGGCCAGGGTGACTTCCAGAAGCTCGTCCACGTCCGTATCCAGAAGAATCACGTCTCCCTCCTTGAGGCGCACAAGCTGGTTGCCGGTGAGCTTGGCGTCTCCGAAACGCACCCGCATCTCCACCGGAGTTTCCATGACCCTTTCCTTGAGACGCGCCACCCAGGCGTGGTCCACCTCCAGGCGTTCCGTCTGAAAACTGGCGTGCAGTTTGGCGCGGATAGGCTCGATGGTGGCGTAAGGCAGGCAAATGGTCAGCGAGCCGATGGCCGTTTCCAGTTCCACCTCGAAGGTGATCACCACCACCACGTCGCTGGGCGGGACGATGGAGGCGAACTGGGGGTTTATCTCCGAGCGCAGAAGCTCAAGGCTCACGTCATGCACGGGCCGCCAGGATTCCTCCATGTTCTGGAGGATGATGCGGATCACCTTGTCCACTATGACCTGCTCGATGCGCGTGAATTCCCGGCCTTCAATCTTGGGCTGGCTGCCCTGGCCGCCGAAAAAGCTCTCCACCAGGGCGAAGACCAGCCGCGCGTCCACCACGGCCAAGGCGTTGCCACGCAAGGGGTCCATCTTGAAGATGTTGATGCTGGTGGGCACGGGCAGGGAACGCATGAAATCCCCGAATTTGACCATGTCTATGGACAGGGGGTTCAATTCCACACGTTTGCGCAGGATATTGGACAAAGCGTTGGTGCACAGGCGCGAGAAGCGGTCGTTGACTATTTCCAGGACCGGCATGCGTCCGCGGATGATGCGGTCCTGATTGGCGAGGTCGAAGGGCACAACCCCGCTTTCGTCGGGGACCTCGTCGGTTTCCGCCTCTATGTCCCCGCCGGAGAGCCCGCGCAACAGGGCGTCAACTTCGTCCTGGGCAAGAATTTTGTTCATGCGTCGTCTTTTTTCTCAAGGCATTCCGGGCAGATGCCGTAGAGGATCATGCGGTGCGAGGTCAGCATGAAACCGTTGCGCTTGGCCACTTCTTCCTGCTTGGTTTCTATGCCGGCGTCCAGGATCTCCACATTGCGCCCGCAGACGGTGCAGATCAGGTGATCATGGTGGGCCTCGTTGTCAAGCGGCTCGTAACGGGCGCTCAGCTCCCCGAAATGCTGCTCCTTGGCCAGCCCGGCCCGGCATAAAAGTTTCAGGGTCCGGTAGACCGTGGCCTGGCCTATGCTCTTGTCCTGGGTGCGCACTAGGGTGCCGAGCTCTTCTGTGGTCAGGTGCTTGCCGGACTTGAAGAAAACTTCGACAATCCGCCGCCGTTGGGGGGTGTTTTTCAGGCCGTGCTCCGTGATATACGCGGCGAAACGGCGCAGGGGCTCAGACATGCGGCACCTTCTTTGCCGGGATTGTTCCGCAGTTACCGGCAGACGCATCATAGCATTTATCGGAAAGATACTTTCAATGACAAAATGCTCTAAAAAAAACGAATTTTTTGACGCGGGACTGCCGTCCGGAAAACGCGGTTTCCGGCCGACTTGTTCCTTTTCCAAATAAAATCGCGTCCTGCAATCTATTTGGCTGCTGCGGCAAAACGCGGTTTTGTCGCAGCCGTACGGAATGCTTCGCATTTCGGCGCTACCCGGCGCGTCGGCTCTGCGGCGGATGTGCGGATTCCCATGCTGCAACCTGTATATATGCTCTTGCGGATATCGGCAAGGCCGGGCTTCCCGTTCCGCAGGCAGACGCGTCTTGTCGCGTCCGACCTGCGGCGATGCCGAAGCATCGCCAAAAACGCGGACTTCATAGGGAGCAAGGTGGTTTTGTCTCCATCGCGGGCCTGGAAGCAAACAGTATAATATACTGAATTAAAACAATAAAAATTTAGATACCTCTGCCCTGGTTCTCTTCTGGCGATTTCGCTTTTTTTTGTCGATTCCCCCCACCTGCGCATTGAACATAAGCGGGTTGCAAAATATACTTGCAAACGCCTTGCCCGGCGCGGGTTCATTCACGCCGGGCCGCATTCAAGCGGCCGGGGCCTTTCAAGCTTGAAACGCCCGCAGGGGGATACGATGTGAAAATAGCCGTTTTGGGAAACCAGGCCAGGGCCATGGGCAATTTCTGGACCGTGCTTCTGCGGCGCATGCTTGCGCAGGGGCATGAGGTCCTTTGTCTGATCCCAGAGGCCGGGGCGGATGACGACCCGGTCTGGGAGCAAAAACTTGCCGCGGCCGGGGCGCGTCTTGTGCATTACCGTCTGGACCGCAGGGGGATCAATCCTCTGCGCGACGTCCTGACCATTTGCGATCTGCGCGGAATTTTCCTGCGGGAAAAGCCCGACCGGCTTTTCTCCAGCGCGATAAAGCCGGTCATCTACGGCAGCCTGGCCGCCGCCCTGGCCGGATATCCGGCCAAGGCCGGGCGTTGTCTGATGATTACCGGCCTGGGTTATGCCTTTGAGGCGGATTCTTTGCCCAAGCGCCTGTTGATGCGTCTGGCCGCCTTTCTCTATCGTCTGGCCTTTTCCCTGGCCGGGCCGGTTCTTTTTCAGAACCCGGACGACATGGACCTCTTCGCGCGTTTGCGGATCATCGCACCGGGGGTCAGGGCCGGGCTTTGCAAGGGCACCGGCGTGGACGTCCGGCATTTTTCCTTCCGCGCTCCGTCTTCCGCGGCCCCGCTTTTTCTTTATGTAGGCAGGTTGGTGGCGGCCAAGGGGGCGCGGGATTTCATGTCCCTCGCCCGGCTTGTGCGCGGAGGATATCCGCAGGCGCTTTTCCGCATGGTCGGACCGCCCGAGCCGGGTCCGGGCGGGGTGCCTCTGTCCGAGGTTCTGGCCGAACAGGCGGCTGGCAACATCGAATACTCAGGTGAAAGCCGGGACGTACGCCCGCATCTTGAGGCGGCGCGCGCCCTGATCCTGCCTTCGCGGCGCGAGGGTTCGCCGGTCGCGCTGCTTGAGGCCATGGCCTGCGGCCGGGCGGTTCTGGCCTTTGACGCCCCGGGCTCGCGCGAGGTGGTGCGGCACGGGGAGACGGGATTTTTAAGTCCGCCCGGAGACCTCAAAGCCCTTGCCGAAGGCGTGGAATCGCTTATAAGGGATCCGGACCTCGCCGCCCGGCTTGGGCGAAACGGCCGGAGTTTCGTGGAAAAAGAATACGACGCCGAACTCGTGGCCGAGGATTTGCTTGAAAAAATCGGAGCATCCGGATGTTTCAATCCGCAGCCGGCTCCATCCGCCGACTGACTCCGCCCCGGCGGACGGGAGCTTGGAGCAAGTGCTCTAACGCACTTAACTTTGAGCTTATACACGGTTCAGGCCGCGCCCGCTCCGGCGCTTAACCGCGCAAATAGATTGCGCCTGCGCGGCGGGCGTCCGCTCGCGCGGCCGCCGGAGCAATTTCAAAGTGAAATTGCTCCGGTGGATCGGCCCTCTCCCTGAAGGGAGAGGTTGCAGACCGTAAAGGAATTTCCGATGAACAGCACCGCCCGCATCATATTCCGCTTTGTGGATCTCGCCTCCATACTCGTCGCCCTGGGCATCAGCTCCAGCCTGATGCTTCCGCCCGACCTGGAAATTTTCGCGGACTATACCGGCGCGTCCACATTTACCGTGATCATCCTTCTTTTGTCCTTCTATACTCTGGACTGCTACAACGTGGGCCGGGAGGATTTCCGGGACAGCTGCCTGCGCGTGCTGATAGCCGTGTTCATAGGCATTGTGGCCGCGGGTTTCACTTTCTACACCTTCGAGCACTGGCGTTTCCCGCGTATGATGTTCGTTTTGCAGATGATCGTGAATCTGGCTTTGTCCCTGGCCTGGCGCCGGGCCTATTTTCTGCTCGGGCGCAGGTGGGGGGCGCCGGGCAACAGGGTGATATTCCTGGGTTCGGCAGGGGCGGAACGGGCCGTGCGCGTGCTTTCCGAATACGAGCCGGAGACGAGCATTCTGGGCTATGTAGGCGAGACCCCGGCTCCAAAGCAGGCCGGACCCTGCCTGGGACCGTCGGGGGAGATATTTTCCCTGATCGCGAAAATGCGCCCCACCAGAGTTATCGTGCTTGAGGCCGCTTTTCCGGACAAAGAGCTGGCGCACGGACTTTTTCTCGCCAAACTCAAAGGATTGAAGGTGGTGGACATGCGCGGGCTGTACGAGCGTCTGGCCGCGCGCGTGCCCGTGGACCTTATCCGCGACGAATGGCTCCTGCTTGAGGACGGCTTCAACCTGAACGTGAACGATGCCATGCGCAGGTTCAAGCGTGCCCTGGACATTTTTTTCTCTCTGGGGCTTTTCGTCTTCGCCCTGCCCCTGATGCTCGCGGCGGCACTCTGCGTGCGTCTGGAGTCCCCCGGCCCCGTGCTTTACAGGCAAAAGCGCGTAGGTCTCAACGGCAGCGAATTCACGGTGGTCAAGATTCGCTCCATGCGCGCCGACGCGGAAAAAGACGGGGCGGTCTGGGCCGGCAGGAACGATTCCCGGGTGACGCGCATCGGCAGGTTGATCCGCAAGACGCGCATCGACGAGTTGCCGCAACTGGTGAACGTGATCAAGGGTGAAATGAGCCTGATCGGCCCGCGCCCGGAACGCATGGAATTCGTGCGCGAGCTTCGGGCGGCCATCCCCTATTACGACGTGCGCCACACGGTTAAGCCGGGCATAAGCGGCTGGGCGCAGGTCTGCTACCCCTACGGGGCTTCCCTTGAAGACGCGCGCCTGAAACTGGAGTACGACCTCTACTACATCAAAAACATGTCCGCCCTGCTGGACGCCAAGATCATCCTGAAAACCATAGGAGTTGTGCTCTTTCCCAAGGGCGCGCGCTGAAAAATTTACTTTTTGGCGCACATATCGGTAAAAGGCGTTTCCCCCTCCCCGTCGCAGAGAAGAACGCTGTGCCTGGCCTTTTCCAGCAGCTCCCGGCAGGATTGGGAAACGGCCCGTCCTTCCTTGTAGAGTTCCACGCTCCGCTCCAGGGGCAGCTCCGGGTTTTCCAGTTCGCGCACAATTTCCTCCAGCCGCCGCATGCGTTCTTCAAAGCCCGGCTCTTCTTTGCCCGGTTCCGTACTCATCAAAAATTCCTTTGTGGTTTCCGCGTTGTGTCCCCGGCTCAGCAAATTCGCGGCAACTGTTCGCCTTCCAGCATGGAAAGCAGGCGCAGCCCGCCCGGAAGCGTCCGCAGCAAGGTCTGTCCCGGCCGGGTTTTGGAGCCGGGAGCCTCTATTTCCCCGATGCGCGCTGCCAGGCGTCCCTCCGGGAAAGCGCGCATCACTTCAAGCGCAGTCCGGGCCTTGTCCGCGGGCAGGACGCAGATCAGCTTGCCCTCGTTGGCAAGATAGAGGGGGTCGAGGCCGAGCAGGGAACAGGCGGCGCTCACCTCAGTCCGCACCGGGATGTCTTCCTCGCGCGCCAGACAGACGACCCCGGACTGGGCGGCGATTTCGCACAGGGCCGTTGCCAGCCCCCCCCGGGTGGGGTCGCGCAGCACGTGGATGTCGCCGATTTCGCGGATCAGGGCTTCCACCATATGATTCAAGGAGGCGCAGTCGCTACGCAGGTCGGGAAAGCCCTTCAGCCCTTCCCGTCCGGAAAGTATGGCCAGACCGTGTTCTCCCACTTCTCCGGAGAGGAGCAGGGCGTCGCCCGGAAGCGCCCGTGCCCCGGAAGGATGGGGGTCGGCCAGGATGCGCCCGATGCCGGTGCTGACGATGAAAATTTTGTCGGCCGCGCCGCGCGGCACCACTTTGGTGTCCCCGGCCGCGATTACGACCCCTGCGGCGCGCGCGGCATTGCCCATGCTTTCCGCCACGCGCTCGAGCAGGGTCAGGGACAGTCCTTCTTCCAGAATGAAGGCGCAGCTCAGATAAAGGGGTTTCGCCCCGAGCATGGACACGTCGTTGACCGTGCCGTGCACCGCGAGACAGCCTATGTCTCCGCCCGGAAACTCCACCGGATCCACGGTATATCCGTCCGTGCTCATGGACAGCGCGCCAGGGACGGGTTCAAGTCGGGCCGCGTCGTTCATGGCCGCAAGCGCCGGATTGGAAAAATGGCGCAGGAACACTTCGCGGATCAGGCGTTGCGACGCCCGGCCTCCGCTGCCGTGATCCAGAAGCACCCGCTCCTCGTCCATCTCCAATCTCCCGCGCAAGGTCATTTATAGCATTTTGCGCTTGAGATTGTCGCCTGACGGCGGGCGTAGCCCGCCTGCGCCAATCTCGCGGACGGTGTTACGCTTCGCTTCACACCGTCAGAGCATTTTGTCGGAAAGATACTTTCAATGACAAATGCTCTAGAACATTTTATACAACATTTTACGCTTGAAATGCCTGTTTGACGGCGGGCAAAGCCCGCCTGCAGGCATTTCGCGGCAGGGATTTGCAGGCAAATCCCTGCGGAGGCCATGCATTTTCAATGTTAAACCGCTCAAGTTCGCTTCGGGCGGCGGTTTCGCGCTTAACACGGCGCCCCGGAATCTGCGGGCAGGGTCAGGCGCGCAAGAGGGCGATCTGGCGTTTTATGGATTCCGGGCCCGTGCCGCCCGGACTTTCCCGCGCAGCCGCCGCCCGGCTGAAATCCAGGGCGTCGTAAACGTCTTCCCCGAACAGCGGGCTCAGGCCGCGCAAAAAATCCAGGGGCAGGTCTTCAAGTCCGCAGCCGCGCTTTTCCGCCTCGTCCACGGCTTTGCCGGCCATGCGGTGCGCCTTCCGGAAGGGCACGCCCCTGACCGTCAGGTAATCGGCCAGGTCCGTGGCGTTCAAAAATCCCCGGCTCAAGGCGGCGCGCATCTTCTCCGGCACAAAGCCGATCCCGCGTAACAGCCCCGCGGCCATCCGCAGGGACAGGCTCAGGGTACGGTCGAGGTCCAGAAACTGCTCCTTGTCTTCCTGCAAATCCCGGTTGTAGGTCATGGGCAGGCCTTTCAAGGTGGCGAAGAGGGAGAACAGCGCCCCGTATGTCCGCCCGGTCTTGCCGCGCATCAGTTCGGCCACGTCGGGATTTTTTTTTTGGGGCATTATGCTGGAGCCGGTGGAATAGGCGTCGGGCAGACGCACGAAGCCGAAGGAGGGGTTGGCCCAGATGATGACGTCCTCGCAAAGGCGCGACAGGTGCGTCATGATCAGGGCGGCGCAGAACATGGCTTCCAGGGCGAAGTCCCGGTCGGACACGGCGTCCATGCTGTTGGAGAAGATTCCGTTCATCCCCAGTTCCGCGGCCACGAATTCCGGGTCCAGGGGATAGGAGGTTCCGGCCAGGGCGGCCGCCCCCAGGGGCGATATGCGGATGCGCCTATCCGCGTCGCGCAGGCGTTCGGCATCGCGCCGGAACATGAAAGCGTAGGCCAGAAGATGCTGGGCGAGGCTCACGGGCTGGGCGGGCTGCATGTGGGTCAGCCCGGGCAGAAGGGTCGAGGCGTTTTCCTCGGCGCGGTCCGCAAGCACCCCGATGAGGTCCTGAAGCAAAACCACCCACTCCCGCGCGCGATCCGAGACGAAAAGGCGGAAATCAAGGGCCACCTGATCGTTGCGGCTGCGGCCGGTGTGCAGCTTTTTCCCGACCTCGCCGACCAGTTCGGTCAGGCGGCTCTCTATGTTCATGTGCAGGTCTTCGTGCTCCGTCTTCCAGACAAAGACCCCGGCCTCTATTTCCGCAAGCACCTCATCCAGGCCGCGAACCAGGGTTCGCCCCTCCTCTTCGCTGATTATGCCCCGCTTTGCCAACATGCGGGCATGGGCCTTGGACCCGGCTATATCCTGCCGGTAGAGGGCGCGGTCATAGGAAACGGACTGCGTGTATTCCTCCACCAGAGGGTCCGTGCCCTGCAATCCGCGTCCGCTTGAGAGTTTCGCCATCTCCCGCTCCGATCCGCTTCGCATGCGCGCCCGGCCCAAATCAGCGTCTACGCCCGTAGCCCTGAATGCGCAGGCCGTTCAAGCGGATAAAGCCGTAAGCGTCGGCCTGGTTATAGACGTCGTCGCGTTCAAAGGTGGCCAGGTCCCGGCGGAAAAGCGAACAGGGCGATTTGCGCCCCACCGGGAAGATGCCTCCTTTGTAAAGCTTTACGCGCACAGTGCCGCTCACCCGTTCCTGGCTCTTGTCCATGAAGGCCTGGAGGCAGTCCCGCTCCGGGGAATACCAGAAGCCGTTGTAAACCGCCGCCGCGTAGCGCGGCACCAGGGAATCGCGCAGGTGCAGGACCTCCCGGTCCAGGCAGATGCCTTCCAAATCCCGGTGCGCGGCGTAGATGATGCTGCCGCCCGGGGTTTCATAGACCCCGCGCACCTTTATGCCCACGAAACGGTTTTCCACCATATCCCTGCGGCCCACCCCGTTGCGTCCGCCGATCCTGTTCAAAGCCATGATCAGTTCGGCCGGGCCGAGGCGTTTTCCGTCAAGGGCCACAGGATTGCCGGATTCGAATTCTATTTCCACGTATTCCGGCTCATCTCCGGCTTTTTCCGGGGGCAGGGACAGGACATAGGACCCCGGCCCGGCCTCTTCCCAGGGGTCTTCCAGCTCGCCGCTTTCAAAGGACAGGTGCAGCATGTTGCGGTCCATGCTGTAGCGTTTGGCGGACGTGGAAATGGGAATGCCGTGCTTTTGCGCGAAATTGTTAAGATCGGTGCGGGATCTGAGCTTCCAGACGCGCCAGGGCGCTATGACGGCGAGTTCCGGGGCGAGGGCCGCGACCGTCAGTTCAAAGCGCACCTGATCGTTGCCTTTGCCGGTGGCGCCGTGGGCTACGGCGTCCGCGCCTTCCTCAAGCGCCACCTCCACCAGTTTTTTGGCGATCAGGGGGCGGGCTATGGAGGTGCCGAGCAGATAGCGCCCGTCGTAGATCGCCCCGGCCCGGAACATGGGGAATATGAAATCCCTGGCGAACTCCTCGCGCAAATCGGCGATATATGCCTTTGAGGCCCCGGTCTTCAGGGCTTTTTCCTCTACCCCGGCCAATTCCTCCTCCTGGCCCAGATCACAGGTCAGGGTGACCACCTCGCAGCCGTATTCCTCCTTCAGCCATTTCAGGATAACCGAGGTATCCAGCCCGCCGGAGTAGGCGAGCACCACTTTTTTGACTTTTTCCCGCATTATGGGCGCCTCTTTTGAGTTATGCCGCGGAACGGGCCCGTAAATTCCCGCAGGGCGGTTCAATATTTCAAGGTTGGATTTCTCCGAACACCCGTTCCATGATCGCCATCTGCATATGCAGGCGGTTCTCGGCCTGATCAAAGACGATGGAGGCCGGGCTTTCAAAGACTTCCGCGCTCACTTCCTCGCCCTTGTGGGCGGGCAGACAGTGCATGAAGCAGGCTTCTGGCGCGGCCAGGGACATCAGAGCGGCGTCCACGCAATAGCCGCGGAAGGCCTTTTCTCTGGCCAGGCGTTCCGCCTCGCGGCCCATGGAGGCCCAGACGTCGGTATAGACAAAATGCGCGCCCTGCGCCGCATCGGCCGGGTCGCGCGTCAGCCGGACCCGTGCCCCGGCCTCTTGCGCCTCCCGCAACAAGGCGGGGTTCGGATCATAGCCTTCGGGGCAGGCCAGACTGAGGGCGAAGCCGAAGATGCGGGCGGCTTCGATCAGGGAATTGGCCATGTTGTTTCCGTCACCCACCCAGGCCATTTTAAGGGACGGCAAATCCGGACGCCGCTCATACATGGTGAAGACGTCGCTCAGCGCCTGGCAGGGGTGGCTCTCGTCCGTCAGGGCGTTGATCACCGGGATGCTCCCGTATTCTATGAGCAGGCGCAGCACGTTTTCCGAAAAGGTGCGCACGACGACGCCGTCGTTGTATCGGGAGATCACGCGGGCCGTGTCTTCGATCGGTTCCGAGCGGCCCAGTTGGCTTTCGGCCGGGGTCATGAAGATACACTGTCCGCCGAGGCGTCTTATTCCGACCTCAAAAGAGAGTCTGGTGCGGGTGGAGGCCTTCTCGAAGATCAGCAAAATGACCTTGCCCCGCAAGAGGTCGCTTTGGTAGCGGCAGGCCTTCATCTCTGCGGCGCGGCGCAAAATCGCGCCGGCATCCGGGCCGATGTCCCCGATTTTTATGAAATGTCCTGGCATAGTCCCCTCCCGCGGCCTTCTCGCCAACTCCGCACCGGCACATTAAGCGCAGAAAAATTTTCCGTCAACGCATCCTCTACGTATTCGCGCGCCTGCCTGCGGCAAAGCCTGCCTGCGCCAAAGCCTTGCCTAACCGGCCCGGCCGCTGTATGGTGCTGCGAAACCGCACCCCGCAAAGGCCGGCTGATGAAATACACGTTCCTGTACATACTGTCCGTAATTTTCGTGAACTGGACCTTTGACGTCCTGCCTCCGCTTACCTTGCCCGGCGGAGACGTCTGGTCTCCGGCCTCCTTGATCGTCGGCTTTATTTTCGTCATCCGCGACTACGCCCAGCGGGAAATCGGACATATGATCCTGCCTGCCATGCTTTTCGGGGCGTTGCTCAGCGCCTTTTTTTCCACCCCGGAAATCGCCTTCGCGGCCGCGGTGGCCTTTCTCGCCAGCGAAACCACGGACTGGGCCGTCTACACTGTGACCGGCCTCCCCTTTTCCCGGCGCATCCTGCTCTCCAGCCTGATCAGCACCCCGGTGGACAGTCTGGTCTTTCTCGGAATGATCGGCATGCTCTCGCCCTTTTCCGTGCTTTTGATGAGCGCGAGCAAGATGTTCGGAGCGGTCTTCGTTTTTTATTCCCTTTCCAGAAGCCGGACCCGGAAAAGCGTTTGATTCCAATTCCCGGTAAATTTCCTTCCGGCCGGCAATCTTCCCTCTGACTGTTTCTCCGGGCTGCAACCGGCCTCATCCTGCGCAGGCCGCGCGCAGGGCTTCCCAGAGCCTGCGCGTTTCCGGTCCGTCGGGTTCGGCCACGTCGACGAAAATTCGCACGAGCTGGTCGCCTTTGTTTTTGCCGCTGCCGAGACCTTTGCCGCGCAGGCGCAATTTTTTGCCGCTGCCGGTGCCGGGGGCGATGTTCAGGGACACCTGTCCGGACAGGGTGGGGATGGTGATCCTGGCGCCCAGGGCCGCGTCCCAGGGCGGGATGTGCAGGTCGTAGATCACGTCCGCGTCGTCCAGTTTGAACAGGGGATGAGCGGAGATCTCCGTCTTCAGAAAAAGATCCCCGGCCGGTCCGCCCTGCGACCCCGGGTTCCCCTGTCCTGCCAAGCGGATGCGCGCTCCGTTGCGCACCCCGGAGGGGATGTTCACCTCAAGGGACCGTTGCGCCGATCCGGGCGCTCCCGTGAGGGTTATGGTTTTTTTGCCGCCGTTGAACGCCTCTTCCAGGCTTAGGCGAAGGGCGACTTCCACGTCCTGGCCCTTGCGCGGCCTGCGGCGTCCGGAGGCGAACCCGGCCTCGTCGAAAGCCCCGCCGCCGAAGCTTCCGGAGAAGGGACTTCCGCCTTTGCCGCCGAAAAGTACCTCGAAAAAGTCGCTGAAGCCGGAATCCCCTTGTCCCATGCCTCCGAACTCGAAGCGGACGTTTTCGAAACCGGGCGGGCGCTGGAAATTTTGTCCGTTCTGCCAGTTCGGCCCGAGTTGATCGTAGAGCCTGCGTTTTTCTTTGTCCTTGAGCACTTCATGGGCTTCATTTATGTCCTTGAAGCGCTCTTCCGCCCCCTTGTCGCCCTGGTTCAGGTCCGGGTGAAATTTGCGGGCCAGTTTTTTGTAAGCCTTGCCGATCTCTTCCGTGGTCGCTGTTTTGCCCACGCCGAGTATCTTGTAATAATCCTTGTACTCAACGCCCATCTCTGTCTCCTTGCCCCGGCGCGGGATTCCGGGCAACCCGGCGCCCGCGCCGTGAAATCGTCATCGTCCGATTGGCGCCGGAGCGCCGTCTTGCCTAAACATATCGCGTCCGCTATAGCATTTGCGCCTGATGCCAAGTCGCGTTCAAACGGGTTTGAACGCTGAAAGGCACGCCCGTTCCGGCGCTTTACGGCGGCAGTCGATGCGCCTTCGCGGCGGGCTGAAGGCAAAGCCTTCAGCCGATACCGATTTGTTCCCTGTCGGCCGCAACTCGGTATGATTCGGATTCCGAATAAAACGCTCCGTTTTATCTGGAATTTGTATGCCATGCCTTCTCCCCGAAGGGCGTGGCCAGCAAGACGGTAAGTCTGACAAAGCCCGGCGTCAAGCGGGAATCTCAAGTGTAAAACGCTCTATATGGAACTTCTGATGAAAACAAGCGGAACGAAAAGCCTCCCGGTACTTATGTACCATTATGTAAACGACTGGGCCGGGGCCATCACCGTGTCTCCCCGGCTCTTCGAGGAGCACTGCCGCGCCCTTGCCGAAGGCGGCTGGCGCGGGGTGGGACTGGCCGAGGCCGAGGACTTCCTTGCCCGTGGGGAACCGCTGCCGGAAAAATCCCTTCTCATAACCTTTGACGACGGCTTTCTCGACAACTATCTCCATGCCCTGCCCATCCTGCACAAATATGGGCACCGCGCCGCCCTTTTCGCCGTTGCCGCCCGCATCGGGACGGGCGAGGCCAGGGCTTGCCCGAAAGACCTCAAAATGGGGAAACAGGTTGATATTCCGGAGGTTTTAATGCCACGGGAAGATGCGGACGGGGCAGTTTTGCGCCGCGACGTCTTCCTTAACCGGGAAGAGTTGCGGGCCATGGACGCGGACGGGGTCATCACCCCGGCTTCGCACGCTCGCGGGCATTACGCGGTGTTCACCGGCCCGGAATACGACGGGGCCTTTCTGCCGGAAAACCTGCCCCGGACCTTTTTCCACACCGATCTGGGCCCGGTTTTCGGCCTGCCGGACTTTAAAACCGGCCCCGGTCTCCTGCACCGGGCTTTTCTGCCCGACCCGGACCTGGTGGAAGCGGTGAAGTCCCTGGTCCCCCAGAGCTTCCCGGAAATGCGCCGTTTCGCGAGACAAGGGGGGAGGGCGGAGCTTGAGGGAATCTACCGGTCCTTCGCGGGAAAAATGGGGCGTTTTGAAGGCGATGCCGAACGCGCGCAACGCATGCGCAGGGAGATCGCCGGGGGCCGGGCGGACTTGGAGGACATTCTGGGCCGCAAGGTCGCAAGCCTGTGCTGGCCCTGGGGGAAATACTGCCCCGAGGCCTTTGACTTGGCGCGGGAGGCGGGATTTGAGGTTTTTTTCACCACCAGGGAGGGGGTGAACCCGCCCAAACGTCCCCTGGCCGTGCGCCGTTTCAAGGCTAAAGACAAGGACGGCGCCTGGCTGACCAGCCGGGTTTTTGTCTATTCCCGCCCCCTTCTCGGCAGGCTGTACACGGCGGCCAGGTTCTGACCGGGGATCACCCCCGCGCGTGCGGGGAACACAGGGGACGCCATTGCGACAAAAAGGGGATGCCAAGATCACCCCTGCGCGTGCGGGGAACACGCTACACGACAAAAAGGCAACGGTTTAAATCGAAGAAGGATTACTACGCATAATATAAGGACTTCGCGGCGGCCGGACTCGAACCGGCAATGTCAGGGAAGAACTCGCCTTCCTCGATTGCCCCTTGACCCTTCGGAGTACCACCGCGAAGCGCCGTATAGCCTCTATACGGCTTTACCAAGGAATAGCCATGTACGAGGTAAAGGTCAACCTGGGCCGCCTGCAAAACGTGATCGGCGTCCTGGAACGCTGGGAAGACGAAAAGGCATACGCCCTGCACGCCCTGGGCGGGGGTGCCGGCCGAGGCCGTTGAGCGCGGATTTGCCGAGGAGGCGGATCCCGTTACCGGGGCGGCCTGGACCGATCTTTCGCCCGTGATTCTGGCCCGCCGGGCCGCGAAAGGGCGCAGAAGGTCGAGCGCAAAGGACCGTGGCCGGCATGTAGGGGTTGACAAGTATTACAAAAAAGTATTACATAGAAATATGACAAAACAAATAGAGTTTGATCCAAGCAAGGACGCTAAAAATTGGGCAAAGCACAAAATCCATTTGGCGACAGCCGCCCTTGTCTTTGCCGACCCTATGCGGATAGAGCGTATTGATGACAGCTCAAGCGATACGTCTGGGGAAGAGCATTGGCAAACTCTCGGCAAAGTAGGCGGAGTTTTGTTTGTTGTGTATACAGAGCGCGGAGAAAAAATTCGCCTGATATCCGCAAGACCAGCGTCGAAGGCGGAAAAAAGGAGCTATTATGGATTTGATCCAACTGACAGTAAAAGATGGACAAATGCCGACTGAAGAACAGTTGCAGGAAATTCGTGCGGCAACCAGATTGTCTTCTGTTTACGATGTTGATTGTCCGCCTTCAAATCCGGAGGCGTTAGCGGAATTTGCCGCTAAAGCGCGGGAACTTCGCCGTGCTGTACGGCATGCAAAGCCTGCTGTCACATTGCGTCTTTCTCAAGATTATATCGACAAGTACAAAGCTTTGGGCAAGGGCTACACCGGCATCATGGCGGATGTTTTGGCTTATGCCGCCGATCATCCGGAAATTCTGAAGCAGGCTGCGCTTTGAGAGATTGGCGTGGCCATGGCGGTCGCGGCCGCAGTGTGTCTCCATCCAGTGGGCGATGCTGGCGACGCCAGCAGACCCGCCAACGGGGAGCCAACTCGAAACCCGTTGAGGCACAATGCTTTTCAACGATTCGGTGATCCGCAAGACGTATGCCATTCGTCTTGCGGATCACCGAAATTCGTCTGCGGAGGATGTCAAAGCAGGATATCTGGCACACTGGCAAAAAGATCGGCAAAGAGTACGATTTAATGCCTAATCAAATACATGGCAGGTCAACATGTGCGCGGAATTTGATTTACGCTTTTTTTTCCGGAAGTTAAGAGGGGTTACACCGCACGTCATTCCGATCCCAGACACATTGAAAGGTCTTGAGGAAGCTTCACGCATGGCTGAAGACTTTTTCAGCAAATATTGGAGCGCGTTTTGGAATACAGAAAATAGAAATACAATTAAATCTGATGCTGATTATATTGCTATGGTTTTAAGCGTACTGAAAACGCGGTGTGGTGTAGCCGGTGGAGAAGATGCCGAGAAAATTATACAATTGCTGGAGAAATATAATGCTGACCAGTTTACAAAAAAAAATTGTGAAACTTCTTGCGCCTTATAAATCAGAAGAAAGTTATTTTGCAGGTAGCTCAACTCTCAATACAAAACTACTTCGTTTTTCAAATGACATGGATATTTTTCATGATGAGTATGAACAGTGCATATTACATTTTAAAAGTGATATTGAGATTTTAGAAAAAAATGGACTTTATATTATTCAAAAACGAAATATGCAAAATGGTGATATTGGGGAAGTTGATGTTTTTCACGGAAATGAAAAAACAACGATCCAATGGGCTACTGATTCCGCATTCCGATTTTTCCCGTTAGTTCAGGACCCCATTTTCGGGTTTAAGCTGCATCATGTCGATGCTGCAACGAATAAAATTTTAGCCCTTGCAGGTCGTGGTGACGTGATTCGCGATTATTATGACGTGTGCAACATGATTTTTGAAAAAGAGCCGGTTGTCGCTTATATCTGGGCTGCCTGCGGCAAAGATCCGGGATACTCTCCTCATACTTTACTTGAATGGATGTCGCGCCATACAAAGTTTCAAGAGGAAAGTCTTCTTTTGATTCAAGCGGAAAAAAAGTTTTCTTTGCATGAATGCAAAGAAATTTTTATGACAATGGCGGATGAGGCGCGTGAAAAATTTTCCTATGCTCCGTGCAACGAAATTGGGACTTTATATCTAAAATTTTCTGACCGTTCTGTTTTTTTTCCTTCCTTGTCAGATTTTGAAGAAGGAAACTTTGTCAGGCATAGAGGGTCAATCAGAGGCTCGATGCCGCAATTTGTCGATATTCCCGATGCTATATCGAGGAATAGTTTAAAATTTTGATGTGTTGCCCCACGCGCCGTAAAGCCCCGCCGTCCAGGATTTTAGCGGTTTCATGACAATTTGTCTTTGGATCACCCCGTGGTCTACGCAATGAGGATCACCCCCGCGCGTGCGGGGAACACTGCAACCGGGCGAATTTATAAACTTGTCGCTGCTCATATCGGCCGGTGCTGCCGGAATACGGGAGCACGGGGAAAAGAAAGGAGGCGGCATGAAAGTTTGCAAGCTCTGCATACCGCCTCTGGAAACTGCCGTCGCGCATAGCGAAGGAAAGGTTATTTCTTTTCTTCCACCAAGACAAAATCAGATTCTTTGCTGGTGAAATATTTCTCCCAGCGTTCCGGGCTGATTTCGGCATCGTCGCATTCGGAATCATCCGGCAGGGTGGTTTGGTCGGGCATGGGAGGCTCAATTTTCTGGCTCATAAAATCCTCCATCTGTAGAGATGATGCAGCATCAGCCTGCCTATGTCAAGAGTAGAGGGACGCCATAATCCACCACGCATCGACACAACATGGTGTAAAAATTACTATTTCTCTCAAAGCTTTGGTGAAGCGTCGTTTCCCCACAGGGGCGCTTATCCATGTGTTTTTATTAATATGATAACAATTTTCTCTTATTTGCGTGGTGGATTATGGGACGCAGTGCAAGGCAATCGAATGAACAATCGTAACCTACTGAAATTGTTACGGTAAGCTATTAGGGCGTTAAAATTTTCTTCTGTAATTTCAATGTATTGCATAACTCATTCGATTGCCCTAGTTCAGGGTAAGATCGGGGTTGACGCTATCGAAAAAATCCTGTAATATCTTATCTACAAATGCGGTGGCCTGTCCTTCCACCGGGGAACGATGCCCGGCCTGAGTTGGAACGTCCGCCGCTTTGTATATTGAAATCTCGGATATGGCTGTGGAATGTAACTCGTGCCGAGGCGCTTTGTTCGGATTTTTGCGCGACTGCTTTTCCACATGCGACGTAAAGCGGATATAATATTCCGTCCCGTCAGAATCTGCAAATTTGTTTATATAATCTTTGAATCCAGCTATGCTTGACTTGGCTTTATGTATATTCCTGGCTCTGTCAATATATTCGCCTTTATTCTCACGTTCGCCAATATAAATAGAATTCTCGAAAAGATTACGTAGACCTCCCATAATCTCCATTACGTTGAAGCCCTTATTATATTTAATCTTCCCAACAGTATTTTTAGGAAATGTTGTCAGGAACCCATCCGGGCTTTG
>JAITRF010000101.1 GCA_031288535.1 Desulfovibrio sp. | reverse complement strand
GGTCATCGCCACCGGCGGCATGGATATGGTCCGTTCCGTCTACAGCAGCGGCAAGCCGGCTCTGGGCGTCGGCGCGGGCAACGTGCAGGCGCTCGTCGATTCCGATGTGGATTATGCCGTTGCCGTGCCAAAGATTATCACCGGCCGCGCCTTCGACAACGGCATCATTTGTTCCGGAGAACAAAGCGCTATTGTGCCCAAAGCCGATTTCGGCAAGATCATGGACGTCTTTTCCAAAAACAAGGCCTACGTCGTGCCGGCATCCAAGCGTGACGCCCTGCGCGCGGTCTGTTTTCCCTCCGGGCATATGAGTCGCAGTCTGGTCGGAAAAAGCGCCGTCGTCGTAGCCGAAGCGGCGGGCATCGCCGTTCCGGAAGACACAAAGATTCTCGTGGTGGAAGCGGCGGACGGCAACGACGTCCTCGGTTGGGAAAAAATGTTCCCCGTGCTTGCCGTCTACCGCTACGGAACCTGGAAAGAAGCGGTCGAGATCGCCCGCAACAACCTGAATAAAATAGGCAAAGGCCACAGCATAGCGGTGCATTCCAACAACAGGGAAAACATCGAGTATGCCGGGGTGCGGACGGAAGTTTCCCGCATCGTGGTCAATCAGGTATGCGCGGCCGCGGCGGGAGGAAGCTTCCAAAACGGCCTCAACGCGACCAACACCCTCGGTTGCGGCTCCTGGGGCAACAATTCCATTGCGGAGAACCTGACCTACTATCACCTGATCAATATTTCCCGCATCGCGTATTTCCTCGAGGACCGCAAGGTTCCCGACGATGCCGAAATCTGGGCATGAAGCGGTTTCCTATGGAAAATGGTGAACCGCCCGGCAAGGATGCGCCGTACGCATCCTTGCCGGGAGAGGCCGCAAGGCGAATCTGTTTCGCCGACAAGCGGCAGTTTCAAGCGAGGGAGGAGTTTTCACATCTCGCTACGCGCCCTGTTCTCCCTCCGTCGATTGCCTTCGGTCCGGCAGAGGGGACCGGGTGGACTGCCCCCTTTTTCTGAAGGAAAGGACCAGGATACCGTTGGACGCGGCCACCGTGAGGGGTATTTTTGAGGAACTGTTATAGAGCTTTTCCGGGAGGAGGCATGAATATTCATGAATATCAGGCCAAAGAGTTGCTCAGAGCCTATGACGTGCCCGTGCCTGAAGGCAAGGTGGCCGATACGGTGGAAGGCGCTGTTGCGGCGGCAAAAGAATTGCCTGGTCCCGTTTGGGTGGTCAAAGCCCAGATCCATGCGGGCGGGCGCGGGAAAGGCGGCGGAGTCAAGGTCTGCCGGGACGCGCAGGAGGTGAAAACTGCGGCCGAAGCCATTCTCGGTATGCAGTTGGTTACGCGCCAAACCGGCCCCGCCGGGCAGAAAGTGAAAAAAATCCGGGTTGAGCAGGGTACGGACATCGAGCGGGAACTGTATCTGGCTGTCGTACTGGATCGTGGCGCGGAGCGCCTTACCGTCGTGGCTTCTCCCGACGGCGGTGTGGATATTGAAGATGTGGCGGAAAAATACCCCGAGCGGATTTTTATCCGCAGGCTCGACGGATCGCACCATATCTGGCCTTTTCAGGCGCGTCAGCTGCTTTTTGGCTGTGGCCTGCAGCAGCGGCAGATCGGTCGAGGTGCCGCGCTTATTGCAAATCTTGTACGCCTTTGTGTTGAAAAAGACGCCACTCAGGTTGAAATCAATCCGCTGGTTGTCGACAGGCAGGGTACCATCCTGGCCCTTGACGCAAAAATGAATTTCGACGAGAGCGCGTTGAACCGCCACCCGGATATTGCCGCTTTAGACGATCCCGACGAACGGGACCCTCTTGAGCGCATGGCGGCTGAAATCGGCCTCAATTATGTGCGCCTTGGCGGCTATGTCGGCACCATGGTCAACGGCGCCGGCCTTGCCATGGCGACCATGGACGCCATTAAGCAAGCCGGGGCGGAACCCGCCAACTTTTTGGATGCGGGCGGCGGAGCCAACGTTGAAATGATCCGCAAAGGGTTTGAACTCATGTTGTCCGATCCGGGCGTCCGAGGCATTCTCATCAATATTTTCGGAGGGATCGTCCGTTGCGATATGGTTGCCGAAGGCGTCATCCAGGCGGCGAAAAGTCTGGGGCTTAAGCTGCCTCTGGTTATCCGCATGGAAGGCACTAATGCCGAAGCCGCGAGAAAATTGCTTGATGCAAGCGGTCTCAACCTCTTTGGCGCGTCAAGCATGGCGGAAGCCGCCCGCAGGATTGCCGAACTGACAAAGGAGGCCCGGCAATGAGCATTCTGATCGACGAAAATACCCGGTTGCTTGTCCAGGGGATTACAGGCCGGGAAGGTATGTTCCACAGCAAACAGATGATGGAATACGGCACCAATGTCGTTGCCGGCGTCACGCCCGGAAGGGGCGGGCAGGAGGCGCTCGGAGTTCCTGTCTTTGATACCGTTGCTGAGGCCGTGGAAAAAACATGGGCAAACGCCAGCGTGATTTTCGTTCCCGCCGCCGCTTCCGCCGACAGCGCCTGTGAGGCGGCGGAAGCCGGAATACCGCTGATTGTTGTTATTACCGAACACATTCCCGTGCTGGATATGATCCGTTGCAAATCCTATCTTGCCGGTTTAGGCGCCATGCTCATAGGGCCGAACTGCCCGGGGATCATCAGTCCGGGTAAATGCAAAATCGGCATCCAGCCGGGCTATATACACAAGAAAGGTCCGATTGGCCTTGTCAGCCGCTCCGGAACATTGACGTATGAAGCCGTACACCAACTCAGCGTGAACGACATTGGGCAAAGCACCTGCATCGGCATGGGGGGCGACCCCGTGCCGGGTCTCAAATATATCGACTTTCTAAAGCTCTTCCGTGACGACCCGGAAACAGAAGCGGTTTGTCTGATTGGAGAAATCGGCGGAGACAACGAAGAAAAGGCTGCCGCATATATAAGGGAAACCCGCTACCCCAAACCCGTATTCGGATTCATCGCGGGTCTGACAGCCCCTCCGGGCAAGCGCATGGGTCATGCGGGGGCGATAATCAGCGGTTCGAAAGGAAGAGGGGAAGACAAAGTTGCCGCCATGCGCGCTGCCGGCATAACGGTGATTGACGAGCTTGGACGCTTCGGCGAGGTCGTGGCTGCCGGTCTCAAGCGGTAGAGACTGTAGCGTATGAAAAAAATACTCCACTATGGTGAATCGTTTTCCGGATCGGGAAGTGAACGGCGCAAGGACAGACCCAGCCGCCTGGCCTTGCGCACAACGCTTGATTGATCGATACCGAGCGCTCTCGCCGCTTTCCGGGTGGACCTATAACGGGCAAGGGCGTCCCGCAAAATCTCGGCTTCAACATTTTCAAGAATATCCTTGAGAGTTTCCCCTTCCAGAGGCCTCGCCATGACAGGCTGGGGATGCTGCCTCCGCAAAAAAGGCGGAAGATCCTGAAGCGTAATGACAGGGCCGGGAGATGTCACTACCAGTCGCTCCACCATGTTTGCCAGTTCCCGCACATTGCCGGGCCAGGGATGATCCAGAAGACACGGCATGACGGCCGGATGCAGACTTTTCTCACGTTTGTGGCGCTTGCAGAAATTTTTCAGGAAAGACTGGACCATGAAAATGATGTCTTCCTTGCGTTCACGCAAAGGCGGAACATGGATGGGAACCACGTTCAAACGGTAATACAGATCTTCGCGGAAAAGTTTGCGCTCGACAAGAGAGGTCAGATCATGGTTTGTGGCGGCAATCAGACGCACGTCCACAAAGCGCGGAGTATTGTCCCCTATGCGCCGCGTCTGCCGTTCCTGAATGACCCGCAACAGCTTGACCTGAAGGGGCATGGGCAAATCCCCCACTTCGTCAAGCAGCAGGGTGCCGCCATCGGCCGCTTCAAACAAACCCGGCCGCCCTTCCTTGTTGGCTCCGGTAAACGCCCCGCGGACGTAGCCGAACAGTTCGGATTCCAGCAACGTCTCAGGTATGGCTGTACAGTTGATCTTGATGAAAGGCTTGTCCTTGCGTTGCGAATTGTGGTGAATGTATTCCGCGATAAGTTCCTTGCCTACTCCTGATTCCCCATGAATCAGCACTGTGGAATCCACCGTGCTGAGGCGGGAAGACAAGTCCAGCACACTCTGCATGGGAGCGGAACGGACAATGATTTCTCCCTGATGCAAATTTTTCTGCTTCAGTTCTTTCAGTTCCGCTTCGCAGCGGTTTTTCAAGTTACCGACAATGCCCAGTTCGTCACGAAGGCGATTCAGTTCCGTGAGGTCCCTGACCGTTGTCACAACCCGAGTAATCGTGCCGGAAGCGCTCCGAAGCGGGTTGCCGCTGACCATGACTGTCGCGCCGTTGTTGATTTTCTGGATCAGCGTGGCGGATTTCCCCGTCTCCAGCACCTTGATGGTTGCGGAACTGTCAAACACCTTGTTCGCCACAAGATCGAACATGCTGTAGCCGATGACATCCTCTTTTCGCAGGCCGGTAATCCGCAGATAGCCGTTGTTGACACGGAGCGTGACGCCTTCGGCGTCTGTAACGTAAATGCCGTCGAAGGCGGATTCGATAATCCCCTCCAACTCCTCCTTGAGTTCGCGCACACTTTTGAGTTCCGCGGAAATTTGTTCCAAGTCGGAAATTTCATGTAGCGTGGCAAGAGCGCCTACCGTCCTCCCGTCCACGACAAGCGGGGCGCGGTTTACGAGAAAAGAGTGCCCGTTGACGGCAAATTTTCGCCATCTCTCGGGCTGTCCGCCGCGGATAACCTGCATGAGTCGGCTGCCTTCGATAACCTCTCCTACAGGCCTGCCCAGAATCTCCTCCTGCTCTTTACCAAGTACGTCAAGCATCGCTTCATTGCACAACCGGATTACACCACCCGGATCAATGCCGACGACGGGTTCGGATATGGCGGAAAGGAGCGGAGCGATAAGGGAGCTGTTTTCGAAAAGGAACGTATCGGACATGGCGTCTCCACCTGATGCACGGCGACATCAAACGTCTCCTGCCACCTGCGGTTGGCGTGAAAAAATTCTATGTTCCCCAAAATATATAGGCAAAGCCTCTTGCCAGGGAACGGAACTCTTCTCAAGAAAGGCGAATTAGATGTAAAAATGCATCACTAAAAAGGGAGAATTCGAGCTTTCCCGCTTACGTGACGAATATTGATGCAGCAATACATCAATTTCAATGATTTGTATAGTCCCAAAAAAAACGATAGCAACAATGATGCCATTTCCCGCTTGAATTTTACACGGTTAGCGATTTGGCGCCATTTGCGCCGGTATGGCACGCGCATTGCTATATTGCGGAAAAGTTCGCGAGGTATCTGTAGGGCTTTGGAGACACACAACGGAGCATAAGGAGTCGATCCATGAATTGGCGGAAACATATCGCTGATAATACCACTACCGCCGAAAAAGCGGTTGAGAATATTGCCTCGGGCAACCGGGTCGTCACCGGGCATGCGGCCGGGTCACCCGAATGTCTGATCTCTGCCATGGTCGCACGGGCTTCCTCACTGCGGAATGTGGAAATATCCCACATGGTGACCTTGAATGACAGCCCCTATTGCCGTCCTGACTACGTGGAAAATTTCCATTTCAACGGTCTGTATCTCGATAAAGCGACGCGCGTTGCCGTTGCCGAGGGCAGGGCCGACTATACTCCCATCTTCTTCTCCCAGATCCCTGTTTTACTCCGGGACGAAAGTTTCCCTGTCGATGTGGCCCTGCTTACGATTTCTCCTCCGGATGATCAGGGCAGGGTCAGTCTCGGCGTATCCGTTGACTACACCATGCAGGCCGCTTTGGAAGCAAAAACAACAATTGCCGTGGTCAATAAACACATGCCGTATATTACCGGCGGAGCTCTCTTGGATGTTATGGAAATTGACCGTTTTGTGTTTTCCGACGAGCCGCTTCTCGAACTGACGCCGCCGACAATCGGAGCTGTGGAAAAGGCCATAGGCAATAACATCGCCCAACTGATAAAAGATGGCGACTGCCTTCAACTTGGCATCGGAGCCATTCCCGATGCCGTGCTCAACGCTTTGGGCGACAAGCGCGATCTTGGCGTACATTCTGAGATGATTTCCAACGGAGTCATGGAGCTGGTGGAAAAAGGCGTAATCAACTGCGCCAGAAAAACCCTACACGAGGGCAAGATCGTTATCACTTTTGCCATGGGCAGCAAAGCTTTTTACGAATGGATGAACAATCACCCCATGATTGAAGCTTATCCCGTGGATTATGTGAATGATCCCAGAGTAATCGGCCGCAACGACAATCTTGTCTCGGTGAATTCGGCGCTATCCGTCGATCTGTTCGGGCAGGTAGCGGCGGACAGCGTAGGACCGAAGCAATTTTCCGGCGTGGGCGGGCAACTGGATTTCGTGCGCGGGGCACGCTTTTCCAAGGGTGGATACAATGTCATTGCCATGCCCGCGACGGCTGTCAAAGGTACGGTTTCCCGCATCTGCGCCTGCTTTGACAAAGGGCAGCCTGTCACCACCACCCGCAACGATGTCGATTACATTGTCACGGAATATGGCGTGGCGGCTCTGTGGGGCAAAACAAACGTCAAGCGGGCGGAAGCGCTTGTCAGCATCGCCGCTCCCGAATTCCGCGAGGGTCTGGCCCGTCAGGCCCGGGATGCATACGGCTGGAGATGCAACCTGTAGGGGATTATTGTGTCCGGCATTCTTTTTATTTGGAGAACCACAGGCAGGCAAAGCCTGCTTCATCCTTAAACCGGATTTCAGGTGTTGCCATCTTCATGGGGGGAAGTCTGGCAAATTTCTACAACTTTTCAAAGTTAAATGCTCTAAATTACTACTTGGTGCGAGGGCGGGACTTGAAATATTGTTATAATTTATTGTTATTATTAAATAATAAAATTCATAACTTCATTTTTACCAGCGTATTTACCAACAATTTTTTCCGGTACCCTATAGTCAGGGTCACTCTCTTTTCCTGCCGGGCTCTGTTTTTCGTCAACCCTTTCCCGGCATGACGCTTTCGTTTTCTCCTGACCTCCCTGGTGCTTTCCGGCCTGACACTTCACCTTTCCTCCCGCCCTCGCTACGTTTTCCCGATACGCGTTTATTTGTCCGGCATTATCCCGGAGGGCCAGCCTACGTTTCGTGTACACACGCTGACGTGCGGTATCCTTCTCCATTCTCAAATGCTGATATGCAGCCCGGTTTCGCTCGCTCGCAGGCATCGCAGTATTTCCGCCAGAGCTTTCGGCGTATAGTTTGCCTGTCATTGGGATTCGGCGTCATTCGGAATGCTCTCCGGAAAAATACGGGAGCGGACCACCACAGTACCACCTCAGTACCGGCGGAGGACCGTTTCAGGATCGCCGCACCAGCCACGCCATGAGCTGATTATATTCGCAGGCAAGCCGCCCCCCGATAAGCGCAATAGGCGCTCCGGCCTTCTTCCACTGGCGGACGGTGGTCCGGTTCACCATGAAGCAATCGGCGATATATTGACAGGTCGAAAGGTGGATGGGAACCACAATGGGGAGTTCCGGCGCGGCGTCCATGATGCAATCCCGGAGGTATTCTTTTTCATCTTGCCTAGGCATAGTGGGCCTCTCTGCTTTTGCCCGCTTCAGCCGCCCGCTTCAGCGTTATCCCCCCGGCGGCGTAGAATTTTTCCCGCGCCTTCCTCAAATCTCCGGCGGTAGGCAATCTGTGCGGCAACTGGAAAGGTTCTTCATCCTTATGTCCAACGATTACGTCTTGCATGGTATCTCTCCATTGTTAAAGGTTACGCAGCGTCATCGCCGCCATGCGCCTTGACGATGCTTACCCACCGCTTCCGGGCGCTCTCCAAATATTGGCGGAGGAAACCCCAGGTGACGTATTCAGCCCCGGCTCGACTTCCGGCAAAGAGAAAAGGAACGCGGTATCTCCCTGTGAAGGCCAAGACGGATTGGCAGGCGGAATGCGGGTTCATCTGAGAGCGATACCTGCCCCCCGCAAGGTCTGCCCAGGCGCATTCAATCACCACGGCAAAGGCATCAAAGGCG
>JAITRF010000100.1 GCA_031288535.1 Desulfovibrio sp. | reverse complement strand
TTTAGTGGAAAGCTATGCGGATATTGTTGGACTGGCTCCTGAAGTACGCATATTGAAGCGTCGAGAAAAAATATCGGAACAGGTTCAAGTAGTTGAAAGGCAGTATGCTGGCTATACAGGGTTGCTGGATAAAGCGGAGCAAGCGTATCGGGATGAGCTTGGGGCGGGTTCGATTGTATATCTGAGGAAAATATTTGAACAAGTTATCTCTCAGGTTGCTGATGCCTCCGGCATTTCTTGCCAAAATAGTAAAGGAAAGCCAATCCTGTTTTCAACAAAAAAATATTATTATACAAGTATGTTATATATAAAATTCGGTGTTTTTGCGGAAACTTGAGTCAAAAAGTATTTTTCAATCCAGCATTTTTTGGGGTAAATAAAGGGGTACACAATATCTATACAAATTTTTTAATCAATAATTTTACCTATATGCTATATATTGTTCGATTTCACTTTGAAATTGCTCCGGCGGCCGCGCGAGCGGACGCCCGCCGCGCAGGCGCAAGCGCAATTTATTTGCGCGGTTAAGCGCCGGAGCAGGCGCGGCCTGAAGATAAACCGTGTGTAACCTCAAGGTTAAAGTGCTCTAGACGCCGTTCACGACATTGACGGGCGCGCCGTCCAGGTAGGCTTTTATGTTGCCGTAGACCAGCTCCATGAGGAGCTTGCGCGATTCCACGCTGCACCACGCCACATGGGGGGTGATGATGCAGTTTTTGGCAAAGCGCAGGGGGTTGTTGTCGGCCATCGGCTCGCGCGAGACGACGTCCAGCCCGGCCCCGGCCATGCTTTCGCTCTCAAGGGCCTCAAGAAGGTCTTCCTCGTTGATCAGGGGCCCGCGCGCCGTATTGACGATAAAAGCGGTCTTTTTCATCAACCGGAGCAGAGAGGCGTTGATCATGCCCCTGGTTTCGGCGTTCAGCGGGCAATGCAGGCTGATCACGTCGGAGTTCCGGAAAAGCTCGTCCAGCCCGGCAAAGGCGAAAGGACGGAGATCGGGGGCGGGTTTGGGACGCGGGGCATAGGCCAGCACGTTCATTCCGAAGCCGTGGGCTATGCGCGCGACGGCCGCGCCTATGTTCCCGAAACCGACAATGCCCATGGTTTTACCGTAGAGATCAATTATGGGCTTGTCCCAGTAGCAGAAATGCGCGCTCTTGCTCCACTGGCCCGCGCGCACGGAAGCCGCGAGTTCTCCCGCCCTGCTGCACAAAAGCAGGGTCAGGGTGAAAACGTGCTGGGACACCGAATTGGTCGAATAGTCGGGCACGTTGCACACCGGTATGCCGCGCGCGGCGGCGGCGCCGATGTCCACCTGATTGAATCCGGTCGCCAGCACCCCGATAAAGCGCAATTTTTTCGCCGCCGCGATGTGCTCGGCCGAGACAAACACCTTGTTCGTCAGAAGGAAGGTCGCGTCTTTCACCCTCTCCGCCGTCCGGTCCGGCAGGGTCAGGTCGTGCATGACCACTTCGCCGAAGCGCGAGTAATCCGGCCAGGTAAAATCATCGCCGATGGAACCGGCGTCAAGAAAAACCAACTTTTCGTCGCTCATCAAAAAATTCCTTTATGGTTTGAAACTTCTCCCTCCAAGGAAATTTCCGCCCTGGCGGCAAAGCGGGTTCCCCGCCGCAAAGCGATCCTCACACCAGCCCGTGCAGGGGACCGCCCGGCGCTCCCCAGTCGTCTATGCGCCTTTGCACCTCCGGGTCCTCCTCCAGGACGGGGGCGTGGAAAGGCTTGGCCCGCGCGTCGATAATCAGAGGGGCGGCGCAACCCCAATGCCTGCAACGGGTAAAAGCCCCGGCCCCGTAAATATCGGCGGCCGGATCCGAACGGGTGAAAGCCGTCCAGAGAAAATTGTCAAGGTCGCGGCAGACGAACTCCGGGTCGTTTGCCACCACGAGCAGGGCGATTTGCGGCTGCGGGCCCTGATCCGCGTTTTCCCGGCAGATGCCGGGATGCCCGGCCAAAACCTCCATCAGCGGGTCCTGGGTCTCGCGGGGGAGCTTGTGTTCCGGCCCCTTGCACACGGCTATGCCGGGGGCGAAGAGTCTGGCCCCGGAAAACGGCCTGGGCAGGGAAAAATCGGGCGGAAATTCCCCGGCCAGCAGGCGTTTTTCCTCGCCGGCCGCGGCCCAAACCAGTTTTGAACCCTGGTTGAGGCTGATGCCGCTGTAATCAAGGGTATCCATAGTCGTGCGCGTGATAAAATGCAAATCCCGCGAAAAATCCGCGCGCTTCAGCATGTGGGCGAGAAAAGCCGGAACGTCGCGGACGGAGAGGGCGGGATCGTCTTCCCGCGCCGCGATCAGCAGATATTTGGACAGGCTCGTCTGGGTGGACCCCAACAGAGACAAAGCGCAGGTCAGAAGCTCCTGGGGAACGCGCTCTGCGTTTTCCCGGCGGAATTTTTGCCCCGAACGCGCGGGATGCGCTCCAGCGGCGAACGGCACGTAGCGCTCGCTGCCGACGGCGAGAAGCAGGGGGTGCACCCCGGCCGCATCCACGGCGCGCACTTCCCGCACGCCCGGAAAAACGGCAGGGACGAGCGGCGCGGTCAGCTCGTGGATAAACTCGCCGAAGACCGTGTCCTCCTGGGGGGGACGCCCCACCGAGGTAAAAGGCCAGACGGCGTTTGGACGGTGGTACACGGCATCGACGCGCAGCACGGGAAAATCGTGGGCCAGACTGTAATAGCCCAGATGATCCCCAAAAGGACCCTCGCGTTTCAGGGGAGTCCGTCCGCCCGCGCACAAGACGCGTCCGCAGATGCAAAAGTCCGCCTCCGCGGGAACGGGCAGGGAAGAAAATCCGGCCTCGGGCATGACCCAGGACAGGGGCCGTCCGGCAAGAACCCCGGCCAGACAGACCTCGGGCACCCCTTCCGGAAGCGGCATGATCGCCGCCAGCGTCAGGGCGGGAGGCCCGCCCACGAAAACATTCACGGGCAGATCCGCGCCCTTGAGCAAGGCTTCCATGTGATGCGGCCCTATGCCGCGATGTATCTGGTAATGAAGCCCGGCCTCCGCATCCGGCTCGTAATCCCCGCCGCTTATCTGGATGCGGTACATGCCGAGATTGGAAGCGAAAAAGCCCGGCTTTGCCGGGTGTTCGCTGTAAACCTGGGGCAGAGTCGCATAAGCCCCGCCGTCTTCGGGCCAGGAGACGATCTGCGGCAGATCCGAGAGGGCGCAACGCCCGGCGATTGCCGCCCCGGATTTTACCTTGCGCGGCAAGGCGTGCCGGATAAGCAACGGTAGGCTTCTGTAATCCCAGGGTTTTTTGAGCGCCGCGAGCGGGTCCGCCCTGGCCCGCAGCAAAAGTTCCAGAGCGCGCAAACCGTCCCTGAAAATGTAGCGGATACGCTCCCTGCTCCCGAAAAGATTGGCCAGAACAGGAAAACGCGTGCCCTTTGCCCGGCTGAAAAGCAGGGCCGGAGAACCGGCGCGGTAGGCGCGGCGCTGTACGGCGGCAAGCTCCAGGCGCGGGTCTATCTCCAGGCCGTCGATACGCGCAAGACGTCCCGTGCGCTCAAGATCCTCCATACATTCCCAAAGATTGCGATAGGTCATGCGCTTTTCCCCGTTTGCGGCGGTTATGCCGCCCTCTCTCCGGCGCCGCCAGGGCTGACGCATCTAAAATTTTATATTGTTAATTAAGGATATTATGATACACACCTTTGAGATTCGCGGCGGCGGCAAAGCCGCCTTGCTCCTTACGAAGCCTGCGGCTTCGGGCGATGCCGGCGCATCGCCGCAGGCTGACGCAATAAGATGCGTCGGCTCTGCCGGCGCCGCCATACTGTCCCATAGCCAAAGAGATGGCAATACCAAACTTCGATATCCCAAACTTCGATAAAATCACATAGCGCCTGTCAATATTTTTCATTGAAGCGCCGTGGTGTTTAGTATATGGTCCCTGTCATGTCGGAATTTGAATAAGGAGGCGTTGGAATGCGTTCAGCCACGGTCCCCGCGCGGGATGATTTCGAAAAGCGGCTTGCGGCAAAAGGCATAGGCCGGCGTCAATTCCTGAAATACTGTACAGCCGTGGCGGTCGCCATGGGCATGGGCCCGGCTTTCGCGCCTGAAGTCGCCAGGGCTCTGAGCGGGGAGGCGGGCAAGCGCCCGAACGTCGTCTACCTGCACAACGCCGAATGTACGGGGTGTTCCGAGGCCATCCTGCGCGCGACCGACCCCTATATCGACGTGCTGCTCCTCAGCGCCGTGAACATGGTCTACCAGGAAACGATCATGGCCGCGGCGGGCGAGGCGGCGGAAAAGGCCCTGGAGGACGCGGTGCGCAGCCCGGACGGCTTCGTGGCCATAGTGGAAGGGGCGATCCCCACCGCGGAAAACGGGATCTACGGCAAGGTCGGCAACCACACCATGCTCGACACCAGCCGCAGGGTCCTCGGCAAGGCCCAGGCGGTCATAGCCTACGGGACCTGCGCCGCTTTCGGCGGCATCCAGGCGGCGGCCCCCAACCCCACCGGGGCCAAAGGCGTGAACGACTGCTTCCGCAACGACGACATCAAGGCGATCAACGTTCCCGGCTGTCCGCCCAATCCCATAAACATCGTGGGCACGATAGTGCATTATATCACCAAGGGAACGGTCCCGGAGCTGGACGAGCTCGGGCGGCCGCTGATGTTTTTCGGAAAATCGGTGCACGAGCAGTGTGAACGCCTGCCTCACTTCAAAAGCAGCCGCTTCGCCCCTTCCTTTGATTCGGAAGAGGCGCGGCAGGGCTGGTGCCTGTATCATCTGGGCTGCCAGGGTCCCAGCACCTACAACAACTGCCCGAAGGTTCTCTTTAACGGAGCGAACTGGCCGGTAGGCGCGGGACACCCCTGCATAGGCTGCAGCGAACCAGAATTTTGGGACAGGATGACCCCGTTTTATCGCGGTTGAACCGCGGATCCGGAGCGGTTTGACATTGAGAATGTATAAACCGCTCGCAGGGATTTGCCTGCACATCCCTGCCGCGGGATTGCCGCAAGGCGGACGAGCTTTGCCGTCAGGCGGCAATCTCAAGCGCAAAATGCTATAAGGGAGCTAATCCATGGCGGATGCACAAGCGAAATTCGATGCCTCTTTCTCCGGCCCCATAGTAGTCGATCCCCTGACCCGTATTGAGGGCCACCTGCGCATCGAGGTGGAAGTGGAAGGGGGCAAGGTCAAAAAAGCGTACAGTTGCGGCACCCTTTTCCGGGGTCTGGAGATCATTCTCAAGGGCCGGGACCCGCGCGACGCGCAGCATTTTTCGGCCCGCGCCTGCGGGGTCTGCACCTACGTGCATTCCCTGGCGACGACCCGCGCGGTGGACGATGCCGTCGGAGTGAAGATCCCCCCCCTGGCCGCCATGATCCGCAATCTGGTCATGGCCTCCCAGTACCTGCACGATCACGTCGTGCATTTCTATCATCTGCACGCTCTGGACTTTGTGGACGTCAGCAACTGTCTGAACGCCGACCCGGCCAAGGCCGCGCAGATCGCGAATTCCATATCTCCGCGCAAGACCACCACGGAAGACCTGAAAGCCGTGCAGCAAAAGATCAAGGCCTATATAGAGAGCGGGCAGATCGGGCACATGACCAACGCCTATTTTCTGGGCGGGCACCCGGCCTATCTGCTTGAGCCGGAACTGGACCTGATCGCCACCGCCCATTATCTGGAGGCCCTGCGTCTGCAAGTGCGCGCGGCCAGGGCCATGAGCATTTTCGGAGGCAAGAACCCGCATCCGCAATTTATGGTGGTGGGCGGGGTCGCCTGCTACGACTCCCTGAAGCCCGAAAAGATCGATGAATTTCTCAAGCTTGAACAGGAAACCATAAAATTCGTCAACGAGGTCTATATCCCGGATCTCCTGGCCGTCGCGGCCCGGTACAAGGATGTCGCCACTTACGGAGGCACATCCAATTTCATGACCATGGGCGAATTTTTCACTGACGACCGGGACCTGAACTCCGGCTATTTCCCCTCCGGGGTGTTCTACGGCCGGGATTTCAGCAAAATCGACCCCCTCGACCCGGAAAAAATTCGCGAACATGTGGCGCACAGTTGGTTTGAAGGCAAAGACGCCATGCACCCCTTCCAGGGCAAAACAGAACCGAAGTTCACCGACCTGCACGGGGACGGAGACCGCTACTCCTGGTCCAAAGCGCCGCGCTACGACGGCAGACCCTGCGAAACAGGCCCCCTGGCCCAGGTTCTGGTCGCCTACGCCAAGGGACACGGCGCGGTCAAAGGGCTCGTGGACACGGTGCTGGGCGCTTTGGGGGTGGGAGCGGAAGCCCTTTTCTCCACCCTGGGGCGCACCGCGGCGCGCGGCATAGAGACAGCGGCCATTGCCGGGCATATGGAAACCTGGATACGGGAATTCCGGGAACAGATCGCCAGGGAAAAATCCCCCAAGCTCGTGGAAAAATGGGAAATGCCCAAGTCCTCGCAGGGAGTGGGCTTCTGTACCGCGCCGCGCGGCGGACTTTCCCACTGGATCAATATAGAGGATTGCAAAATAGCCAACTTCCAGCTTGTGGTGCCCACCACCTGGAACATGAGCCCGCGCGACGCCGCGGATATCATGGGGCCGATGGAAGAAGCCCTGACCGGCATACCCATAGCCGACCCCAAACGTCCGGTGGAAATCCTGCGCACGGTGCATTCCTTCGACCCCTGCATCGCCTGCGCCATACACCTCATAGACCCGCACTCCAATGAGGAACGGGTGTTCAAGGTCCTGTAGCGGCATCTCTAGCGTAAATGCCCTATAGCATTTTGCGCTTGAGATTGTCGCTTGACGGCGGGCGCAGCCCGCCTGCGCCAATCTCGCGGACGGTGTTACGCTTCGCTTCACACCGTCAGAGCATTTTATTGGAAAGATACTT
>JAITRF010000098.1 GCA_031288535.1 Desulfovibrio sp. | reverse complement strand
TCAACGATCTTTCCCCGGACAGCCACGCCATTGTGGACAACGGGGCTTCCTCCTTCGTGGCCCTGTCCGCCTATCTGCAAGAAAACGAGATCATCCCGCTGTTCCAAGGGAACGGACACAGGATTTATCTGCATACCATCATCACGGGCGGGCAGGCCATAGGTGATACCGTGAGCGGCCTCAAATCCCTGGCGGAAAACTTCCCTGCCGCGCCGATCATTGTCTGGCTCAATGCGTATTTCGGGGCAATCGCAATGGACGGTAAAACATTTGAAGAGTTCAAGGTTTATCAGGAATACGCGGCGCAATTCCAGGCGACAATAACCTTGCCGGAAGGCAACCGGGCCACCATCGGCAAAGATTTGGAAGACATGCTTTCCAAGCGCCAGAGTTTTGCGACGGCCATGAACGCCTGTCAGTCCATCATCGTCCGTTCCCGGCTGCTGCGCTACTGGAATACGCTGCTTTCCGCCATTACAGCGGCGCAAATAACGGAATAGGGGCAAACCATGACACAATCTCCAACTCCCGTAGCCGCTCTGGTTGAAAATCAGGAAAAGACCGGCATGAACCTGGAAGATGTACGCGCCCTGCTGGCGAATATGCACAATACGTCCATACCGGAAAACGATCCGCTGCTCATGATCGTGACCATCCTCAACGCCTACCTGGGTGAAGTGCAAAAACTCCACGCCCGGCATGAACAAGGTCTTTCCCGGCTCATGGCGGAGAAAACGGACACCTATGTGTCCGGCGTCAAGGTTGCGGTGGAACAGCTTTCCGCAAGCCTGTCCTCGGCCTCGGTGGAAGGCGTCCGCAAGGTTTTTGAAGCTCACGCGGCCACGCTCAACTCATTCAGATATGCCGTGTATTGGGCTGCGGCCATTGTGTCGGCTTCCGCTCTGGTCAATGTGGCCGTCTTCGTCCTGCGGGGGCTGCGCTGATGTTGCGAGCCTGCGACGATCCGCGCCTGCTGGACAGCCTGCGCCATAACTGCGGGCCTCTGATCATGGGCGCTCTTGAAGACGCGGAAGTGATCGAGATCATGCTCAACCCTGACGGATCGCTCTGGATAGAGCGTTATGGCCGGGATCATGAGCATATCGGGAACATCTCCCCGGCGCAGGGGCGGCTTATTCTCTCCCTGACGGCAAGCGGCCTGGATATTACGGTCAATGACAGAAGCCCCATTGTGGAAGGAGAATTTCCTCTGGACGGCTCCCGTTTCGAGGGAACCTTTCCGCCCATTGTCGGGCCTGGGCCGTCCTTTTCTCTCCGCAAAAAGGCGTCCAGGGTTTTCACCTTGCCGGAATATCTGGCTGCCGGTTCCATCACAACGGAAGTGGTGTCCATCATCCATGACGCTGTGCTGCGCCGCTTGAACATCATGGTGGTCGGCGGCACGTCTTCCGGCAAGACAACCTTCGTCAACGCTGTGATCCACGCCATTGCGGAACTCACGCCCTCGCACCGGCTGCTGATTCTGGAAGACACGGCGGAACTGCAATCCAAAAGCCCGAACACGGTTTTTTTCCGCACCTCCGTTCTGGCGAATGTGGACATGCGGGCGCTGGCGAAAGTCAGTATGCGCTACGCGCCGAAACGCATTCTAGTGGGGGAGGTGCGGGACGCGGCGGCGCTGGAACTGCTCAAACTCTGGAATACCGGGCATCCGGGCGGGGTGGGCACGTTCCATGCCGACAGCGCGGAGGAAGCCTTGCCGCGCCTGGAAGAACTCATTGAGGAAGCGGGCCTCGGCCCCAAGCACAAGCTCATAGGCCGGGCCGTCGATTTGGTGGTCTACATGGAAAAGACCCCGGACAATCAACGCCGCATTTCCAGCATCATCAAGGTAAACGGCTACAATCCCCAAAAGGAGGGCTATGAAACGGAAAATTTATACGTTGTCCGCATCTGAAATACGATGCAGGGAATGCAGTAAGCTTTTGGCGACAGGGAACCTGGAAGCGGGAGAAATCGTGCTTTCCTGTCCTCGTTGCGGAACCCGCCACATTCTGCGGGCCTCGCGCCCCAATGCAGCGCCGCCTGACGGCCTCCAAGGAGATCGTCATGCGCCTTCACACACTTTCCAAGGGTAAACTCGCCGTCCTGAGCCTTCTGGCCTGCCTTTTCGCTTTTCCCGATCTCGCCGCCGCATCGGGCGGCATCACGGAATTTTCCAGTCCTTTGGAGCAGGTCGGGAATACAATCTAACAAAAATCATTTTATATTATAGTATAATATAATGAAGATGTTTTACAAAAACCCCAATGGATACCCCTATTTTTTCCGTATGCAACCGGCCTTTTCCGGGCGGTACGGAACGGGAAAAAAGAATATATCGCGCATTGGTTATAAAAATTCTTCACCGGCTATTACCGGCCTTACGTCCACCGCGTCCGCAGAATTGCCGGAAGCGGCGGCAGCGCCAAGGCCAAACCCTCCGAGCCGCTTTGCGGGCCTCGACACCGCCGCCTTGTTTCCGGCGTTTCAGAATTGCGGGCGACTGACGGGAATGCCCTGCAGGGGCTTAGAACAGGAATATACCTAAAACTTTCAAAGACTCAAAACAAAAGAAGAAGATACTCCATGATACAGGACACTTCATCAACAGGCTTTCTCCGTCTGCCGCAAGTGCTTGCGATTATCCCCATCAGCAAAAGCGTCTGGTGGGAAGGATGCAGAACCGGACGTTTTCCCAAGCCTATCCAACGGCATGGAAAGCGGAGGACGTTGCCGCCCTGGTAAACAGTTGGGTGAGGAGAGAGATTTGAAAAATATCAATATTTCTTTGGATTCACCCGGTACATTCATGAAGAAAATTAAATTTCTGAATGTGGATTTGCATTAACATCGCCAGCCACCACAACACTGCTATTGGTGTTGCTCCCGCGCCAAGGGCGTTACCGCTAGGCGCATACCCATTGCCCCAAGGATGGCCTGGAAACTCCGCAGTTCGGGATTGCCAGCGGGAGAAAGGGTACGGTAGAGCGTTT
>JAITRF010000102.1 GCA_031288535.1 Desulfovibrio sp. | reverse complement strand
GGCTTTAGTTTCATCTTGTGTAGTTTCCTCGGTTAGACAAACTATAAGGCTTTCTTGCCTAAAATTCAAGAACCTCAAGAGAATATGCTAACGCAGCCTCATGCCCGCAGCCGGTGCCGCCTGTTCCGCATCCAGGGCGGTTTTCGGCTCCCGGGCGGATATATTAAACGTGCTGACACTTTACACTATAACTATTTCTTTCATTTCTTGGGTTCCTTATATTTGTTTTTCCACTCCTGCAACCGTAAATACCTTGAGAGGCTTTTCCGGCCGGATTTGGCCGGCAGGCCGATAGTCGTGCTCTCCAACAACGACGGGTGCATTGTCGCTCGCTCCGCTGAGGCCAAAGCCCTGGGCATCAGCATGGGCGAGCCGGAGTTTCAGGCTCGGGACATGCTCCGCGCCAACAACGTGGTTGTGTTTTCCTCCAATTACACTTTATACGGAGACGTATCCTCCCGCGTTATGCGAACACTGGAGAGCCTGGCCCCATCCATAGAGCAGTATTCCATTGATGAGGCGTTTGTGCATTTTACAGGAGCACTCGCCGCCAATGCCGACGAACTTGCTTTGGCCATACGGGAGCGGGTGAACAAATGGATCGGGATACATGTTTCGGTAGGCGTGTCCAGCACCAGAACTTTGGCAAAAGTCGCTTCGGAAATTGCTAAAAATGGGAAAGGCGTGTGCCGGATCGATGCGGGAACCCCCGAAGCGGATCAAATTTTGTCCGCGTTTCCAGTTGGGGATGTTTGGGGTGTGGGCAGACGTTCAGCGGAAAAATTGCGACTCAGGAACATCAAGACAGCCCGGGACCTGCGCGATGCCGATTCCGGCATGGTCCGGAAAATCATGCACACGCCCGGCCTGAACACCCAACTGGAACTCAGGGGCATGCCCTGCATAGACCAAGCCCAAGTTCCAGTGCCGCGCCGGACAATGGTTTCCTCACGCTCTTTCGGGCAAAAAATTTTCGAGAAACGCCAACTGGGAGAGGCTCTTGCCATGCACTGTGCGCTGGCGGGGGAGCGTCTGCGCCGGGAAAAGCTTCTGGCCGGGGGACTGTCAGTCCATATCCGCACCGCTCGCTACGGCCAGGGGCCGATGTACGACCGGACCGCAGAAGGCGTCCTGCCCCGACCCACGGCAGATACCGCCGACCTGATACGGGCGGCGAAGGCGGGGCTTGAGGAGGCGTTCTGTCCTGGTTATGCCTACGCTAAGGCAGGCATCATGCTCTTTGATCTGACCGACCGGCGAATCCGGCAAACCACGTTGTTCGATTTCGCCAAAGCTCATAGCGCGGACAAACCGGGAAAAAATTTGATGTCCGCGGTGGATGAGGCGAACAGGAGGTTCGGGCGCGAGAGCGTCCGCTTCGGGGCAGAAGGCGGGAGCGATGCCTCCTGGAAAACCCGCAATGATAGAAGATCTCCAAAATATACAACGCATTGGGACGAATTGCCGAAGGCTGGGACTTGAACGAATTTTTCATGACAAATAATTTTTCCTGGGAATGAACGACAGCATTGAGTAAAAAAGTGTGAACATCAGGGCGCTGCCGCCACAGGCTGATGCCGAATATATGTTTGCAGACGAACCGAAAAATCCAAAGCAGTTTTTCTTGACTTCAGGGCGGGGCCATATACATATAAGCGTCAGGTGCTAACAGATTGCTAATATGCCGTTTCAAATAAAGGGATTTTTAGCAGGATTGAGCAGTTTCTATTTCAAGATAACACTGTGAATGTGTTTGATTTCTCTCTATCCATTCTGGATAGTATAGACATCCGAAGCCAAAGGCCGCAGGTTCGATTCCTGCATTGCGCACCAGAATAAAAACAGGCGGTTATGGAAATTACTCCCATAGCCGCTTTTTGTTTCTCAGCACCATTCCCAGCAAGCATGAGGAAGTAAAACACCCGGTATTTCAACGCCAGTGCTGCCCCAGGGGAGGGAAATTCTCTGTCTATGCGTGTTCCTGTATGGCTTCCTGCCTGGATTCATGAACGTACACGGGTTCAACCTTCATCCATCCGCTCGTTTCATTTTCCGCAACCCACAAGTCAAAGCTCCGCTGCATATTCAGCCATAGCTCCGGGGTTGTGGAAAAGGCGCGGGAAAGACGCAAAGCCATTTCCGGGGTCACTCCGGCGCGTTCGTTGATAATGGCGGAAAGCGTCTTGCGGGAAACGCCAAGGCTTGCTGACAAAGATGTAACGGTAACATTCAGAGCTTTCATGTACTCTTCTCGGATAAGCTCGCCAGGGTGTGTAGGTTTGCGTGTCATATTTCGCGGCATGGCGCGACCTCCTTAATGGTAATCCTGATAATTGACGACATAGGCATTGCCCTCTTCAAAGCGGAAAGTCAGCCTCCAGTTGCCGGAAACCTTGACGGACCAAATTCCTTTGAGGCCGCCTTTAAGCTGGTTGAGGTCATAGCCGGGGAAATCCATATCTTTTATGTCCCCGGCGCTGTTTAGGCGGTCAAGTCGGTAGCGCAGTTTATCGGCGTGCTTGACCTGTACGCCTTTTGTCATGCCTTCATAAAAGAACGCCTCAAGGCACTTGTGCTCAAAGCTCTTTATTATAGTCAGTCCAAGTGTAACTTGCGGAGTTACAAAGTCAAGCCTGTTGTTTCTTCCTGAAAGGGATCACTTCGGCCTTTTCTCCGCTTACGCCATGAAACACTTCCTCGGCCACAGCGGCGGCTCTATGCAAGGCTTCGTCCGCCAAATGGGCCGAGCGTTGCGTCATTTGCGCTGACCCGTGTGTGAGGA
The DNA here is from genome assembly GCA_031288535.1 of Desulfovibrio sp. Taxonomy (GTDB): domain Bacteria; phylum Desulfobacterota; class Desulfovibrionia; order Desulfovibrionales; family Desulfovibrionaceae; genus Frigididesulfovibrio. Next base: position 9,557 of record JAITRF010000102.1, on the reverse strand, counting down.
GCTTCTGCAGGGTATAGCCACCGCGCCGGTTGATGCCAGCCAGCTTGCAAACACATGCCGGAGCCCGTGCAGTGGCCTGAAGTTTTTGAGAAGTCCGGGTCCGTACCCGTTGCGATATTGTCGAGAAAACCGTAGACAGCTTGCCGCAAATACTCCATTATGGTTAACGCCCTTTCCGGGACCGTCTTTCGCGCGTTCTGGAGAAAAAGAAAGGCTGTTTCAAGGGGGGAGAGCGGATGCCTGCGGCGCAGGATCAGATCCAGACAAAATTTTCGCAGTGCGAGAAGACAGTAGCCGATTTCGCGCACACGGAAAAGGGACTCTTTGTCCTGCTGACTGACGATCAGTCTTTCATCAAGGCATTTCGCGCTCTTATGAGCAAGGAACTGGGTCTGGTGCTTGCCGACGTTTTGCTTGCGACCCAGGAATCCGGCAAACTGATCAAGTTGCTGAAAGACGCGGAAAAACGCGGACGCCGTCCTTTTCTTATCCTGGAGCGCGTTTTCAAGAACCAGGACATGTCGCATACGATACGACAGGTCAAAGAAGCCTTCCCGGACATATTTGTTCTCGTTCTCACCGTGGAGGTCGAGCAGAAGCGCATCGTCTACCTGCACGAATTCGGGGTGGACAACTTCATCGCCAAACCCGTGTCCATGCAGACCATAGTGGAAAAGCTGGCTTTTACCATGAAGCCGCAGAAACAGCTCGGCAAGGCCATTGACGAGGCCAAAGGCCTGCTGGCCCTTGGTGAACCGGAAAAGGCCAAAGCCGCCGCCGAAGATATCCTGCGCATGAAACCCGGCAGCGCCGCCGGCTTGATCGTTCTGGGAGACGCGGAGCAGGCGCTCGGCGACCTGGACGCGGCGCAGGCGGCCTACAAGCTGGCGGCGGACAACGCGAACATGTACCTTGAACCTCTGCGCAAGCTGGCCGCTCTGTGCGAGGAAAAGGGCAACCTGGAGGAGTGCCTGGTCTGGCTTGAGCGCATGGATCGCCTCTCCCCCCTGAACACTGAACGCAAAGTCAGCATGGGAGAAATACACCTGAACCTGGGGCACGAAGAAAAGGCCGCCGGGCTTTTTGACACCGCCATGGACCAGGCGGCGAAGGAAGCTCAGGAACTTATAAGCACCTTGGCCGAGCGCGTAGCCGGGTTCTATGCCGAAAAAAATCCCGAACGCAGCGAATTTTATCTGCGCAAGGCCCTGGACGTGAAAAAAGAACACCTGAACTTCGAGGATGTCAGGGTTTTCAATCTGCTCGGCCTCAACCTGCGCCGCCAGGGCAAATGGCGGGAAGCCGCCGCCGAATACATGCGCGCCATGAAAATCGCGCCGCAGGACCCGGGTTTGCATTACAACCTGGGCATGGCCTACGCCCAGGGAGAGAAGATGTACGATGCCCGCCTGTGCATGGAAAAGGCCTTGGACCTTGACCGGGATTTCCCCCGTTCCTCGGACGCGGTGGCCTTCAACATGGGCTACGTATTCATGCGCGGAGGTCTCAGAGACCTGGCCCGCTCCTGCTTTGAGGCCTCGTTGAATCTGAACCCGGAAAATGAAAAGGCAGCCATGGGGCTGGCCAAACTGTGCTCCGGGTAATCTAGAGTATTTAACTTTGAAAAGTTGGACCGCTCTGCAAGGATTTGCTTGCAATTCCTTGCCGCGAACTGCCTGCAGGCGGGCTTTGCTCGCCGTCAAGCAAGCATTGCAAGCGTAAAATGCTCTAGATGTAGGGAGACCTGTTATGTCGACAATCGCCCCGCAAAAGATACTGGGGGTTCTGGGAGGCATGGGACCGGCGGCCTCGGCCGAATTCCTGCGCCTGCTCGCCTGCCGTGCCCCGGCCGAAAAGGATCAGGAGCATCCCCGGGTCTACCTGCTCTCCGATCCTGGCATCCCGGATCGGACGGCGGCCGTTGAGGGGAGCGGAAACGACCCGACCGGGCGGATCCGGGAGGGACTGGAAAACCTTGCCCGGTGGGGGGCGGATATCCTGGCCTGCCCCTGCAACACGGCCCACGTATTTATCGATCGTTTCGCGGCCGGACTGCCCGTGCCTTTTTTGCACATCGTCGAAGAAACCGTCGCTGCCGCCGGCGTCAAAAGTCCGCGGGGATCGTGGCTTCTGGCCACGACCGGCACCATACGGAGCGGCCTCTACGCTGACTACGCCAGGCGCGCCGGCTACTCCTTTTACGCGGTCAAGGCGCAGGGACAGGTGCAGCGTTGCGTGGAACTGGTCAAGGCCGGGGCGGAGAAAGAGGCCGGGGAATTGCTGCGGGTTATTGTCGAAGACCTGTGGAGGACGCGGGATATCCCGGTCGTAACGGCCTGCACCGAGCTTCCCCTGGCTTATGCGGCCTCGGGGCTGCCTGCGGAAAAAAACGTCTCCAGCCTTGCCGCCCTTGCCGACGCCTGCCTGGCCACTCTCTATCCCGGCTGGAGATTCGCCGCCTGATGCGCGCCAAAACCGCTTCGTTTTCACTTTTGTTTTTGACGGCCGCGACCTGTCTGTGCCTTGCGGCCTGCGCCCTGCGCGGCGGAGGTCCGGGTGAAGGCACGGCCCCGGCCGGGGTCAGCGTGCCCAAGGGCAGCAGGGGGACAAAACCTTACACCATCCGGGGAAAAACCTATTATCCACTGCTTTCTTCCCACGGTTTCAGAGAAGAAGGCATAGCATCCTGGTACGGCCCGGATTTTCACGGAAAACAGACGGCCAACGGCGAAAAATACGATATGTTCGGGATGACCGCCGCCCACAAGCTGCTGCCGTTCGGCACAAGAGTACTGGTCACCAACAGGGAGAACGGCAAGTCCGTGGTCGTGCGCATCAACGATCGCGGCCCCTTTGTGGCAAACCGGGTCATAGACCTGACCCGCTCGGCGGCGGAGCGCATCGGCATGATCGGCAAAGGCACCGCCCCGGTCAGCTTGCAGACCCAAGGTTCTGTGCCCGGCCTCAAAGACGGGGATCTGAGCGGACGCTTCTATGTGCAGGTGGGGGCTTTCGCCGGCAAGGACAACGCGGACAGGCTGGTGGAGAAACTGAAGGCGGAAGGCATGAACGCGCGCAGCTATTTCGCGCGGGACGTCAGCTTTTTCCGCGTCCAGGCCGGGCCCTACCCGAGCCTGACCAAGGCGGAGCAGGCCGCGGACGGCATGGAAAACTCCTATCCGAACAATTTCGTGGTCGCGGAATAATCGGTATGGGTTAATAGTTATGAAACGGGTACAGGCGGCGCGTAAAGGACAGGCGCGCCCTTTGCCCTGCAAAAACGGGACCGGACCATGTCAAATACGCGCATTAAAATCATGACGGGCGACATAACAAAATGCAAGGCGGACGCGATTGTCAACGCCGCCAACAGTTCGCTCGCAGGCGGAGGAGGGGTCGACGGGGCCATTCATCGCGCCGCAGGTCCGGAACTGGCCAAGGAAGCGCGCGCCCTGGCTCCCTGCCCCACCGGGGAGGCCAAGACCACCAGAGGATACGGACTGCCCGCCGCCTGGGTCATCCATACCGTCGGGCCGGTCTATCACAGTCACAGCCCGGAGAAGGCCGCGGAACTTCTGGCCGCCGCCTACCGTAATTCCCTGCGCGAGGCTTCGCGCGTCGGGGCTAAAAGCGTGGCCTTCCCTGCCGTGTCCACCGGCGTCTACGGATACCCAAAAGACGTGGCTGCGAAAATCGCCGTGGCGGCTGTAGACGAATTTCTCCGCCAGGACACGTCCATAGAGGAGGTTCTGCTGGTCTGCTTCAGCGAAGATTCTGCCGAAGCCCACCGCCTTGCCCTTGAAGAGCGTCTTGCCTTTTAGAGCGTTTTACGCTTGAAATGCTTGCATAACGGCGAGCGGAGCCCGCCTGCAAGCATTTCGCGGCAAAAGGGTTTGCGCCGCAGGCCGCCTCAAGCGCCGGGCGACGACGGCATCAGCTCAGGATCGATTTCAGCAGGCGTGACTTATATGGCGATGTCTCCGCGTTCGCCGGTTCTTATGCGTATGACGTCTTCCACCGGCAGGACGGCTATTTTGCCGTCGCCCAGCTCTCCCGTGCGGGCGGCGGAGATTGCGGTCTCCAGCACCAGCGGCAGCCCTTCGTCGTGAACCAGCAGGTTGATCTGGGTTTTCGGCACGAATTGCGATTCCAGGGTCGCGCCGCGGTAAACCTCCTTGTATCCGCGTTGCCGGCCGTATCCCTTGACTTCAATGATGGTCATGCCGTGCACGCCGATTGCTTCCAGGGCTTTCTTGACCGCGTTGAACGTTGAAGTCCGGACTATGATCTCAAGCTTTTTCATGGTTGCTCCAGGTTTTAGATTTGATAGGCGCGTTCGTTGTGCTCGCTGATGTCGAGGCCCATGAGTTCGGATTCCGGCTTGGCCCGAAGCCCGAGAACCATGTCCGTCAGATGCAGCAGGATGCGGCTTGCTGTATAACCGTAAATCCAGGCTGCCGCAACCGACAGAATTTGCGGCCACATCTGCTGGGCGTTGCCGTATGCCAGGCCGTCCACGCCGTTTACGGCCGCGGTAGCGAAAATTCCCGTCGCCAGGGCGCCCCAGGTCCCGCCCGCGCCGTGTATGCCCACCACATCCAAAGCGTCGTCATACCCGAGGCGGCTTTTAAGGAGCACCGCTCCGTAGCAGACAAGACCGCCGACAAAGCCTATCAGGATGGAGGGCAGAACGCCCACAAAACCTGCACCGGGGGTGATGGCCACCAGACCGGCCAAGGCTCCGGAGACCGCGCCCAGCGTGGTCGGCTTTCCTGTATACTTCCATTCCGCGCACAGCCACCCCAAAATGCCGGCCGAGGCCGCGAGGTGGGTGGTGACAAGGGCATGCGCCGAAAGAACGCCGGCGGTCAGGGCACTGCCCGCGTTGAACCCGAACCATCCGAACCACAAAAGACCCCCGCCCAGAAGCGTCATGGGCAGGTTGTGCGGGCTGACCGGGTTGCCTTTGACCAGATCCATGCGCGGTCCGAGCACATGGGCCGCCGCCAGGGCGCCCGCCCCGGAGGTCATGTGCACCACCGTACCGCCGGCGAAGTCAAGCGCGCCCAAGTTGGCCAGCCAGCCTTTTCCCCACACCCAATGGGCCATGGGCGCATACACGAAGAGCAGCCAGAGAGCGGAGAAAAGCAGCATGGCCGGGAAATGGATGCGCTCGGCATAGGCGCCGGAAACCAGAGCTACGGTCAGCACGGCGAACATGCACTGGAAAATCATGAAAAGTACGCCGGGGATGCTCTCCGCGTAACTGAGAGGATCGGGCCCCACGCTGTTGAGAAAGACATAAGACAAATCGCCTATCAACCCGCCGATGTCCGGCCCGAAAGCCAGGGAAAAGCCGATCGCGGCCCAGAGTATGGAAACCACACCGAGCAGGCTCAAGCTGTGCATGGAGGTCGAAAGGACGTTTCTGGAGCGGACAAGCCCGCCGTAAAAGTAAGCCAGGGCGGGCGTCATCAGCATGACGAGCATCGAAGCCACAATGACGAATGCGGTATCAACGGCGGACATGGGCATTCCTTTTGCTTAAAAGTTCATGTTCCGCGCGGTCCAGGGACTGCGCGCCGGACGCTTCCGCCGGCTATCAGACCCGATAGCATAAATAATGCCATATGGAGAAATTTCATCGTCATTGCCACGTAATATCGTAAAATTAATTAACTAATTTTCAAGGCACGGCATGGGGAATGGAGAAACTGGCGGGGATATCGCAAAATTTAAAACAAATATGTGGAAAATTTTCCGGTACGGTCCGAAGCGCGCGGATCAAGGAACGGCCGTTTTGAGGAAATAGCCGGTAATACCCCTGAAGTAATGGAAATACACGATGCGGAAATAATCAACTAAAATGTCATAAATATCGGAAATCAGAGCGGCGGAAAAACCGGGGTATTTTCCTGCCGAATATTTACTGGCCTTCGTATCTCACCGTATTGTCGCCATCAATGCATCACTCCATGAGCAGCAAACGATCCGGCATGGAGGCGTGAGGAAGGCTGCTGAACACGTTTGCGGCGATCATGCGCCAGCGGTAGGCTTGGGCGGACCTTGGGCAATAGGAAAAGCCGACATCTCCGGTCGCAGGATCGAAGCCTGCGCCGGAGGGGGAAAATTCCGCTATTTCATCGGCAACGAAGGGGCAGCCCGGACATTCGTCGGGGCTGCGCATCCCGTCCAGTTCAAGGCGCAATCCATCAAAATTCTGATAGGCGCCGGTGAATTTTCCGCTGAAGGCTACGCATTCGCCCGCGGGAGAAGCATGGGATTCCATCCAGGAAAAGGTCTGGGCTTCGTCCGTCGGCCTGGGATAGCCTGTTTTTCCGCAGGCGGCGCATAACAAAGCCAGAACACAGGCCAGAACCGCCATGATCGGACCGGGGAAAGCCCGGCATATCCCGCGCGCGGCGTTTTTGTCGCCGTCATTGTCAGTGGTCACTTGCGCCCCAGAGTTTTTTCCATTCGTTGATTAAAAGCAACGCCTGCATCGGCGTGAGACTGTCTGTATCAAGATCTTTGATAATTGTAAAAAGAGGATGGGGGATTTTTTTCTCCGCTTCGGGTTCAGGGGCGGGTTGCGGCGCTGTCCGGTTTTCCAGGGTAGGCAGGAGCAGGCGTACGGTGTCGGCCGCGGCTTCCTCTGATCGGGATTTTGTCGCCTCAAGTGTTTTCAGAATATTTTTCGCCCGTTGCACGACCGAAGCCGGAACTCCCGCGAGCCGCGCCACTTCAATCCCGTAGCTGCGGTCCGCCGGACCGGGCACGAGACGGCGCATAAAAATAATGTCTCCTCCGTGTTCCTGTACGGCAACGTTCATGTTGTGCACACCCGGCAGGCTTTTTTCCAGAGCGGTCAGCTCATGGTAGTGGGTGGCGAAAAGCGTGCGGATCGGGCCTTCTTTGCGCCCCGCCAGGTCTTCGACCACGGCCCAGGCCAGAGACAGGCCGTCGAAGGTACTGGTCCCCCGGCCTATTTCATCCAGGATCACCAGACTCCGGGTCGTGGCCTGACGCAGGATCCTGGCAGTTTCCGTCATTTCCACCATAAAGGTGCTCTGGCCCTTGGCGAGATTGTCCGAGGCCCCGACGCGGGAAAATATGCGGTCGGTTATTCCCAGGCGTGCCTGTCCGGCCGGTATGAAGGAGCCGATTTGGGCCATAATCGCCATTATGGCTGTCTGGCGGAGGATGGTGGATTTTCCGGACATGTTGGGGCCGGTGATTATCAGCATGCGCCTTTGCGGATCCATGTGCAGATCGTTGGGTACAAAGCCGGAGACGGCGGCTTCGACGACCGGATGCCTGCCCTGGCGGATAGTTATATCTGTTCCGCCGTGCAGGGCGGGACGGCGCCAGTCCCGTTTGCGCGCTCCCTCGGCCAGGCCCTGCCAGAAATCCAGAGCGGCGATGCTCTCGGCCATGAACAGGATGCGGGAACGGGTTTCCGCCACTCGTGCGCAAAGATCCCGGAAAAGTTGATATTCAAGTTTGTGAGCCTGATCCGAGGCGCCGCTCATTTTGTCTTCCAACTCCTTGAGTTCCGCAGTGACGTAGCGCTCGGCGTTGGCGACCGTCTGGCGGCGGATGAAGTGGGGGGGGGGATCTGCGGCGGAGGATTTGTTCAGTTCAAAATAATACCCGAAAACCCTGTTGTATCCCATCCGGAGCTTGGGCAGGCCGTTCGCCGCCTGTTCATCCTCAAGAAGTTTTTTAAGACGCTGTTCGCCGTTGTTCAGGATGTCCAGCAGTTCGTCAAGTTCGGCGTTAAAGCCGGATCGGAAAATTCCTCCTTCGCCCACTGTGAGCGGAGGGGGGTCTGAGAGCGCTTCCCGGAGCAGCCCGGCGAGATCGGAGAGGTCATCCCAACGCACCTTGATTTCAGCGAGTTTCAACGGGAGATTGTACGCGTCCGGGGCTGCGGTTTCGGAGTTTTGCGCGGCCTTTTCCAAAGTCTTGCGCACCGTTGCGATGTTGGCCGTGCTCCGGCCGAGGGCGGCCAAGTCCCTCGGGGTTGCCCGCCCCAAGGTAACGCGCGTGGTCAGGCGCTCCAGGTCGTGGACAGAATTGAGGGCTTCGCGCAAAGCGGCGCGGATATGGTTGCGCTCAAAAAAGAATTGAACCGCATCCGCGCTTTGGGCGATACGCCCCTCGTCCAGCCAGGGATGGCGCAGGCGTTCTTCCAGAAGCCGCCCGCCCATAGGGGTTATGGTTTCATCAAGAACGTGCAAAAGGGTGCCCTGGCCCTTTTTGCCTTCAACGGTAGTGAATATTTCCAGATTTTTTTCCGTTACCTCGTCGATGATCAGATGTTGCCCCGGATTCAGCAGATTGAAGGGCTTTAAATGTTCAATTCCCTGTTTCTGGGTGCGCATGAGATAAGAAAGCAGGGCGCCGCAGGCCCGGACGAGTTCGTCTTTCTCCTCAAGGCCTATCACGGAGAGGGCGGGTATTTTCTGGGCTTCGAAAATATGTGTCTGTGCGCTTTTCAAATCGAAATAGGCGCGCAGGGGCACGCGCACCGGCGTAATCTCCGGTGGAAGCTCAGGCAGGGGAATGCCGCATTCCGCATCGGATACGGCCGCCAGCAGGAGTTCTCTGGGCTGCATCTTATGCACCCACTGCATGAGTTCTGCTTTGCGTTTACTGTAGAGTCCGGACCATTCACCCGTGGAAAAATCGAGCCAGGCAAAACCGCCTCTGGCCCGGGACGGATTCCAGTAGACCGCGCCCAGGTAGTTGTGCGTCTTGGCGCTCAAGCCCTCTTCATCAGTAATGGTTCCTGGCGTTAAAATCCTCAGAATATCGCGTTTGACCAGTCCCTTGGCGCTTTTCGGATCTTCCGTCTGCTCGCAAACGGCGACGTTAAATCCCTGTTCGATGAGCTGTCTGGCGTAGGACAAGTAAGCGTGATGCGGCACACCGCACATGGGCACCGGATATTCGGCCTGGTGGTTCCTGCTGGTCAGGGTAATCTGTAGGGCTTTCGAGGCCACGAGCGCGTCATCGAAGAAAAGTTCATAAAAGTCGCCCATGCGGTAGAAGAGCAAGGCGTTTTCGCACTGACGCTTTATTTCAAGATACTGAACAAGCATGGGCGTCAGCTTTTCAACCGGCACATCCGGCGCGGGGTGAAGAGGCGGGGGGGAAAAGGAGGAGGTCATAGCTTGGACTTTGCCTGCCTGGTCAAGACGGTCAAGGCCATGCGTCTGGGAGACCTTTCGGCCGCACCGGGCCGGGCTTGGGATTTTGTCCTGGACCGGCGTTTTCACTTTTACGGATACATACGTTAAAGTGGTTTGACATTGAAAATGTATAAACCACTCTGCCGGAATTTGCCTGCACATCCATGCCGCGAGATTGCCGCGAGGCGAACTTGCTTCGCCGTCAAGCGGCAATCTCAAGCGTAAAATGCTCTACGCGGGTTGCGCTCCCTGGTTTTCGCCGTCCGTGACCGTTTCCTTGACGGTTTCCTTGGCCGTTTCCCGTATTTCCGGGGCCGGAGGCAGGGGTTTGGCCTCCTTTGCCCGCTCGACGCGCAAACG
>JAITRF010000061.1 GCA_031288535.1 Desulfovibrio sp. | reverse complement strand
GGTTTGCTTCCTGTCGGCCGCACTTGGCATCAGGTCCTCCGGGCGGGGATGCCCGCGTCCGCCAATTCATAGCTCGTGCTGCGCCCGCCTGCCGCGCTTTGACGTAAGATATCAAGTTTCAGCAACTCCCGGATGTCCCGTAGCGCCGTATCCGGCGAACATTTTGCCAGCATGGCGTACCTGCCGCTGGTCAGCTTGCCCTCAAACCCGTCCAACAGGCGGTTGATGACGCCGCGTTGGCGTCCGTTGAGCTGAAACCGGTCCGCACGCCGCCAGACATGGGCTTTGCGGAAAACGGCGGCCAGCGTTTCGTCCGCGCCGTCAATGGCGCGGCCAAGGCAGCCCAGGAACCAATCCAGCCAGGAAGTGACATCCAGGCCGCCCTTTTGGGTGCGCTCCAAAATATCGTAATACTCTTTGCGTTCCCGCTCGATCCGTCCCGACATGCCGTAGAACCGCTGCGGACAGTCATCCGCCCGCGCCAGGGCGCAATCGGCAATGGCGCGGGCGATACGCCCATTGCCGTCCTCAAAGGGGTGGATGGTTACAAACCAGAGATGCGCAATTCCCGCTTTAAGCACCGGGTCAAGGTCAAGCGGCGCGTTGAACCAGTCCAGAAAGCGTGCCGTTTCCTGATCAAGCCGTTCCGCTGCCGGAGCCTCGAAGTGAACTTTTTCGCGGCCTACATAGCCGGAGACAACCTGCATGGGACCGGCTTCCGGGGTCCGCCACGCGCCGACGGTGATGCGCCGGGCCGGGCCGTAGCCTGTCGGGAACAGCGCGGCGTGCCAGCCGAACAGGCGTTCCGCCGTCAACGGTTCCGAGTAGCGTTGTGTTGCATCCAGCATCATTTCGACGATACCTTCCACGTTCCGGTCGACGGGCCCGACTCCGCCGATGTCGATACCGAGCCTGCGGGCCAGGGAAGAACGAACTTGGGCCACGTCCAGCGCTTCCCCTTCAATGGCGCTGGATTTCACCACATCAAGGGCAAGGGTTTCCAAACCGGCCTCGGCGCGGATGGAGAAGCCCAGCGCGCTCATCCGCCCGAGGAGCAAACCCTGCTTGTGACGTATGGCGGCAAGCCGACCCGCCAGCCTGTCCATGTTCCAATGAAAATCCGGCCACTCGGGACATTCGTGGATATAGCGCATAATCTCCACCCTGTTGCGGGAATATTCCAGGCTTTCGCCGAAAAAGCAATATTCTCCGCAAAAATTGCGGCGAATAGGCCGGATAATCGCCGCATTCCACAACTTGGTGCTGCTCACGCCGGACAAGACCTGGTTTGCTTGCAAATCCTTGCCGCGAAATGTTTGCAGGCGGGCTTTGCCCGCCTGCTCCTTACAAATAAAATGCCTAACCGGCATTCCCCGACGGTTGCGGGGTGCCGCCCGCTTTACGCTTCCAAGGTTTCAGGGTGGAGATGACCACCATGAACACAATGGCCGCAACCTGCACCGTACCGCCCGTCAGGTTGCACAGCCGGTTTGAGGCATATTCGGGATCGATCAGGGCTCCCAGCCCGTACATTGCCGAAAGTATCGGCTGATCGTTGGTTGTCGGCCCCAGGGCGAAGGTGCCGAAAATAATGCAGGCCACGGTCAGCAACCATTTGACCGCTACCCAGCGGTGCCTGAAAAATCCCCACGGCGTCAGCCATGACAGCAACAGACCCGTCGCCAGACAGCCCATGGCCCCGGGAATGACGAGCCAGTCGTCTACAAACTGCCTGGCCCGATCATACCCGTGCAACTCTCCGCCGCTTTGCGCCCCATCCAGGGCAAAGACCATCAGAAGCAAGCCGATGGCTCCGCCTATCCATAAACCGGCCATGATCAGATGCAGTATCTTCAGCATCTTCTGGCCGGATGCTCCTAATTTTTTCATAAATCCTCCTTGTCATATCCTCCTTGTCGCCGACGGTCATCTCGCGTCCGGTTCCCCCGCGCACAGGCGAGAGACAAGAACCGGGGCCGCAAACCGTCGTTATGCCGGTCCCTCCGCGCGTACAGGCGAAGACCGGACGCTTAGTATATACCGGATCGAAGGCATGCCGTCAAGGATGGAGAACTTTTCGGCTGTCGCGAGCACAGGATATAGGGAAAACTTGCCGTTGAACCGTGCGGCGGGTACCCGAGTCATGCCAGGCCGCATTCAAAGGAAGGGTTGATTAATTGGGGCTCCGCTTCAACCCTCGCCGGGGGAGCGTCAGCCGTAGGCAAGTCTTCGAGCCGTAGGGATGACGACAGCAGCGATAATGATTTCCCTCGGACCCCTCGATAGTAATTCATTGAAATATCTATCGGGAGTACAAAGGGCAAAGCAATCTCAAAAACAGTGCCTCCCTGGACACCGGCATTGCTGAAACTCCGGGACCGCTCCTTGACTTTGGGAAAATGTCATGCCAGAAAAGCCGGATGTTTGACCCGCAGTCCATAATAGACTCCGCCGGGCGGGGGGATCTCCGGTTGCTCATCGCTGCGGCGGAAAAAAAGCTGGCCGAATACGGCGATGAGGCCCAGGGCCTCGTTCACGGCAACCTCGGTCTGGTCACGGCCCTGATCCCCGAAGGGACAAGGTATCTGAGCACGGAGGACCTGGACAGGTCCGCGGCCGATTTCGAAGACTGGCGGGCCAGGGCGAAAACCCCCCTGCAGAGCCGTTCCCGCACCCGCATCTGTCTTGCTTTTCTGCTTTTGCGGTATGCGGCGTTGCGTCTCGGGGAACTGCTGGCCTTAAACGACGTCCGGGACATCCGCCCGGCGCGCCTGCTGGTGCTGGTGCGCGGGCCTCACGCCCGCCAGGTGCCTTTGCCCGCCCCGGTTATGGAAAATATTGCTAAACTGCTCGCCCTGCCCATGTTTTACGAGATGCGCGGCGAGGTCTTAAAGCTGGACCAGGGCTATCTGCGGCGGAAATTCTACCAGCGGGCCAGAGCCGGCGGATTTTCCGCCGCGCTTTTCAATCCCAAAACCATCCGCCAGTCCAGAGGCATCGAATTGGTGCGCCAGGGTATGCCCCTGCAGGTGGCGCAATCATATCTGGGACTGCCGCCACCACCCAAGTCAGTGAACTATCTGGAATTTTCCGGAGAGGCCGTGGACAGGATCATGCAACACTGCATCAAGAGGGAAGGAAGAATGAAAACCAGCGCGCGCAACACCTTTATCGGTAAAATCAGCTCCATCAAAAGCGACGGCCTGTTGGCCGAGGTGGAACTGAAAACCCTCTCGGGCCTGAGCGTGGTTTCCGTCATCACGGACGAAAGCCGCAAGATTCTCGGGCTGGCGGAGGGCGAAGTGGTCACGGCGGCGATCAAGGCCCCCTGGGTTCTTATAGGCACAGGCGACGCCACCGCCAAAAGCAGCGCCCGCAACAAGTTCCCCGGAAAAGTCACCGAGATCCGCCAGGGCGAGGTGGCTTGCGAAGTGCTGGCGGACCTCGCGGACGGCACGAAGGTCAGCGCGGTGATCACGCGGCAGAGCGTCAGGGAACTGGACCTCGCCCCCGGCCGGGAAGTGCTGGTGATGTTCAAGGCTTTTGCCGTGATCCTGAATATTTGAGCCTCATAGCATTTTGTCGTTGAAAATATCTTTCTGATGAAATGCTCTATACGCTGTAACACTTAAAAGTGCAGATCAAGCAGCGTACCAGCCGCCGGGCGACAAGCCCGGCGCGGCGGCGAAGCCGCCGGAGCAAAGCAAAAACCGCGTTTTTTGCTTTGCGATCTTGTCGCTTAAAACGGACCGGATGCGCAGTTTTAAGCGATACATGGCGCCGGATTGCCGCGGGCGGGCTTTGCCCGCCGTCAGGCGACAAGATCAAGCGCAAAATACCGTAGGCGGCTTTATGCCGGATTCCGTCAAGCCAGGGGGCAAACCCGCCCGGATCAGGGTGAAAAAAGGCAGGGCTCCTTTTGTGGAGATCGCCGCCGTCGAAGGGACGAACCTCCTGGAGGCGCTGCGGGATTTTGGCCTCGCTCCCCCTGCGGATTGCGGCGGACGGGGCCTGTGCGGCAAATGTCTGGTGCGCGCGGACGGCGAGTTGAAACCCGCCTGCCGCATGAAGGTCCGTGCGGGCCTTTGCCTGGAAATTCCGGAAACGGAGGAAGGTTTCGCCATCCAGACCGGGTACCGGACGCCCGCCCGGCCGGAGGAATGTCCGGAGGAACCCACCGGGGACAACCAGGGCCGCGCGGGGTCTGAAACCGCCGCCTCTTCCCCCGGCGACCGGCGCAAAAGCGCGTTTGCCGGGCGTTTCTGCCTTGCGGCGGACATCGGCACCACCACGGTGGTCGCGCAGCTTGCGGTCTTCAAGGAAGGGGAAGCGCCCCGCATTCTGGGGACGCGATCTTTTCTGAACGGCCAGAGGATCTACGGGGCGGACGTTTTATCCCGCATCCGCAGCGCCGATGAGGGGAACCTCAAGGCCATGAGCGCAATCATCCGCTCCTCTTTGAACGACGCGGTTTTCTCCCTCTGCGCCGAGGCCGGTCTCGACCCGGAAGATGCGTCTGTGCTGTGCGTGGCCGGCAACACCGCGATGATCCACATCCTGCTCGGCGAACCCTGCTCCTCCCTGGGCCGTCATCCCTATGCAATCCGTCTGGCCCTGAAAGACAGCTACGCCTTTGCCGAGGTCTTCGGCAGGGAAGGCGGACCCGAGGTGCGCATCCTGCCCTGGATTTCCGCCTATGTGGGCGGCGACATCAGCGCCGGTTATCTGGCCTGCCGGGGAAGGCGGCCGGAGACGGCCCTGCTTCTGGACCTCGGCACCAACGGCGAGATGCTGCTCTGGTCCGGGGAGAGGGCCTGGTGCTGCTCCGCTCCCTCGGGTCCGGCCTTTGAGGGCTGCGGCATAAGCTGCGGGACAGGCGGCGTTCGGGGGGCGATCTGCCGGGTGGACCTGCTTGAGGGGAACTTTATCTGTCGCACGATAGAAGGCGCCGCCCCCATAGGCCTTTGCGGGTCCGGGGTCCTTGACGTTTTGGCCTGCCTGCGGCGCGGGGGCCGGATTGACGCCGAAGGGCGTCTTGAGGAGCGCTTTTTCGAAAAGGGCGCGCTCCTTGCCCGCGCCGCCGACGGCAGGGGTATAGTCTTCACTCAGGGGGACGTGCGCGAGGTCCAGCTGGCCAAAGCGGCCGTGCGGGCCGGGCTGGAAGTGCTGTTCATGGAATCCGGCCTTGGCGTCGAAGACCTGGACTCTTTGTATCTGGCCGGGGGCTTCGGCCAGCAGTTGCGCCTGGAAAGCGCGGTCGTCGCCGGCCTTCTGCCTCCGGAAGCGGCCGCCAAGGTGATCCCGGTCGGCAACAGCGCTTTGGGCGGGGCGATGCGCCTGTGCGGGAACCCGGAACTGCAAAAAGAGGCGCAGGCCCTGCGGGAGCGGACACTGGAAATCCTCCCGGCCCAACACCCGGACTTTCAGGAGCTCTTCATCCGGCACATAAGCTTTGAGAATCGGCCCCGGCCGCAGGCAGAGCCCGCGGCCCGCCGTTAAGCGGCAATCTCCAGCGCGAAATGCTGCAGAGCGGTTTGACGGTGAAAACGTATAAGCCGCTCCGGTATGAACACCAGGGCTGACGCAACAAGATGCGTCGGCCCTGATATGGACACGCGTCAGCCTTGACAAATGATGATGCGGAATATATGAAAAACGCGCGGTCGGTCCAATCCCGCGAAAGGTTTTACGCTTTACTGCGTCAGGGCATTTTACCGGAAAGATGGTTTCGGTATTAAAGAAGATACTCAGGACGCACCTGCGACCGGGAAAGGAGAAACCATGGTCACGATGTTCACGGCGTACACCGGGGAAGTTGACGATATTGAGAGCGCTGCCGCCGAGATTCTGCGGCAGGTGGACGGTGCGCGTCCGCTCTCCGGTTCCGTGGGAATTCTGTTCTGTCACCCGGAGTTCGTAGAAGCCGGGGTGGTCGATGCGCTTTGCGCCCGTCTGCCCTTCGACGTGATCGGCATGACGACCATGGCCGGGGCGACCGGCGGCGTGCATGGGGAGTTTATGCTCATCCTCACCGTGCTGAGCGCGGATGACGTGCTTTTCCGGACCGCCGTCAGCGAGCCGCTTTCGGCCGGCGGCACGCGGGATGCCCTGGCCGCCGCTTACGAGGCGGCACGCGCGGCCCTGCCCGGCGACCCCGCGTTCATCATCAGCTTTTTCCCCTTTCTTTCCGACATAAGCAGCTCGGACGTTCTGAAACACCTGGACGCCGTCTGCGGCGGCATACCCGTATGGGGCAGCGTCGCCAGCGGCATGGACATGTCCTATGCCGGCGCCGGGGTCATCGGCAACGGCCGGGTCCATGAAAAATCCGCCGTCATGCTGTTGCTGCACGGCCCGGTGGAGCCGGAATTCGTCCTGGCCTCGCTTCCCGATAAAAACATCGGGGACCGCCGGGCGCTGATCACGGAATCCGACGGCTGCATACTGAAAAAAGTCAATGATATCCCGATATTTGAATATTTTTCGGATATCGGCATCGTCATGCGCCTCGGGCAGGACAACACCACCTTGCCCCTGATGGTGGATTACGGCGACGGCTCAAAGCCCGTGGCTCTGGCCGTCTACGCCATGACTCCGGAGAACTGGGCCGTATGCGGCGGGGAGATGCCGGAAGGGGCCTTTTTCTTCTGCGGCGAGATAGACAGGGACGGCATTATGGAAAGCGCAGGCGACGCCGTGGCGCAAATACAGGGCCTGAAAGAAAAAAAGTGCCTGCTGATGCTTCCCTGCGTCACGCGCTTTATCATGATGACGCCCGAATCGGACGAGGAGATGCGCCTCGTCAGCGGCGCGCTCGGCGCAAGACCCTTTGTCTTCGGCCTTTCCGGCGGAGAAATCTGCCCGGTGAAAGACCGTGACGGCATCCCGCGCAACCGGCACCACAATTTCTCGTTTTCCGCATGCTTGTTCTAGTGTAATGTGTCGCTTAAGACTGTGCATTCGCTCCGTTTTAAGCGATAAGATCGCACGGCAGGGAAGAAGAATCAACGCGTCCGGCGGGGCGCGGGGAGCGGCAGTGTGAGCGATACGCGTGAAGGTGACGAAATACAAGAATTGCGGGACCTTGTCGCTGCCCAGCGTTCGCGTATAGAAGAGTTGGAGAAAAACGAAAAAAAGACCGCGCGCGAGATGGCGAGGCTGCAACGGGCCATAGAACACGAGCGCACCGTTGCCGTCGCCAAGGCCAACCGCGAGGCGGCCAGATCCCTTGCCGGACGCGAGCGGGAACGCTACATGCGTCTGGTGCTGGAAAACAGCAACGATATTATCCTGTTGCTGGACAAGAATTTCAATTTTGTATACTGCACCAAGGTTTTTCTGGGGAAAATCGGCAACCCGGACCCCAAGTATCTCGTCGGCCACGGCTTTCAGGAAGTTTTCGGACGCTTCGCGGAAGAGGCGATTACCGACTCCCTTTTTGGTTTGATGGGCGAGGCGATGCGCTCGCACACCCCTGTGGAACAGACTGTGGAGATAGGCGGGCTGCAGGGCCGGCACAAGTATACCGTCGTTTTTACTCCCATGAGCGGAGAAAACGGGGCCAATGAAGGCGCCATGGTCCACCTGCACGACGTGACGGCCATCGAGAGGGCGCGTGAGATGGCCGAACGCGCCAGTACCGCGAAATCAGACTTCCTCTCGAACATGAGCCATGAGATACGCACGCCTCTGAACGCGGTTATCGGCATGACCGCCCTTGCCAAGGCCTCGGCCTCCCCGGAGCGCACGGAATACTGTCTGGACAGGATAGGTGACGCTTCCCGGCATCTGCTTGGAATCATCAACGATATCCTGGATATGTCCAAAATCGAGGCGGACAAGTTCGTCCTGTCGCCCGAAGAATTCAATGTGGAAAAGATGCTCCGGAAAGTGACCGATGTGATCAACTTCAAGGCCACCGAGAAGGAACTGAATCTTTTCGTCAACATAGACAGGAACATACCCAGCGTCCTGCTCGGCGACGATCAGCGGCTTGCGCAGGTTATAACCAATCTGCTCTCCAATGCCGTGAAATTTACCCCGGAATCCGGCTCCATACGCGTGGACGTGGCGCTGGAGCAGGACGACGGCGAGGCTTGCACCCTGCTGGTGCGGGTTACGGACACGGGCATAGGCATAAGTGAAGAGCAGTTGGCCCGCATTTTCACCCCCTTTGAGCAGGCGGAGAGCGGCACGTCCCGCAAATTCGGCGGCACCGGCCTTGGCCTGACCATTTCCAAGCGCATCGTGGAAATGATGGGCGGACGCATCTGGGTGGAGTCCGAAACCGGCAAAGGCTCGACTTTCGCCTTTACGGTGCGGCTCGCCAAGGGGACGGGGGAGCAGCGCGCCCTGCTGGAAGGCGTGGACTGGGACACGCTGCGCGTGCTCGCCGTTGACGACGATCCGGAAATTCTGGGGTATTTCCGGCACATGGCCGCGCATATCGGCTTCGCCTGCGACACGGCCGACAGCGGCGAGGAAACCTTGCGGATGATCGGGCAAAACGGCCCCTATGACATGTATTTTGTGGACTGGAAGATGCCGGGCATGGACGGCATCGAACTGTCGCGGCGGATCAGGGAACTCGGCACGGACAGGTCCGTCGTGATCATGATTTCGGCAGCGGAATGGAGCCGGATTGAGGAAGACGCGAAAAAGGCCGGCGTCGTCAAATTCCTGTCAAAGCCTCTTTTCCCTTCCGATCTGGCCGATTGCATCAGCGAGTGCCTGATGCGGGGCAGTCTGAAGAACGAGAGCGTAGAGACGGTGAGCGACAGTTTCCGGGGGTTTTGCATTCTGCTGGCCGAAGATGTGGAAATCAACCGGGAAATAGTGATCAGCCTGCTTGAGTCGACCGGCCTGGAAATCGACAGTGCCGAGAACGGCGCCCGGGCGCTCGAAAAATTCAGCGCGCGGCCGGATCGTTACAACATGATTTTCATGGATGTGCAGATGCCGGAAATGGACGGCTACGAAGCCACCCGCCGCATCCGCGCCCTGGACTGCCCGGAGGCCGTCAAGGTGCCCATTGTGGCCATGACGGCGAACGTTTTCAAGGAAGACATAGAACGCTGCCTGCAAGCGGGCATGGA
>JAITRF010000050.1 GCA_031288535.1 Desulfovibrio sp. | reverse complement strand
ACCGTCTCCCCTGGCGGCGTCAGGCTCCTTTCGCCAACGGGTCGAATATGTTGAATATACTCCCCCTTGTCGAAACTCGCCTTCCTTGCCAGGAAACAAAAATCCTGGTTTGTAGAGGTTCCCCATTATAAGAAGCAGGCATGGAAACATCCGTCATTCTCGTGGTTCTCGGTTCGGCAGTGCTGCATGCCGTATGGAACGTCATCATCAAGGGCGGGTCGGACAAACTCGTCGAAACGTCCATGAAGGCGGCCGGGGGCGGGTTTGCGGCCCTCCTCGTCCTGCCTTTTCTCCCCCCGCCGCTTCCGGAAAGCAGAATCTATCTCTGCGCCACGGTGTTCTGCCATTTCTTCTATTACCTGTTCATCTTCCTCGCCTACCGCAAGGCGGACATGAGCTACGCCTACACCATCATGCGCGGGTCCGCCCCGCTTTTCACCGCCCTGGCCAGCGCGTTCGCGCTGGGCGAGGCTATCTCCACCGGCGGTTGGGCCGGCGTTTTGCTGCTCAGCTTCGGGGTTCTAGTATTGACCGCCGATGCGGTGCGTCTGGGCGCGTTCAGTTTGCAGTCCACGCTTTTCGCCTTGGCCAACGCCATTGTGATCATGGGCTACAGCCTTGTGGACGGGCACGGGGTGCGCCTTTCCGGACATACCCTGACCTATATCTGCTGGGCCTTTTTCTGCAACGCCTTTCCCATCACCATTTTTGCCATCGCATTGCGCCGGAGCGACTACTTTCGTTACGTCAAAAAACGCTGGCGTTACGGGTTGTGCGGCGGTCTGTGCAGCGCTGTGGCTTACGGCCTCGCCCTGTGGGGCATGACCCGCGCCCCTGTGGCCCTGGTCGCCGCCCTGCGCGAAACCTCCGTGGTCTTCGGGGTCGTCTTTGCCGTCGTCTTCCTGAAAGAAAACATCACCCCGGCCAGGCTGGCGGCCGTCATCCTCGTCCTTGCCGGGGCCGTCGCCATGCGTGTTTAGGATGGTTCAACCTTGAAGAATTGGGCCGCTCCGCAAGGATTTGCCTGCAAATCATCTGTCATTTTTTCTCGCCGCAAAAATATAATGAGGCATATCTTCGCCTTTGTAGTGCTGCGTATATCTACCGCGCACGAGCATGCCATTCCGGATCGCGACGTTCATTGATGCATAGTTGTCATACTTGATAATCGAATATACTTCGTCATGGTTCAAAATATCAAAAGCGTATCTCTTGCAGGCAATGGCGGCTTCGGCGGCATAACCTTCGTTCCAGAACAAACGGTTGAACATATATCCGATTTCAAGCACGCGGTCTTTATCGGTATCCCACCACATCAAGCCGCAGATTCCGATTACCCGCCCTGTTTCTTTCAGAACTACAAGCCAACGCCCGAATCCGTTTTCACGATAACCGCGAATCTGCTTTTCAAGCCCCTCGACGGCTTCTTCTTCACTCCATGCGCCATTCCAGGCATACATTGTCCGCTCGTCCCGCACTATTTCACATATTGCCGGTAAGTCCTCCATTACCATTTCACGGAGGATCAGGCGTTCCGTTTCGATAACGGTCTTTCCATTGACGTGATTGTCGCTGAAGCTCATCCGGATATCCAGTTTTTTTGCAGGCGATGTACTTTTTAGGAATTGTTCATAAATAACATTTACAAATAGTTCTCTATCAAGAGTAGAATTATTAGGATCTCACAGCATAAATATCAAGATAATCAATAAACAGCTCCTTAGAGCAATTTCACTTTGAAATTATTTTATCCGGATAAATTCGTTCAAGGAACTATTTAGATAGTTGGTAGAACATCACCCTTACCGACTGATCGTTGATATTTTCTTTAATAATTAAATTTTTCATACAAAAAGCTTGGATTCAAAACATGCTGAATAACTATCTATATTAAATATGAATGAATCTCCATTTGATTCATGCTCTGTTAATTTATCTTCACATATCATCTTATAACATTTTTTAGCATAATCATGTATTTCGACATCAGCGCATTTGAATAATGACTGTAAAATACTTAACGATTGAGTCTTGTCTGTAAATGACAGACATAGCGCAAATTTAACAAATAACATAAGTTTCATTTTATTGTCGCGGGTATTTTCAATTAAATCATTAAATTTGAACATCGCTATGTCATAATTTTTTAAAAAATAATTACGAATACTTTGATTAATCAATGTATCACCTTCAATATTCAAATCATTTACATCATACCAACGAGTAATGTTTTTGTATGAATATGCAAGTTCATCTGTAATTAATATTGAATATTTATTTTGATTATATACTGATTTGGTATAATTATATCTAACATGGTACATAGACTTGGAAATTGCTGATTTAGTCTTTACTTGTTCTCTTTTGTCAAAAAAATCAAGACGACTTGTTCCATCAGTATTTTTTGCTACCAATTTCTTCAATCTGCCAATAGAATTTTCCGGTCTTCTGTAATTAAAATGATGAATATCAAGGATATCTTTTACTACTGGAATCGATTCTCCACAAGTATCAAAAGTGTGTGCCCCACCAGCGGAGTAAAGATGTGGTGTGTTTTTATCATAACGCAATAATGGAATTTTTGAAGTAGTTGATTTTATACACAATGGCTGAAAATCAACAGGGTGATAACCTTGAACTTGATATGGAGGATGAGTTGGAACATGATCAAACATATATCCGTGAACGCCACGCACTGATTGGTCCAAGCGTTTCAGGAAATCAATTATTAGTAAATCACAGTCGATATTTGGAAACTCATCAGCATCTATATATAACCACCAAATATACTTTTCATCACTCGATTTATTATAATTTCTGACTACAGTATTCAAATGAGCAATTTTTTCAAACTCATTGAAATATTGACTTTTAAATGAACATGCCAATTTTGCTCCCGCGTTTATTGCATTTGTAACTGTATTATCAGTGCTGGAGTTGTCAATTATAAAAACATTTGAATATCCTTGTGCATATGCATGTTTAACAGTCGATTCAATAATGTCTTCTTCATTCCAGACGCACATGACAGCATTGAGTATCATAACGATTTTGAATTTATATGTATTTTATAACAGATTAAGTTTATTAGATTTATAAATGTCGAGCAGGGGTATTTGGCCGTATGGAGGAGCGTACATTTTCAATGTTAAACCGCCCCAGTCTGAATTTCAAGACACTTTTTGAACAGGCGCTTTTTGAACGCAACCCGGCGTCAGATCTTGAAAGGCAGGCGGTTCAACAGGGCTCGCAGGTCGGCGCGGCTCAAACCGCAGACGGCCGGACAAGCCAGGAGCAGAAGCAGGCTGATCAGGGCATAGCCGGCTCCGGAGGCCAGAAAACGCGGGATGTCGCCGGCGCCGTCCCAGAATGAGGCGATCCCGGAGGCAAGGAAGGCCGCGCCCAGAAAGACCGGGGGGCAGAGCAACTGGTGCAGCAGGTTGCGCGCGTAACCGAAGGGCGCCTCGCGCCGGGCCGCGAAAAGCAGCAGGTTCACCGAGAGAAATTGTATGAACACCATTTTCAGGGCCAGGCCGAAGGCCCCGAGCCCCAATCCGCAGAACCGGGCGGGCGCGAGGAGCAGCCAGGAGACGGCAAGCCCCAGGAGCAGGGTTGCAAGGCTGATGTTGCGCAAAGCCCTGGTTTTGCCTCCGGCGTAAAATATGGCAGCCGCCACCTGTCCGTATGCCTGGTGGACCGGATAGAGAGCCAGGACGCGCACGGAAGGGAGGGCATCGGCAAAGGCTTCTCCGCCGAATATCAGCAGAATCGTCCGGCTTTCCGCCAGGACGAAGCAGCTCATCCACGCGCACAGGGCATAAAGCATGGGCGCGTAGCGATCCAGCAACCGGGCCATTTCCGCGGGGTCGCGCCGGGCGTGGGCGACGGCCAGTTCGCGGGTAAGCAGCGGGGTCATGGCAGTGACGAAAAGGATGCAGGCCGCGCCGATTTTCTGGGACAGGGAAAAATAGCCCTGTTCGACGCTGCCTTCAAAAAATTGCAGCATCCAGCGTTCCGCGGAAAGGGCGAAAGCCGAACACAGGGCGAGGACGAAAAGCGGCGAGCAGTAAGCGGCGAACTCCCGCGCATAGGACTTCCATTCTTCTCCGGACAGGGCAAGGCGGCGCGGCCTGGCAAAGGCCCTGCGCATGACGAAAATGAAACCGGCCGCGCCCAGACCCAGGCACAGATATTGCTGCGCGAAAAGAACGGGCAGGGTGAGCAGTCCTGTCGCGTACAGGGAGAGCAGGACCGCGACGGCCAGGATATTTGCGCCGATGCGGACGCATTCGCTTGCCGTGGTGAGTCCCAAAGCGTCGTCGGCGCCTCTGGCCACCCGGGCGAACCAGGTCAGGTAGGCCCAGAAGGCCGCCGGGACGGCCAGCCAAAGCGGCAGACCGGGCATGAGGGCCTCGCCCGCCCCCGGCAGATGCATGGCAAGGGCGGCCGCCATGCACAGGATGAACACGCAGGCCGAAATACGCAGATAAAAGGCCCCCAGCCCGAATTCTCCCGGGCGCTTGGCCAGGGCGGTGGTCAGACAGGTGGAGGTGCCAAGGTCCAGGAAATTCGTGAAATTCTGGAAAATGGCCGTGGAAAAGCCGAAGTGCCCGTATGCGGACGGTCCCAGGGCGCGCGGCAGCACCGCCTCCATGACCAGATAAAGGGGGATGGAGGCGATATTGGAGGCCAGCTTGAAAAGATAGCGTTTGCCCAAAGAATCGGTTTTTTTTTCCATGGCAAAGCCTGATATCAAGCCGCATTCAAACGGGTCCGAATGCGGAAAGGCACGCCCGTTCCGGCGCTTTACGGCGGCGGTCGGTGCCGCCCGCGCCTTCGCGGCGGGCTGAAGGCAAAGCCTTCAGCCGATACCAATTCGCTCCCTGCGGCCGCAACTCGGTATGAACGCGCAAAGTCAAATCGTCCTGAGGGCCTTGAACCAGGCGAGGAGATTCCTGCCCCGCCCCAAAGGCCGATCAAGGCCGCCGATGTCGGCATAGCGTTCAAGCCAAAGCCGACGCGCGGCGCGCACGGCATCGCTTTTCCACCAGCGTTCCGTGTCGTCCCACAGATCCGGAACCCGGGCGGCGGCGCTTTGCGCATCGTCAAAGAGCATTCCCGCCCGGCGCAGTGTCTCAAGGGTTTCCCCGCTTTGCCCGTCCATGCCCCAATCCTCGCGCCGCCAGAACGCGAGCGTGGGCACATCGGCGGCCAGGGCGCAATGCAGGGTGGTGCCGTAATGATCCAGAACCAGCAGCCGACAGCCGAGCATGCGCCGGGTCAGGTCCCCGGCGCAGAGTTTTACCTCCGGCAGGCGGGACAGGACGTAGCTTCCGTCTTCCAAACCGCCGGCGACCCTGAAGTAGGGACGGTACTCAAGTTCCATATCCTTGGTTTTCCCGGCCAGCAAGGCGTTGAAAAAGGCAATCTTGGCGCGGCGGTAAGCGACAAGCGCCCCGGATTGCGGCCTGGATTTAAGGCGGTAGGACAGGGAACTCATCTCCGCGCCGACCAATATCAGGACGGCCTTCTCCTCTTTGTGCCTTCCCGCGACAGAGAGCAGCGCGGGATGGGGGAGGGGGACGGCGTTGGCCGGGTTTGCGTGTCCGGCGCCCCAGCCCCAGGTGAAAAAGGCATGCTGGGAATACTCGAAAGGCAGTCCGCCCACGCTTTTCAGATTTCCGTAATTCGCCCCGTGCTGGATGCCGAACAGCCGGCAGCCGCCGGCGCGCAATACCCCGAGACGCAGGCAGTAGGCGTCGTCCTGGCTGTATGCCGGCGACATGCCCCGCAAGGCCCCGATCCTGCCGCGGGAGGACGCCGGGGTTTTCGGAAGGGGCTTTCCAAGCGCTTCGGCCAAGGCTGTAGGCAGGCAGCGGCGGATCAGCCTCTCCGCCGGGAAGACCCATCGGGGAGGGGCGCTGCAATAGGCGGCGAAGTCCAGAGAGGCATCCGGCATTTCGCGCCTGTTAAGCAAAACTGCGCAGGAGAGAAGCAGTATCTCCCAAAGGCCGAAGCCTTTCGCCGGGGGAAAGGGCAGGAGAAAAAGCAGGGCGCGGCGCAGAAGATCGCGGCCGCTGCGGCGGGGTCCGACGAAAGACGGGGCGGGCGCGGCCTTTGGATTTTCGATCGCTTCCCATCCTGCCGGCGCTGCGCTTTCCAGAATGCGCGAATAAACATAGTGGTTGAAACTTGGGTTCTGTACGCCGCGCAACATGAAATCCAGGCTGTCGCCGAAGGAAAAGTCCCCTTCCGGGACGGTTTCCACACGCAGCCTTTCTCCTCCGTAAAGCGCGATGAGGTCCAGAACGCGTTTCTGGCGTTCAAGGAGCATGTGCGCGGCCAGAAGCAGAAAGGGACCGAAGGCGGTCAGCGAAAATTTTTCGGAAACCCCGTCGCCGGCAAATAGGCGGCACAGGCGCAGAACCTCGGCATTGGCGGAACGCGCCGCATCCAGTATGGCGTCGGCATCGGGGAAGGGGTCCGGGGGCAACGGGAAAGGCGCTCCGGGACCGTCGCCGTCCCAACCGGGAAATTTGTCCTCCCGCCCGGCGAAGCACCATGCGCCTGCCGCTATATGGCTGTCCGGGCGCGCCCCTTCGGGCATAGGTCCGAAAACCAGGGTACGCATACCCGCATCCGGTTTCTACAGGTTTTCCACCAGGTTGCCTGCCAGGTCCCGGAGTTCCTGGATCTGTCGATCAAGATTGTTGAGCCCGTCGAGGCAGCCGGACATGCGGTCCTCGATGCCCTTGGACACGTCCGAGGTCAGGATTACCGAATTGACGATATGTTCGCTGGCGGCGGACTGTTGTTCCGAAGAAGCGGCGATGTTTTGGATCTCGTCCGAGGTTTGCCCGGAGAAGTCCACGATCTCCTGCAAGGCGGTGCCGCAACGGGACGCGAGGTTTACGGTGCCTTCGATCGTGGCCACGGTTCTGTCCACGGTGTCCGCGTTTGCCTTGGTGCTTTTTTGTATCTCCGCTATGGCGGTTGCCACTTCATCAGTGGCTTTCATGGTTTTTTCCGCCAGCTTGCGCACCTCGTCGGCGACGACCGCGAAGCCGCGCCCCGCGTCGCCAGCCCTGGCCGCTTCGATGGCCGCGTTTAAGGCGAGCAGGTTGGTCTGGTCGGCAATGTCGGAGATCACGCTCAGGATGTTGCTGATGCCGGCGGCCTGCGCTCCCAGTTTGCCCATGTCGGCTTTCAGTTCCAGGGAGAGTTTCTGCATTCCGGCGATGTCCGCAAGCACGTCGTTCACGCTTTTCGCGCCGTTGCTCGCGCTTTCCCGCGCGTTGCCGGAGATGTTTGAAGCCTGGGAGGCGCTGCCGGCAATGGATTGGATGGCTGAATGCATGTCGTTGATGGCTGTGTGCACCCCGTCGAGATGTTTGGTCTGTTCCCTGGTGTCGGCCGAGGTGTCCCGGACCAGGGAGAGCAGATCGTCGGCCAGGTCCTTGATGCAGCGGACGACCCCGTCCAGCCTGGAAGCCGTCTGCGCTATGTCTTCCTTCTTCTTTTCAAGGGCCTTCTCGGCGTTGCGTTGCGTGGTTATGTCCTGGTACATGCCCATCCCGCCGAAGCATTTGCCGTTCTTGTCGTGGAGCGGGAAAAGGTTGCAGAGCACGTTCAGCTTGTTGCCCTTGCGGCTGGTTATGATTAATTCCTTGTCCTTGTACCGCGCTCCTTCGCTCGTGCATTTGCTGAGCAGGGTGACGCGGCCCTTTTCGTTGTAAAAAATTTCCGAGACCGAAATGCCGGAGTAGCTTTCCGGTTCCGCGTCGATCTGCAGGAGCTGCATGCATTCCCTGTTGGTATAAAGGACGCGGTCCTCCGTATCGATATACAAAAAGGCCATGGGAAGGCTATGCAGCAAACCGTAGTGCACGGCGCGCTCGTAACTGATCATTTCGCCGACGATATCCAGAAGCTCAGGAGGGGTTTCTGTTCCGGAAAGTTTTTTCTTGTGGTCGCCGCTACTGTCCTCAATGATTTTGATCATTTTTTCGGCAAGGCTTTTCAGGATGCCGGATGCTCCGAAACCGAACATGGCAAGCTCCTTTTTATGACCATCGGCCGCAACGGCAGATCGAAGCGGCGCGCTGCGCAGAATGGCC
This sequence comes from Desulfovibrio sp., assembly GCA_031288535.1. Lineage (GTDB taxonomy): Bacteria > Desulfobacterota > Desulfovibrionia > Desulfovibrionales > Desulfovibrionaceae > Frigididesulfovibrio. Next base: position 16,618 of record JAITRF010000050.1, on the reverse strand, counting down.
GGTGAACCGGGACGGCGTTAACGGGAATGGAAAAAAATCCCCCCCCCTGCCAATCGGGGAAACGGCGACAGACGCGATCCGTCGCCTCGTTTACGCCACGGCAATATACCCGTCCGGGCGAAAAAGCAAGCGTGGAGAAGGCGTTCGCCTGCAAGGAGAAAGGGGCCGGACTGGAAATAGTTCTTGCTGGCTTTACGCGCTTCTGATATACTGTAATGTGCAGTGGAAATAAACTTTTTCACCGCAGGATACTCATCCGGAACACGCGGGTTCCGGCGAAGCAGTCCTCACGCCCGTTACAAGAGTACGGTCGTGACATCTCACCGGTGTCGTGCCATTCGCAGAATGTCCTGACACCGGCCGTCCGGCGAAGCCGGGCGCGCTCGCCGGAGGCGGCGTGAGCACGACAAAAACCACGTTTTTTGCCGTGCGTCTTGTCGCTTGGAACGAAGCGAATGCGCGGTTTTAAGCGATACATGGTTGCTAAAAAATCAAACGAGGGCTAGTTGCGATGAAAAACCCCACGCTCGGGCACAGCCAGGAAGCCGCGCCCATGGAACAGGTGCGAGACCTCCTGTTCGGCTCCCAGCTTAAAGATATGGAAATTCGCTTCCAGCGTCAGGAAGAGCGTTTTACGCGCGAGATTGGAGACTTGCGCGATGCGATCAAATCCCGCATGGATTCCCTGGAAAATTTCATGAAAAGCGAAAACGCCTCCCTCTTGAGCCGACTGCAGAAAGAGGAGGCCGAGAGGGAAAGCGCCCTTAAAGACGAACTGCGCGAGCGTTCAGACGCTATAAAGACCGAGCGGCACGAACGCTTTGAAGCGATAAAAGCCGAGCAACGCGAGCGCGCCGAAGCTCTGACCCAGCTGACAAAAGAACTGGCCGGGACGGCCGATGCCTTTGAAAGAAAAATTACGAAAGTTTCCACTACGTTGGATGAAACAGAGCGTGAACTGCGTAATCTGCTCCTGTCCGAAACAGGCGCGCTTGCCGCGAAAACCGAAGAACGCTACCAGGACGCCCTGAAGGTGATCTCCAATACCGCGGCCCAGATACGCTACGACATGGTTTATCGCTCCAGTCTGTCCAGCATGCTCACCGAAGTCGCCGTCAAACTCTCCGGCCAGTGGACGATGGATATGGGACAGCTCCTGCCCGGAGACTCTCCCGTCATAGATCCTGGCGTCCCGCCGGACGAGTCCCAGCATGGATGATTCGACCGAGCTTTCGCCTTTGACCGGAACTTGCGCCCAATCTCCCGAAGGAGAAGGCGCGCCGCCCGCGGATGCGCCGCTCGCGCCCCATTCCGGGGGGAGCGCCTGGGACGAGGAACTGGTCCGCCTGCGCTCCCTGCTTTTTCAGAGGGAAATCGACCTGCTTGAAAACCTGAACCGGAAACTGGCCGATCCCAAGGTCCAGACCGAGAAGGTGGCTTCGGTCATTGCCGAGGCGGTGGCGGCGCGCGCCGCCAAAGACGACCGTCTGCGCATCTCCCTTGAGCCGATGGTGGAAAAAATAGTCATCGGCTATCTGCGCGCCAGCCCCCATGAGTTCGCCAATGTCTTTTTTCCCGTCATGGGTCCGGCCATCCGCAAATCCATCGGCGAATCCTTCAGGAGCATGCTGCAAGGCTTCAGCAAGACCATGGAAATGTCCTTTTCCTGGCGGGGACTGCGCTGGCGGCTGGACGCCATGCGCACCGGGCAGTCCTTCAGCGAGATAGTGCTCATGCGCACCCTGGTCTACAGGGTGGAGGAGATTTATTTCATCCACAGCGCCACCGGCATCACCCTGATGCACGAAGTGAACGACGGGGTGTCCGCCCAGGATGAGGGCATGGTTTCCGCCATGCTGACCGCCGTTCAGGATTTCGTGCGGGATTCCTTTGCCGTCAACCGGGAAGGGGAGCTTGAATCCCTGCAGCACGGCGAGCATATGATCATAGTGGAGAAGCAGCCTGTGGCCTATCTGGCCTGTATCGTGCGCGGCTCCCCTCCTCTTGATTTCCGCGAGCAGTGCCGCGACTGCCTGTATCGGCTGCTTGTGAATTACGCCGATGCACTGGAGAAATTTGACGGGGACGCCGCGCCCTTCGAATCCGGAAAAATTCTGCTCACCCAGTTGTTGCAGGCGCACTTTGTGGATGACGAGCGCGGCGTCCCCCGGTGGACAAAGGCCCTGATAGCCGCTCTTCTGCTGCTGGGCGCGGCCGGCGTCGGCTGGTTCCAGTACCGGGAGCACATGGCGGACAAAGCGCGCCTGGTTCTGGAAGAAAACAGACGGACCCTCGAAGAAGGAATCCTGGCCGCGGAGGGGCACCGTCAGGCGGCATTGCGGGCCGTAGCCGCCGCGCGTTGGGAGGCTTTAGAGGTCCTGCGCCGGGAGCCCGGTCTGGTGGCGGTGAACGTCCGGCCCACGGGCTTCGCCCCCTGGGAGGTCACCTGCCTGAAGGATGAACTGGCCAGAACCCCGGAAGCGGCGTTGCGCGCGGAGGGGCATGACCCGGAAGGGTTCTCCTTTGCCGTGCTGCCGAACGTATCCTATGATCGGAACATCGTGCGCCGGCGCGTGCAGGCGGCTATCGACCCCCCGCCGACTGTGGCGGTGCGCTTTGACGATGACGGGACCCTGCATTTATCCGGGGACGCCCCCATGGAATGGACCCTGGAGGCAAGACGCAGGGCGCTGGCCCTGCCCGGAGTGAAAAACGTGGAAGTGCGCGAGGTTTCCGACCCGCGCATGGGCAGGCTTGCGGCGATGACCAGAGAGGTGGAGGGCGTCAGCGTGGAGTTTCCCTCGGGCAAGGATATCCCCGTGCCTCAGGATGCGCCGAAGCTGAACGCCGCGGTGGACACCCTGGCGGAGCTCGAAAAGCTGGCCGCGGACATGGGCATGTCGGCCTCTCTGACCGTCTACGGGCACGCCGACGCCACAGGCACCGACAAGCGCAATTATGAAATCAGCCTGGCCAGGGCCAGGACCATCGCGGCCATGCTTTACGCGCGCGGCTCCTCCATGCCCATATCCCTTTACGGTATGGGCGCGGACTATGCCAACCGGGAAGTCGGCCTTGCGGATCAGGCCAGCCGGCGCATAGAACTGCGCGTGCACCTGACCCAGGCAAGACCGGCTTCGCTGGAGGAGATACCCCGCTGACGGAAGCGGGCGGACGCGCGGCACGGCCGGAGCGTGTTCCGCATGCCGCCGTCATCCGTGCGGCTCGAAAACTCGCCTGACGCTCCCCCGGCGGGGTTCGGGGCGGAACCCCGAAATCGGTGTTTCCTCAAGTGTTGACATGCTCTATCTCCCTGGTCACGCGAAATTCCACGCTCGGGTAGCGTTCTTCGGCGGATTCCAGCTTCCAGGGATTGGGGGCCAGGTAGGCCAGGGCGCCTTCCGCGTCAATGGCCAGGTCCTGGCGGTAATAATCCGTAAATTCCGCGAAGACCGCCCGGTCTTCGCTTTGCACCCAGCGCGCGGCGCTGACGCCTGCGTCCTCATAGGACGCGTCCACCCCGTATTCTTCGGCCAGACGGGAAACAATCACCTCAAACTGGAGCAGGCCCACCGCCCCCAGGATGTAGTCGTTGCCCGCCAGCGGGCGGAAAAGCTGAACCGCGCCCTCCTCCGCCAGTTGCGCCAGTCCCTTTTGCAGTTGTTTGGTCTTCAGCGGATTGCGCAGGCGCACGCGGCGGAAGTATTCCGGGGCGAAACTGGGGATGCCGGTGAACTTCAGAAAATTTTTTTCCGTGAAGGTATCGCCGATCTTGATGGTCCCGTGGCTGGGCAGGCCGATGATGTCGCCGGGGTAGGCGGTTTCCGCCCCGCTACGCTCGCGGGCCATGAAGACCGCGGCATTGGAGACGGCGCTTTCCCTGCCGCTGCGGTGGTGTTTCAGGCGCATGCCGCGCGTGAAGCAGCCGGAGCAGACGCGCATGAAGGCCATGCGGTCGCGGTGCGCCTTGTCCATGTTCGCCTGGATTTTGAAGACCACCCCGGAAAACTCGGTTTCCTCCGGGCGCACCAGGCGGACGTCCCCGTTTTCCGTGCGGGCCGGGCGGGGGAGAGGCGCCGGGGCGAAGGAGACGAAGGATTCCAGAAGCTCGCGCACCCCGAAATTGTTCAGGGCGCTGCCGAAAAATACCGGGGTCTGTTCGCCGGACAGGTAGCGATCAACCGAGAAAGGCGTTCCGGCCGCACGCAGAAGTTCCATGTCGGCGCGCAGGTCCTCGGCCTGATCTCCGAGATAGGTGTCGAGGCGTTCGTCGTCAAGGTCGCGGATCACGACCATGGCCTCCTGTATTTTTTCGCCGCGCGCGGATGAAAAGAGACGCAGTTCACCTTTGCGCAGGTCATAGGCCCCTTTGAATCCCGAGCCCATGCCCACGGGCCAGGTCAGGGGAACGCATTCCATGCCCAGATGGCTTTCGATGTCGGCCATGACCTCCAGAGGCGCGAGCCCCAAGCGATCGAGCTTGTTTATGAAGGTGACGACGGGCGTCTTGCGCATCCGGCAGACATCCATGAGCTTTTTGGTCTGGGCTTCGACGCCTTTGGCGGAGTCCACGACCAGCAGGGCGGAATCCACCGCCGTGAGCACACGGTAGGTGTCTTCGGAAAAATCCTGGTGTCCGGGGGTGTCCAGGAGGTTTAACTCGCAGCCGGCATAGGTGAAGCTCATGACCGAGGTGCTTACGGATATGCCGCGTTCCTTCTCCATGGCCATCCAGTCCGAGGCCGCATAGCGCGAGGCCTTTCTGGCCTTGACCGTGCCGGCGAGCAAAACCGCCCCTCCGAACAGCAGCAGCTTCTCGGTCAGGGTCGTTTTTCCCGCGTCCGGGTGGCTGATTATGGCAAAGGTCCGGCGGCGGGCTATTTCCCGGAGCAGGGCGGCGGAATCTGCGGCAGGCATCGGTTTTTCTACATCTGGGGATTGGCCCGGGCCAGAGCGGCGGGTTTGCCGTTCGCGGGTTTGGCGGCCTGCCCTTTGACCGGAGCGGCCAGGCCTTTGCCTGAAACGGCTTTCCCTTTGGCCGGCGCGGCTTTTTTGGGGCGTGGTTTTGAGGCGTATTTGCCGGTACGGGCCTTTTCCGTTTTTCCCGCCTTGCCTTTTTTTACGGATTTCGCAGATGCCGTCTTTTTTCCGTCGGCAGCCTTGGCGGGGGCGTTCGCCTGCGCCCTCAGGCTTTCCCGGTAAGCGGCGAACATGGCTTTTTCGCTGCCGTCGCGCGGGATGCGGCGCGCCCCTGCGAAGCGTCGGGCATAATATTCTTCATCCAGCCGTATTTCTTCAACCGTTCTGCCCTGAGAGGGGCTGTGTATGAATCTGCCTTCGCCGGAGTAGATGCCGGAATGCCAGCCGGTGCGGCTGCGGCGGTCTCTGAAGACCACGATGTCGCCGGGTTCCAGTTCTTCTTTTTTTTGTACGGGAACGCCGAACCGGATCTGATCCCGGGCCCGGCGGGGCAGATTGACGCCCACCTGGGCGTAGGACCAGCTCACTAGTCCGGAGCAGTCAAAGCCGGTCTCCGGGGAATAACCGCCGAAGCGATAGGGTACGCCGATATTTTTGCGCGCGGCGGCCACGACATCGGTTTCTGTCTGCTCAAGACCGGAGCGGCTCGCTTCTTCCGGCTGCATGGTGGCGCAGGCGGCGCCGAAAAACGGGAGAAGAGCGGCGAGGACGAGGAAGACGGGGCGCAGGAGGGCGCGGCGTGAAACCGCGCCGAAAACTCCGCTTTGCGTGTTTCGTGCTTTCATAAAAGTGAATTGTGCCGTCATTATCTATGGAGGACGGCGCGGCTGAAGCCGCTCCGTCCGTTGAAGCCAGTGGAGGCGGTTCGCCTCATTCGCGGGATGTCACGAAACCAGAGCGGTTCAACTTTGAAAAGTTGGACCGCTCTGCAAGGATTCGCCCGCAAATCTCCGCCGCGAGATTGCCGCCGGACGGACAAACCTTGCCGGCAGGCGACAATCTCAAGCGCAAAATGCTCTAGGCGAGAATGTTGCCGGCAATGACCATACGCTGCACTTCGCTCGTGCCTTCGTAGATTTCGGTGATCTTCGCGTCACGCATGAAGCGCTCCACCGGGTAGCTCTTGGTGTAGCCTATGCCGCCGTGGACCTGAATGGCCTTGGTGGTCACCCACATGGCGGCTTCGGCGGCGAACAGCTTGGCCATGGCGGCCTCCAGGGAGAAGCGGGCGCCGGAATCTTTCACGCGCGCGGCCTTGTAAGTGAGCTGGCGCGCCGCTTCGGTGCGCACGGCCATATCGGCGAGCATCCACTGGATGCCCTGGTTTGCGGAAATAGGTTTGTTGAACTGCTGGCGCTGCTTGGCGTATTCGATGGCCGCCTCAAGAGCGCCCTGGGCAATGCCGAGAGCCTGCGCGGCAATGCCTATGCGCCCGCCGTCAAGGGTCTGCATGGCGATCGGGAAGCCTTTGCCTTCTTCGGAGAGCAGATTGGCTTTGGGTATCTTGCAGTCTTTGAAGATTATCTCCGTGGTGGAGGAACCGCAGATGCCCAGCTTGTCTTCGACCTGACCAACGGAGAAGCCGGGGAAGCTTTTCTCGACGATAAACGCGGAGATGCCCTTGAGGCCTTTGGATTTGTCCGTCATGGCGAAGACGATGAAGGTTTCCGCCACGGCGCCGTTTGTGATGAAGACCTTGGCGCCGTTCAGCACGTAGTGGTCGCCTTCCAGCTTGGCTTCGGATTTCTGCGAGGCGGCGTCTGTGCCCGCGCCGGCCTCGGTGAGGCAGAAAGCGGAGAGTTTCTTTCCGCTGGCCAGATCCGGCAGGTACTTGCTTTTCTGTTCTTCCGTTCCGAATTTCAGAATCGGGAAGGAGCCCAGGGAAACATGGGCCGAAATGATAACCCCGTGCGTCGCGCAAACCCGCGAAAGTTCTTCCACGGCCAGGATGTAGCTGAGGGTGTCGCTACCGTTGCCCTTGTACTTTTCGGGGATGGTGAATCCCAAAAAGCCCAGTTCCGCCATGCGTTTGACGGTCGCCGCAGGGAATTTGTGTTCTTTGTCGATTTCCGCCGCGATGGGTTTGACTTCTTTTTCGGCGAATTCCCTGACCATGTTTTTAATAAGTTGTTGGTCTTCGGTAAGCAGGCTCATTTTTTCCTCCAGACTAATTGCCGTTGGTATTCGGGTTCGCGCGGGACACCCGCCCGCGTGAACACTGTCCTGGTTTTACTATTGCATACAATCCGTCCTCTGGCAAGCCGTAAACCGAATAAATTTGCCGCGCGGGCAGAAATTACTCTTCGCCGGCAAGCTCGGCTTCCACGGCGCCCAGGCTTTCAAAAAGCCGTTCCGCCAGTTCGCGCGCCGCGTGAAATTCCTTTAACAGGGCGGCGGTTCTGGCGGGGTCCGCGCAGGTTTCCGGCAGGGTCAGGAGGCGTTCCGTCCCGCCTTGGCGCGCAAGAGCCTCCTCAAGCTCCGCCTCCAGGCGCGCGCGTTTTTCCAGCAGGGGTTTCGCGGCCCTGGCCTTTGCCCTGCGTTCCTCCGCCTCCCGGCGTTTTCTCAGCCTTTGCTCCTCCCGCCCCAGACCGCTGACCCTTGAGACCTCGCCGCGGCGCAGTTCAAGAACACGGGCGTTTTCCTCCTGGGTCTTCGCCCGTCTGTAGGCGGCGTATTCCTCAAAACCGCGGCTGAAAACTTCAAAGCCCGTCGGGGTAAGCGCCCAGATCTGATCCGCCGCCCTGTTCAGCAGGTATCGGTCGTGGGCCACCATGAGCGCCGTGCCGGGAAAGCCTTCAAGGGCCTGCAGAAGGGCCTCGCGGCTTTCCAGATCCAGATGGTTGGTGGGTTCGTCCAGGATCAGGAAGTTGGCCCTGGCCAGAAAAAGCCCGGCCAGCACCAGACGGCTTTTTTCCCCTCCGGAAAGGCCGCCCGCCTGCCGCTCAAAAAAATCCGCGCCCAGCATGAACAGGCCGAGTACGCTCATCAGTTCCTCTTCCGTGGTGCGCGGATCGGAAAGCCTGCGGATCTCCCCCAGCACCGTGCCGGAGGGGTTTAAAGTATCCAGGCGGTGCTGGGAAAAATAGGCGCACTTCACATGCGGCCCCATGGCTATGGCGCCGGATTCCTTTTCCATGCGCCCGGTAAGAAGACGCAGAAGGGTCGATTTGCCGCAGCCGTTCGGCCCGGCCAGGCCGATTTTCTGCCCCCGGTAGATGTTGAAGGAAAGCTTGTCCCACAGGCGTTTCCCGTCCGGGAAGGCAAAGCGCAAATCGGAAACCGAAAGCACCGTCCTGTCCGATTCCACGGGTCTGGGCCATTTGAAACTCAGCTCCCGGCGGCGGGGCTCGGCCCGCAGCCCGTCCAGTTCTTTTTCCAGTTTGCGGGCCGCGCGCTGGCGCGAGGCGGCCTGCCGGGCCTTGCTGGCTTTGGCTTTGAAACGGCGCACGAAATCCATCTTGCGCTCCATCTCTTCCTTTACCCTGGCCTCTTCCCGCGCCCTGCTCTCCTCAAGTTCCTCCTGCACTTCCAGAAAGGCGCTGAAGTTTCCTTTCCTGAACACGGCCCTACCGTTGCCGGCGAGATAGAGCAGATGGGTGCCCACCTTGTCCATAAAGATCCGGTCGTGGGCCACAAACACCAGCGCGCCCCGGTAATCCCGCAGGAAGTTCTCCAGCCATTCCACCGCTTCCAGGTCCAGATGGTTGGTGGGTTCGTCCAGAAGCAGGATGTCCGACCCGGCCGTCAGCACGCGCGCAAGCTTCGCCCGCTCGCGCATGCCCCCGGAGAGTTCGCAGAGCTTCATGCCCCATTTGTCCTCGGACAACCCCAGGCCGGAGAGGGCGGTCTTCGCCAGGTGCTCCGGGTTGTAGCCGTATTTCAGTTCCAGCTCGTGCTGGCGTGCGGACAGGCGCAAAAGAGAGGCCGATTCGACGTCTTGCCCGGCCGCCTCCCATTCAAGCCAGAATTCGTTCCAGTCCGGGAGGTCCTGCAGAACAAAGGAAAGCAGCGGGATGGACAGCCGGTCTTCGCCAAGCTCCTGTTCGACGTAACCCAGACGCGCGCCGCGTCCCGTGCTTACACTCCCGGAGTCCGGGCTCTCCTGCCCGGAGAGGATGCGCAACAGGGTGGATTTGCCGCCTCCGTTCGGACCGCAGACGCACAAGCGCATCCCGCTTTGAATCTCCAGGGAGAAATCGGTTAAAATATCGCGGCCGCCGTAGCTTTTGCTGATCTCGCGGATGTTCAGATTCATGGCTTGTCGGAGGCTGTACGGAAAACTATCCTTCAGCTTCCCTGGGAACTGAGGTCGTCGATCAGGGCGCAGAATTCGGCGGGGTGCAAGCTTGTCCCATCGTTTTTCAGTTCCAGGATTTCCGTGACCGGCGAACCCTGTTGCGTCTGTTTCTCCATAAGCAGAAGCTGGATGCGCCGGTTGCCGTTGTCCTGCTCCAGGTTCAGGCGCCAGCCTTGGCCGTAGGCGTCCCAGTGCAGGTTGAAATGGTTGGGGGGGCTGAAGCCATAGATGAGCATGGCTTTCAGATCGTTTATGGAAAACCGGCCTCTGTTGCGCCCTCCCGCGCTGATGTAACGCCCTTCCTCGGTACGTACCACCAGGGGCAGGGAGAAGAAATTGCGGGCCGGTTCGGAAGAGATTCGATCCGGTATGGTCGCGGTTGCGCCGGGGTAGGCGGGTGGAGGGCCGGTCATGGGCACGACCTGGGCACGGCGCTGCTGCTGCGCCCGGCCCATTTCAGCAATTATTTCCGCAGCTTCGGAAAGAGCCTGGGCGCTTTGCTCGGCCTTTCTCTCCGCCGCGGCCTCCCGCCTGCCGATGAAACTGTCCAGGCGGGCGGCCAGGTCTTTTATGCCCGAGGCAAGCCTGGCGGTGTTTTCATCCAGGCGATTCAGGCGCTCCTCCAAGATTTGCTCGCGCCGCAGGGCAGCCGCGGCTTTTTTCCCGGACTCGGCGGCGATTTTGCCCGCATCCAGACCATCCAGCAGCTTCTCGAGCCCGCCCAAACGGTTGAGGATGTTTTTTTGCTCAAGGCCGAGCGAAACCAGATTTTTGGCCATCGCGGCCAGACCCGCCGCAAGCTTCTGATCTGGGACGTCTTCCTTCCCGCGCGCGTCGTCGGCGCTGATCCAACCGAACTCCGCGGCAAGGCGCGCCTGCACCTCCCCGACGTCCATGCCTTCCCCGAACAGTTTCTGAATGCGCTGGGCCACGCGCAGGGCGTCTTCGGTAAAGCGGATGGGCTTGCCCTTGCTGGCCACGGGGAAGCAGCCGGGAAACTTGCGGCGATAGCTCTTGACCGTGGTTTCGGAAAGACCGAGGCGTCGGGCCAGTTCCTTGTGGGTCAGGGTTAAATCGCTCATCTTGGGTTTTCTCCCGGAGTCGTTTCCAGTTCGGCCCGCGTTTCGCCGCCGTCGGCGCCCTCGGCCAGAAGCTCCCGCTGCGTGTCGCGGACCTTTTTGAATTCGGCGAGCTTGGCGGCAGACACGGATTCGTCGCGTGGGGAAAGCACTTTTTCCGGGTTGAGAAAGTGGCCGTTCCTCTTCAGGCGAAAATCCAGATGCGGGCCTGTGGAGTAGCCGGTGCTGCCGACATAGCCGATCGTCTCTCCCTGGCGCACGCGCCCGCCCTGTTTCAGGCCGCGGGCGAATCCGTTCAGATGCATGTACATGGATTCATATCCATTGGGGTGTTTGAGAGTTATGTAGTTGCCGGCGCCCTGGCCGTAACCCCTGAAGGTCACTGTGCCGCTGCCTACGGCCCGGACGGGGGTGCCCGCGGGGGCGGCGTAATCGACGCCCAGATGCGGGCGCACGGTGTTCAGGATGGGGTGAAGGCGGGCGTGGCTGTAACGTGAGCTTATGCGCGTAAAAGCCAGGGGGGATTTCAGAAAGGCGCGCCTCAGGCTTTCTCCCCCGGCGTTGAAAAAGGCGTTGTTGCCGAAGCTGTCCTTGAACAGAAAACCCTCGAACCGGACTTTTTTGTTGATGAATTCGGCTACGGGGATGTGTCCGTATCCTTTGAACATACCGTCCCGGTAGCGTTTCTCCACCAGCAGCCTGAAAGAATCCCCGGGCTGGATGTCCCTGATGAAGTTGATTTCCCAGGCGAAAATGTCCGCAAGGCGCATGGCCAGGGCGGGGCTTTCGCCAAGCTGGGTCATGGTGTCGAAGAGGTTTGAATTTATGGCGCCTTCCACTTTGATCAGGGTGACGGAATAGGCGATTTTTTCCAGGGAGGCCTTCCAGCGGCTTGTCTCGCCGACTATTTCCCTGGTGACCACCAGGCGCTGGGTATCGTCGATTTCGTACTCAAAGCGCGTGAGGTCCCCCTGTTCGAGATGAACGAGATAGGGCTGGCCCGCGCGGATCCGCCCCAGGGAATAGATGTCCGTGCAGGCTGCGAGCAGGGATTGGATCCGGGCCGGGGAAAGCCACTGCCGCAGCAAGCCTCCCATAGTATCGCCACGGGCGATCTCGCCCTGAATGATCTCCTCTCCGTCGTCCTCCGCCTCTTCTTCCGGGGCGTTGTCTTCTCCCGCCCGCGCCTGTTCGTCTTCAAACCACTCGGCGGTTTCGCCGGCTTCTTTTTCGTCCGTCGCCTTTTCCGCCGTTTCGCCGCTGATCGTCGGGGGCGGCGCGGGCTCCGGGGTTTTGCCGGGGAGGCTTGCGAACAGGGCCGCGCCGGCGACGAGGAGGACTGCGGCGATCGGGATCGCCAGCTTTTTTTTGTCTTTAAGACCGGGAATCGGCATAGAGATAGCGCTTTATTTTTTTTGTGGCTGTTTTTTCAGAAGGCCCGGCCCGCTCCGCGATTTTGGCGATGCGCGCGAACCCTGAAACCCTGCTGCTCAACGGAGCGGGGAAGCGCCTGGGGGCGTCGGCGATTTTACGGGACACGCGCCGGGAGACAAAGACTGCCTTGGCCTCGGAATGGCGGATGACACGGGTTATGGCATCGCTGTGGAATTCCGTGAGTTCCGCACTGCGTCTGGGAAGCGCCGGCAGGATACGTAAAGGCGGTCCGGCGTCGGTCATGGTCTATCCTGGCGCAACGGGCGCGATACCCGCGCGGCGCAGGTACGCTGTAAAACTTGAAAATGTGCGCGACACAGCGTGCCGGCCGGCTTTTTCCATCAGTCCTCTACAGTCGCGACCACCGCCGCAAATTCATCAAGGGCCGTTTCCAGAACTGCCAGATGCGTGGCCATGGAGGGAATGTCACCGGCCTTGGCGGCGCTCTCCAGTTCCAGGGAGGCGGCCTGAACCGCCGTAATGGAAAGGTTGCCGGAAGAGCCTTTAAGGGAGTGGGCCAGTTCGCGCACCTCGTCCGTATTGCCGGACATAATCGCGTTCTGCAGTTTTTCCTTGGTCTGCGGGACATCTTTGGCGACCATGCGCAGAAGCTTGAGGTACAGCTTCTTGTTGCCGGCAACCCTTGGCAGTCCGGATGCGACGTCTATTCCGGGGAGGGGGGAGGAAAGATCAGCCACGCTTAACTCCTGGGACATTGCGTATTTTTTTCGGCACATCGGCACCGACGCTTCGCCGTGCCGCCGGGGCGAAATTCAATCAGCCGTCTCACGCCGGTTGGAAGTTTTCTGCTGCCTTGACGCTGCCATGCAGTATACTCACAATCCCGCCGTGCGTCAAAGTTAATTTGCTGCCGACAAGTTAATTTGCTGTCATCCGGACATTAGCGCCATGTATCTTAATTAATACTGCGCATCCGCTTCCTTCAGGCGATTAAGATCACACGGCAAAAACGCGGGCTTGCCGCGCTTGCGCCGCCCGCGGCGGCGCGCCCGGCTTCGCCGCCCGGCGGCAGAACGCCGCTCAGTATACATTTTTAGTTATTACAGCGTATCAGGTATTCGATCAAGCGTCCCGAGTGTGAATACCTTGCCTTTTGTCGCCAGCAGCAGCTTTTTCATATCTTCCCGCCGCACACTGAAGCCGCGCCCGCCGATGCAGGCAATGACGGTAAAGCCGTCTTCGCCCCGGCGTTCACGTTGCGCACTCAACTCTGCGAGATGCTGAATGCGCGTCACCTTGTCTCTGGCTGTGCCGTCGTCTTCGGTAATCTTGGCTTCAATGACCACCTGCGGGTTAAATTCGCTGGGCAGAATAAAGTCCGGAGCTTGATCGAAGTCGGGGATTTTCTCCGCCCGTTTGGTCTTGCGAAAGCTCAAGCCCGTCCTGGTCAGTACATCCTCAATGGCGGTTTCCAGACCGTCTCCAATCAGTTCGCTCACAGAGTCCCGGTGCCCGGCAAAGGGCCGCCCCAGAAAACGTTCATAAAGCAACATGGCATAGGGCACGCCCATACCGGCCAGATGCCGCAACCCGGTCAATCCGTGTTTGGTGTCAGCCTTGTCCAGGCGATGCAATTTGCCCAGCTTTGCGTCTGGCGCTCCTTCTTGCAGCAGGGCACAGGCTGTCTGCACCAAGGCGTCAAGGCGGGCCATACCGCCGCCCTTGCGTCTCAACGGAGCAAGCGGCGCAAGGCGGATGTCGCGATCCAAAGTACGCGCGTGCCCTTGGGTAACGCTGATCCCTGTGTGACTGCCTGCCATATAGGCCCATTCTGGTGGCGTAAAGCCGAGCATGGCCCGCAGCACGATGAAAATCATGGGAGTATGCAGCAGGGCGGCGCGGATGGCCTCAGGGTCAAAATCGCGGAAGCCTTGGGTCGCCTGTTTCAACGCTTCATACCCTGTTTCAAAAGTCGAATACTCCACAAATCCCCGGCCCTTGGGCATGGTCAGAAAATCCGACTTCAGCGAGGCAAAGACTATATCCGCATAATGGTCAAGATTGGCATGCAAGTCCGCAAAGTCGGCTTCAAAAGGATACCGGGCCATTCATATTCCCTTTCACGGCAATGGGCAGAGAAATTTGATGATACGTATGCCGGTCGTTGCGGGGACAATTTTCACCTGTGAGAGCGCATACGGCCTTCTGGCCTCCGAAGGCGGAGAACCATCGGGCAAGGAGGTCCAACTTGTCTTTGATCGGCCTTTCCGGTCGCCAGTTTCCGGCAAGCTCATTGACCGCCTGCCGGATAACGCGCCCATACGTCACACAACGGGTATCCCCCGGAGTGACTTTGAGCCCGCCCGCTTCCAGAGCCCGCACATCGTCCTGCATAGCCTTGCCGATGTCGTCCGGTTTTGGGAGGGACTTATCCTGAGGACGACGGCAAACGAAAATACTGTCCACGGTAGATGAGGCAGTCTTCTTGATATGGATGGACGCGCCCATTTCGGCCGGGCATGGCAGAACCTCCGTGCAGACGAGTCCTGCATCCAGAATCGCCACGGCCACAGGGAAATAGGCGGTGATATCGTTATGATGGTAGGTGAAGGCAAAGGGAGCGCCGGGCTTCAGCGCCGCCGCCGCGCGTGAAAACACCTGTGCCATCCCTTCCGTAAAGTGGGTGATGCCGCGCCGCATGTTTTCATTGCCGGTCAATTCCTGCTCCCGTCGTGTCGAAGGGGCGAAAAATGCCGGATTGCCTTGTCCGACAAGGCGACGCAGCCAGACATAGCAGAAGTCCATGAGTTCCGCATACTGCACGTTGCCGAAATACGGCGGGTCGGTAAACACGCCATCCAGGCTTTCCGGCTGCCACTCGCAGCTTGCGGCATCGGCGCAAGCGATGTCCAGAAGGCGTTTCGGTCCTCCGTTTCCGGCATCCCCTATCCATTCCCCCGAAATCAGCACAACGGTTTTGCTCCCGCCTTTGCCAGTTCCTTGGTGGCGTACTTCAAAAGGCTTGTCGCAATACGCTTTAGCCTTAGCAAATTTCTCGATGATATTCAGCCAGCCGCCGCTGCCTGCGGGCAGCCCCGCGCCATTTTCTATGCCGAACAGATTGGATTCGCACTGCACCAAGCCTACAGGGAAGCCGTGGACGGAGAAGACGTCCAGAGACTTCAGGGCCATGGTGTCATATCGGCAGAGCATATTCTGGTATCGCAACAGGTCTGAAAGATTGGTCGCCAGGGCATTGCGGATACGTTCATCCTGCTGAGCGGCAATCAGGCGACAACTGATTTCCAGCCCCAGCAGTTGGCGGGCGTTGAAAAGCTCCCGGTAATGCGAATAACCCCAGCGGTGCAAACGCGTGGTTTCATCACCGGGCGGAATCACATCATCGGGTATGTACTGCGGGGTCAGAGAGGCCAGCCGGTTTTCCGCCGCATCGGCTCTCTCCAGGTCGTCAGTGTCCGGAGCTTTGAAAAAACGTCCCCGGTGTTTCGGCTTGCAGGCGGGGCAGTGATACTCCAAAGCGAAAAGACGGTGCTTAAACGGCGCGTTTGCCCCATTGGGATACTTTGTCGTTTTCCCGCAGTGGGAGCAATGACAGCGGTTGGTTTTTGCCGGACCGGCAATAGAGAGAGAAGCCCGGCAGTGAGTGCAAAGTCCCGGCTTTTTCCGGTCGGATGCTTCCGTTAATTGACCACATTTGGCGCATACAAAAACATTTTGGGGGTGTCGTGCGTTTTCCGCCACGAGATGGCCCGGAAAAAGGTCGAGCGGTTTGCCGCAGTGACGGCAGTCCGTGGTCTTCACCCAGAGAAAATATTTAACCTGCGCTTCCGGGTTGCCGCAGTTTTCGCAACGAGTCCGGTAAAGGCGCCCTAACTCACGTTTCAGGGTTTTTCTAATCGCATCGGCCTCCACGCGATAATCTTGGAGATTCAGGTATTCCATCTCTTGGCGGACAATCCAGTAAGCCATAGGGTTGATGTCGCGGCCCCGGATATGTGCCCCCATGCGATTCGCTTCAAGTAAAGGTGTGCCGCCTCCCATGAAGGGATCGGCAATGGTTTTTCCGGAAAGATCGCCCGCCTGGTAAAAGGCTGCTTCCAAGGGGAGGTCGGAGAATTCGGCGAGCATGAGAGCCCGGAACAGCGTGCCCGGTCTTCTGGCAAACCATTTATGCACGGCGATAACCGGACGGTAATTTTGTTGAATTTGCTTCTCCCGCCGGGCAAGATTCGCCACAAAAGCTATATCGTAGCGGTCTTCTATCATGCGCCCACAGTAGCCCAAAGTTTCCCGGAGAACAAGACGGATCGGCCGCGCCGCCAGTGGGCGGCAAACCCCTGTGAGCATCACGGCCAGCCCGTCATTCGGTGAATGGGCACAGGTATTCCACGATGCCAAAATGACCGCGGCGTGCCGGATCGGATATCTTTGGTCAAAAGGCAAAAAGGAACGAATCTGTCCGGCGGGGACATGCGGGCTGCACGTCATTCCGCTCCCTCCGGTCGCTCCATGCCGCTCGCCGCGCCTGTCCCCCCTGCCTGCTACTCCGGGGAGAGAGCAAGCCGGAACCCTATGAAGATGATGCGGGAGTCCGGCTTGAAGATGATGCGGATAGAGGAGCGGCAGTACTCGGCCTTGTAGAACCAACTGCCGCCCCGCAGCACACGGTACGAGCCTGATGACGGACCGCGCGGATCGGTCACTGACGCCGTGGGATACTCGCCATACCAGTCCTGCGCCCACTCCCATACATTCCCGTAAATATCGTACAAACCCCAAGGATTAGGTTTGAGCCGCCCCACAGGATGGGGTGACCCGCCGGAGTTCGCAGTAAACCAAGCATAGC
>JAITRF010000013.1 GCA_031288535.1 Desulfovibrio sp. | reverse complement strand
TATTCAAATTCCGGGCATACCTTGCGGAAATTTGCATCCGGCTTTGAAATTGTACGTCTTATGCCGCCCAAGGTAAAGACTTAATAGCGGTTCCCCGGGGCGGACGCATCCAAATCCTCGGCGTCTGTAGAAGGAAATCTCCACTGAGAGCGATCTTGAAGCGCCTGCCTTTCGGGCTTGATTTGCCCGGTATGCGGCGAAGCGGGTTTTCCCGCCGGTTTCCCGATCTGGAAATTCTCCGGGCATGCGTATATATAGAGCGTGTCGACTTCAGCTGATATCCGTAAAGTTTTGAAACAAGGAGCGGCGATGCTGGACATCAAGATATTGCAGCGCGAGCCGGAGAAGGTGCAAAAGGCCCTCAAGGCGCGGGGCCTGCCCGTGGACGTGGCGGAATTTACGACCATGGACGGGCAACGCCGCGCTTTGATTGCCGAAACTGAAAACCTGCGCCGGGAGCGCAACACCCTGTCCGCGGAGGTGGCGGAACTCAAACGCCGGGGAGGGGAGGCCGGGGGACGCATTGAGCGCGCGGCCGAGGTGAACTCACGGATCAAAAACCTGGAGGAGGAGCTGGCCCTCGTGCAGGAGCGCCTAAAGGACTGGATGCTGCGTCTGCCGAACATCCCCCATGCCGACGTTCCGCCGGGGAAGGATGAAAACGACAATCCCGAGGTCTCCCGTTTCGGCGAGCCGCCCGAGTTTTCCTTTGCCCCAAAGGAGCATTGGGAACTGGGCGAAGCTTTGGGAGGTCTGGATTTTGAGCGCGCGGCCAAGCTTTCCGGCAGCCGTTTTTCGCTTTCCAGGGGCTGGGCCGCCCGCCTGGAACGCGCCCTGGCCAATTTTTTTCTGGACGTCCACACCGGCGAACACGGCTATACGGAAGTTTCGCCGCCACTTATGGTCAACAGCAGAACCATGACCGGGACGGGCAATCTTCCCAAGTTCGCCGAAGACCTTTTCCGCATAGCGGATTCGGATTACTGGCTCATCCCCACGGCCGAAGTTCCCCTGACCAACATCCACGCCGGGGAAATTCTGGACGAGGACACGCTCCCCCTGGCCCTGACCGCACAGACCCCCTGTTTCCGTTCCGAGGCCGGCAGTTACGGCAAGGATACGCGCGGGCTGATCCGGGTGCATCAGTTCACCAAGGTGGAAATGGTACGCATAGTCCGCCCGGAGGAATCCGACGCCGCTCTGGAGGCGATGCGCGAAAACGCCGAGAATCTCCTGCGCCGCCTGGAACTGCCGTACAGGGTCATCACCCTGTGCGCCGGGGACATGGGCTTTGCCGCGGCTATGACCTATGATCTGGAGGTGTGGCTGCCCGGACAGAACAGGTACCGGGAGATATCCTCCTGCTCGAATTGCGGGGATTTTCAGGCCAGACGCATGGACCTGCGCTTCCGCCCCAAAGGCGGGGGCAAACCGGAATTCGTCCACACCCTGAACGGGTCCGGACTGCCTGTGGGAAGAACCCTGGCCGCCGTTCTGGAAAACGGGCAGCGCGCGGACGGAAGCGTTGAACTGCCGAAAGTCCTGCGCCCCTATATGGGCGGGGTCGAACTCATCGCTTGAAGACGCGATCTAATTCGAATTTCAAATCAAAACTGCATCCATGCAGTTTTGATTTGGCGGCTGCGGCGCAAGCGCTGTTTCGCCTTGCCGCTCGAAATGCTTCGCACTTCGGCGTGAGCGGTTCATGTCAGGCTGTCCGCAATCAAATGAATCAACAGGGTCGCCCGCCTCCAGCTTACGGATCGGAGTGAAGAGGACGCTCACCCGAGCACCCCCGGCTCTGTCAGCAGTTTACGCAGTTGGGGCTTCTCCTGAACGGGCCGATCCAGAGCGGCCTGGAACTGTTCCCATTGCTCGTCGGTCAACGAGAACAGGCGTTGCTCCGCCAGGGTTTCATGGGCCATTGCGATGCCGGCGTCCAAAAAAATTCACTGACATTTTTATGGCTGGCCTTGGCCGCTTCCTGAAGCAGCGCCGTCACCTGCCCGCTGGCGCGAACGTCGATCCGCTCCGTTTTGGCGTGTTGTGCGAAGGTCATGGTTTTTCTTCTTTGCGTACATCATAATGTCAGGACACTGTCCTGACAAGAGGGTTTTCAAATTTATGCCGGCGGGTATTCAGCAAGATTTATTCTTCCGGATAAACGGCAGGGCGGAGCGGCGGAGGGTCTGCCCGATGAGGTCCATCACCTTGGAGTATTCGATGGGTTTTCCGAGATGCCCGTCCATCCCCGCCGCCGCCACCATCCGCAAGTCCTCCGCGAAGACGTCGGCCGTCAACGCGATGCTGGGAACGGAAGCGGCGTCGGGACGTTGCAGCGCCCCGTCACCCCGTACTTGCGCGCGGTTATTGACCGGATAAACGCTCGATTTCTTCAGGAGTGAGGCCGGTTGCCTTGGCGATCACGGATACAGGAAATCCTTCTTTCAGCAGATTCAAGACAACCTTGGCCGTGCCTATAGCCTCGCCTTCGGCCCTGCCTATAGCCTCGCCTTTGGCCATGCCTATAGCCTCACCTTCGGCCCTGCCTATAGCCTCGCCTTTGGCCATGCCTATAGCCTCGCCTTTGGCCATGCCTATAGCCTCGCCTTCAGCTCTGTTCAAACGGTTGCGGGCTTCTTCATCCTGTCGAGCCCTGTCCCAGGCATCTTTCTGATGGCGCACGATTTCATCTGCGCTCATTTCCATCAGCCGGGCCACAGGCTTTTGCAGTTCTTCATATGTCTGTTGCAGCATGGCGAGTTCCTCCTCGGTGCCGGCGGACAGAAATTTCAGCCAGCGCCAGACCTTCCT
>JAITRF010000001.1 GCA_031288535.1 Desulfovibrio sp. | reverse complement strand
TCTTGTCATTGAAAATATCTTTCCGATAAATGCTCTGGCGGTGCGAAGCGTGGCAACGTCCGCGAGATTGCCGCGGGCGGGTTCGCTGTTACGCGGCAATCCCAAGCGTAAAACGCTCTAAATGCCATAGAGGAGCCTCTGCATGTCCGCCACCCAGCCGCGCCGGTTCCTTTTGTTCTGCTGTTCCGGAGCGCTGGCGTTCTGCGTGGACTATGCGATCCTGCGCGGACTGGTTTTTCTGGGTATGGCCCACTGGGTTGCCCGCGTGGTTTCGTTTGCAGCCGCCGCAACGACGACCTGGCAGTTCAATTCCCGCGTCACGTTCGCGCGCGCGCAGGCGCGCCTCTCCGGCCTTGCCGGGTGGCTGGGCTACATGAGCACGGCGCTTGCCGGCGGAATTGTGAACTATATCGCCTATCTGTGCGTGTTGCACTTTCTGGGCGCGGTTGACGCAGCCACCATGTTTTTCGGGGTGGCCTGCGGTTCCTGCGCCGGTCTTGCCGTAAACTACATCCTCTGCTCGGCCTGGTTTTTCACCCGCCCGCATGGAAAATAGGGCAAAAAACCGTAGACTGCACAATCGGCTCGCCTTGCCTCTTGCTTTGTTATCTGGAGCGTGATAACATGGCATTACATCTTTGTCAGGAGATTGCCGATGCAAACAAACGTATTTACCACTCGCCAGTTCCGGGCCGGAAATTCACAGGCTGTCAGGATTCCTTCTTCGATTGCTTTTCCACCAAAAACCGAACTCGTCGTCCGCCGTGAGGGCGACCGCATCATTGTGGAGCCGAAAGAAAAAAAATTGGGAGATATTCCAAAATTTTTTAAGGCCTTGGACAAATATTTCGTTGGAGGGCGTCCTGATTTCGAGGAAACAGAGAGGGAATGGGCGTGATCAAATACATGCTCGACACCAACATTTGTATTTACCTTATTCGGAAGCATCCGCCCGAAATCGTGAAAAAGTTTGAAACATTTCGTAAAGGTGAAGTCGTCATCAGTGCAATTACATGGGCGGAGCTGTGTTGTGGTATTCAAAAAGACGGCTGCAACATCGTTGATGAATTGCTTTCTGTGCTGGATGTTTGTCCATTTTCCCTTGAGCAGAGTTTCATGTATGGGGAACTGACCCGCCTGTTTCCTAATCGAAAGGCAACTCTCGACAGGATGATTGCGGCGCATGCTCTGTCATTAAGCATTACGCTTGTGACAAACAACATTGACGATTTTGTGATTTATCAATCCGCCGGGCTATGTATTGAAAACTGGGTATAGAATACGCGATGGTAATGCACAAGATGCCAGAACAATTTCACTTTGAAATTGCTTTTGCGGCCGCGCGAGCGGACGCTCGCCGCGCAGGCGCAAGCGCAATTTATTTGCGCGATTAAGCGCCGGAGCTGGCGCGGCCTGAAGATAAACTGTGTATAATCTCAAAGTTAAATGCTCTGGAAGCGGTTTTTTCTTCCAGTAGCAAATCAGTGACAACAGATTTCATCCGCCTTTGCCCCTTTGCCGCGCGGCTCGCTCTATGGCCGCGTGGTAGACTTTCAGGGTGTTTTGGAGAAAAGCCTCGTCAGTGAGTGAGTCCAGGCGTTTTTTCTGAGTCAGCGCAAGATGCGCGCGAAAACTTTCCTCCGTCAGCGTTCGCTTGAGCAGGGCGGCCAGAGCCGCGCAGTCCCCGGCCGGGACAAGGGCTTCCGGGGCCAGCAGGTCCGGCATCACTCCCACGTCCGTGCCGACCAAGGGCACGGCGCAGGCCATGATCTCCAGAGTTGCCCGGGCGATGGCCTCCGACCCCAGGGAGGCGCATACGCCCAGGTCCATGGCGTTGATGCAGGCCGGCACGTCCGCCTTCTCGGGGGCGATGACCGTGACGGCGCCCAGGCCATGGGCGCGGGCCGTGTCCATGAGGTCTTCTTTGGAAAAAGCGGCGGGCAGGCCGATGAAAAACAGACGGAGGCGCGGGGTCTGCGCGCATCCCGTGTGGATGATGCGCGCCAGGGCTTCCATGAGATGGGCGTGCCCCTTGACCGGGTCGAAACGGCCGAGGAGACCGATCACGAAATCGTCAGGCGAAAAGCCGAGGTTTCGGCGCGTTGCGGCTTTTGCCGCGGGATCTGGGAAAAAGCGTTTCGTGTCCACTCCGCCCGGGATCAGGTGCAGGCGCGCGTCCGGCGTACGCAGGATGCGCCGGCACTGTTCCAGAGTGCGGGAGTTGGTGGCGATTACGGCGTCGATTGTTTTGTCGTGCAGGAAGCGGTTTGGAAAATTGCCCTTTGGAGGACGTTGATCTCCCCTGGTGCGCACCAGGGCGAAAGGAAAAAATTTTTTGAGCAGCCCCCAGAAGATCAGCCCTTCACCCCGGTGGCAGTTGACCAAGTGCGGGCGAAACTCTTCAAGCAGGCGGCGCATGCGGACAAGGACGCGGGCCAGTTCGCAGGGATTGGCGCTGTTCTGGTTCAGAGGCAGAGGGGAAAGATCGAACTTTTGCGCGGCGGCAAAGGTGTCCGTGCCGGGCAGGGCGAGAACCAGGGTTTCGTGCCCGAAGGCGCGCAAGAGGCGCGAGAGGTTCAGCCCGTACCATGCCGTGGCGTTGAACCAGCGCACGTTGACGACTTCAATGACGCGCATTTTCCGCTCTTGCTCCGGCATGCGCCGTGTCTACCACAAATCGCGCATAAAGTGTAGACGCCGCCCGTAAGCTGCAATCCGTCACGGTTTCGGGGATTAGCTTGTGCGGCCGCGCCGGCCACGTCCTTGCGCAAATCGCTCACCGTGCCCTGTACCGACAGGCCAAGGGTATGCTCGCGTTGAAAATCCCGGTTTCGCAAGATGCGCCGTTTACCGCCGTTATCGCCTCCCTTTGTCGATGGTTCAGGTCACCACTTCATTTTCTTCAGGCTCTCCGTCAGATCGGAACGAAAATCCGGATGGGAAACCGCGATGAGTTCCCGCGCGCGTTCCCGCATGGATTTGTATTTGAGACGGGCGATGCCGTATTCGGTGACCACGCAATCAATATCGTTGCGGCTGGTGCTGACCGGAGTGCCCAAGGGCAGTTGCGCCACGATGCGCGACTGGAGTTTGTCCGGTTTGCCCGCCGTGGAGGGGAAGGCCAGAATCGCCTTGCCACCCGGCGAAAGCGCCGCCCCGCGGATGAAATCCACTTGGCCGCCGGTGCCGCTGAACTGCTGGGTGCCGATGCTCTCGGAAGCGGCCTGGCCCATCAAGTCCACGCTGACGGAGGAGTTGATGCTGACAAGATTCTTATTCTTGCCGATGACATACGGGTCGTTGGAGTATTCGGCCGGTACCAGCAGCACGCTGGGGTTGTCGTCCACGAAGTCGTAAAAGGCGCGGGTGCCCATCACAAAGGTGGAGATCATCTTGCCGGGATGCAGGGTCTTTTGTTTGTTGTCGATGGCTCCCTCCATCTGCAGGTCCATGACCCCGTCGGAGAACATCTCACTGTGGATTCCCAGGCCGCGCTTCTTCTTGAGGAATTGCAGGACGGCGTCGGGGATGGCGCCGATCCCCAGTTGCAGACAGTCCCCGTCATTGATGAGTTCTGCCACATGGCTGCCGATGGCCTCCTCCACCTTGCTGATCTGCGGGCGCGGGATTTCCTTGACCGGAAAGGTGTTTTCCACAAAATAGTCAATCCGGGAAACATGGACGAACCCGTCGCCATGTATGCGCGGCATGTTCTCATTGACTTCCGCGATGATCGTCTTGCCGAATCTGACCGCGCTTTCCATGTAAATGATGGAAATGCCCATGTTGCAGTATCCGTGCTTGTCCGGAGGGGAAACATGGGTCAGGACGACGTCGGGCCGGTAGACCGGACCGTACATTTCCGACCAGTCCTTCAGGAAAACGGGAACATATTCCCCGTCGCCCTGGTTCACATGCTCCCGGATGGCCCCTCCCAGATAGGAGGTGACGAAGCGCACCTTGTGCCTGATGTCTTCTTCCAGGTACGGCAGTGCGGGTAGAAAGGGCAGGATATGGGCGACGGTGATGCTGTCGATTTCCCGGATGCGCCTGGCCAGCCCGTCCATCAGGGCGACCGGCTGGGCCGCGGCCGGGGTGATCACCACTTTGTCGGCGCTTTTCACCGCCTTGAATGCGGTATCCACATCCACGCACCGTGATTTATAGATTTCCTTCCAATTCATCTTGACCCTCCATGTTTATGTTGAAGCAGGAGCACCGTGACCGTGCGCGCTCCCGGTTCTTTCAAGCAAAACGCTCCATTTGAAATTCGGCTTCCGCACAGCCGGTCAGCCTTCTTGCTCACAGCGGACGCACTTGCCGGTGAAACCTTAATGGGCAATCATCCTTTCTTTCTCCCCGGCGGACTTGCCCGGGTTCTTCAGTTCTGCCTTTTCTTCAGCAGATCCAGGGCGATCAGCAGGGGTTGCGGAATAACCCTGTAGTATCAGTATTGTTTTCCGGCGGCAATCTAATACTCCTCTCATCCTCTTCCCGGAGGGAAGGCGGTACTGCTCCGCCTTGGCCGCATGACTCTTTGCGTCTCATCCTCTTCCCGGAGGAAAGGCGGAATCGCGGATCGAAGTTCCCCTTGAACGCGGCTTGGCATGAGTTGGAATCGGTCAGACGTAAATGTCCCAGAACAGGACCGCAAGGTTTGTGAACCCGCAGACCAGCCCGACCCTGCGCACATGCCGGATCAGCCTGGCGCAGTTTTCCGAGCGCCAGCGGCCGTTTTCCGGACCCATGTACGGCTTTTGCCGCATCTTGCCGAAATAGGGGGTAGGGCCGCCGCAGCGGCCGGCAAAGAGCCAGGCCGCCGTCGCCATGGGCAGCCCGGCGTTCGGGCTTTCGCCAAGCGCGCCTTCGCGCAGCAGGGCGAAAAAGCCGGGCGGCTCGGGAATGTTACCGGGTTTGCATCCCGCCTGGCACGCCTTTTTGCGGCGTTTCCCGATAAAATCGGCGCGGCGCTCCAGGCGGGCCGTGGCCAGCATAAGCGCAACGCACAGACGGGCCGGGATCCAGGCGAGAATGTCGTCCGCCAGGGCCGACGCCCTGCCCAGGAAAACGTGGCGTTCAGTCTTGTAGCCCCACATGGAATCCAACGTGCTTACGCTTTTATAGACCCACAAACCGATCGGCCCTGCGGCGCAGAGCCAGAAATAAGGGGCTACGAAGGCGTCGTTCAGGTTTTCGCTCACGCTTTCGGCGAGCGAGCGGTACAAGTCGTCAATCCCCATGTCCCCGGTATCGCGCGAGACCAGCATCCCCACGGCATGCCGCGCCTCGGGCAGCCTTTCCGCCCGCTTTTCGGCCGCCCGCACGGCTTGCAGGGCAAGGCGGCCCTCGCGTTCGAGGCTTCCCAGGGCCAGTCCGGACCAGCAAAGGCAGCAGGCCGCGCAAAATCCGGCAATGCCGGGCAGGGAGCAAAGCAGATAGGCGACGGCGGCGCTTGCGGCGCAGATGAGGCACAGGGCGGCTGTTCCCGCCGGAGCGGGAGCGGAGGTTTTCAGGGCCAGGGTCTCGGCGCGGGCGGCCAGAAGGCCTATGCCCTGCACCGGATGCGGCGCCTTGCGCGGGTAAGTGGCGTAGATGTCCGCGAACAGGGCCAAAGGCGCGATAAAGGGGGAGATCATGCGAACTCTACCGTGCGCAGCCGGTTTTCGGAAGCGATATAGATGATGCCGTTTTTTTGTCTCAGGTCGAGAATTTCGGCCGCCGTGAGGGAGAGGAGGGCGCCGATCAGACACATGTTTACCTGGGCGTGGGCGATGATCAGACAGCCATCCCGATCCGCTCCAGTCCGGTCCGAACCCGCGCGAGGATTCGCGTCTTCAGAATCTGTTATTGTACTGCCGTCCGCGTTGAAAAACAAACTTTCCGATGCAGGGAATCGCCGGTCGGATTGCGCGGTTTGAGGCCGGCTCATACCGTTTCGCGGCGATGCCGGCCCGGCGGCCGGCCTCTGGGTTTCCGTGCGGAAATCCGCATGATCCGGGATTTTGGCCTGAAGGTCCGCGTCTCCGGGCGGACGGCGCAGGTTCAGGTCGGCGACAAAGCTTTGCGCCCGCAAAAATACGTCCCTGTAGGATTCTCCCCCCGGCCAGGCGGTGTTCCACCGATCCTTTTCCCACCGGGCGTGATAGTCCGGATAGGCGGTGCGGGTATCCGACAAAAGCATGCCGTCGCACAGACCGTGGGCGCCTTCCATGAGCCGCGCGTCGCGCGCATAGGGCAGACCGAGAACTCCGCTCACGATGTCCGCGGTCGCCGAGCAACGCCGCAGGGGGCTGGCGTGGATTTCGCCGATTTTCTTGTCCCTGAAAAACTCGGCCATGGCCCGGATGAGGTCCAGGCTTTCGGGGAGCAGGGGGCTGTCCATGTGTCCCTGCAAGCGGCCCTCCTCATTCCATTCCGTTCTCCCGTGACGCATTATATATACCGTGCGCGTAGTCATTTTATCCTGTAGATATATATGGTTTCCCAAAAACTCTCTTCAGGGGAGAGGCGCGGCGTTTGCGAGACCAGGTCGATGGCGCCGGATTTTTCCGTGTCGATGGCGACGGATGAGACGATGTGAGAAACGCCCATGCGCCGTAACTGCTTATAGTCCAGGTCCACGTGCTGGGGCTTGGGTTCGTTGCGCATCCAGTCCAGGGCGCCGGCTTGGAAGATATAGCAGCGCGAACCCCAATCGTCAAAATATTCTTTTATGACGGGGTCTTTTTCCAGTTCGGCCGCGATGATCACGCGAAACTCCCGTTTATGGCGCAGCGAATAGGTGGGCTCGTACAGGTCGATGCCGCGAAAGCCGTTGAAAGAGGTGACGGTCGGAGACATGCCGAAGGTCACGGTGCGGATGTCTTTTTTGTCTTCAGGGATTGAGGTCGAAGCCCTGGCGAACAGTTCGGGGGCGAAGAAGCGCCGGAACGAGGATTCCGGTACGGGCATGGTGTCTTCGGTTCGCAGTTCTATGATCGCGAACTGGACGCTCGCGCCCATAAAGAGCAGGACGGCGAGCAGGCGTTTCAGGGGCGCGCCCGGGGCCGTTTTTTCGATCAGGTCCAGAGCCTGGAAGCAGGAGAGGGCGAAACAGGAATACCAGAGTATCTGGTTGAGGTACCAGAAACGCATTTTGACCATCGAAACGAGCGGCAGGCTTTCTTTTATCCTGACGACCGGCAGCCAGGAAAAAAAGCCTTGAGTGAAGGCGCAGAAGACTATGCACAGAAACAGGGCCTGCTGGATTTTTCCCGGATTGGCTTGAGGCGCGCCTTTTCTTCCGGCAAGGCAGTTGGCCGCGAACGCCAGGGCGCAAACCGGCAAAAGCAGCGGGCGCTGGTAAGTATTGACGTGATACTGGCCGGAAATCAGCATGGTCAGCGCCCTTTTCGCCGCCAACTGCAGAGAATAGTCCTGCGGCCTGTGCAGGGCGCTCAGCAGATAATCCTCCCGGTTCAGGGCGAAGCCGCCGTAGCCCGCGGACATCAGGACGTAGTCATAGTGGGTGATCAGGTAAAGCGCGGCGCAAAGAAGCGCGGCCTGAAGACCGCTTTTGACGCTGTGCCCCGCGCGGCGGCGGTACAGCAGAAAGACCAGGTACAAGGCCAGGATAAAGGCGGGGGCGTGCAGCAGAAAAGAAAAAAAAGGGCAGAGAACGAGGACGAGGGCGCGGTTCCAATTCCAGCCGTCCAGGGCGACGCGGAGCAAAGACCAGGCCAGGAAGGGCGCAACGGCTGTTCCGGTGAAGGATATCTGATCGTAATAAAGGGGGAGCAGGGCGAATTGCAGGGCAAAAAAGGCGCAGAACAGCGAACGGCGCTTCATCTCGGGAATTATCCGCAGTAAAAGTAGATACATGCCGGCGAAACCCAGGAGATGGCAGGCGGTTTTGTGCAGCACAAGGGCGAAAACCGGGGGAAACAGGGTAAAAAAGAATCCGCCCAGGTGCAGATTCAGGTAGTTTCCCGTACCGGTCAATCTGGCCGGGATGAAAGCGCGGAATTCTTCGCTGTTGAAGAAAATTCCCGCCCCCAGGTGTTTCCAGGGAAAAAGCATGTCCAGAAAATCGTGGATATGGATCGGAACGTCCGGCCATTGCAGAAAATAGTCGCAGCTGTGCAGGATGATTGCCGCAAGCGCGCACAGGGCGTATATCAGAAAGCGGCGCATATTTTTTTTCCGGCGGTTCCCGTTTGCCGGATCGCCCGGAAAAACCGGTGGCGCCAAATCTCGGCCGACAGGGAGCAAACCGGTACAGGCCGCGGACAAAACCCGCAGCCGGCCGCGAAGGCGCAGGCGGCGTGGACTGCCGCCGTAAAGCGCCGAAGCGGGCGCGCCTTTTCGCATTGAAACCCGTTCAAATGCGGTTTGGCATGAGAAATCCCGCCGGCGGTTTTTCTCGGGACGCCGTCATGAGGGCTTTGAGCGTATTTACTATTCCGGGGTATGGTGATATTATGAATCATCGGATATGTAATTTCTTGCCGGAGTTGCCGTAATATGCGCCTGTGCAGGGTGGCCGACCAATGCTTGTGGTCCGACCAGGGCAATTTTTGTGAGGCGTTGGAAAATGCCGCTGTTCCCCTGGACGGCAAATGGCCGCTTCTGATTCTGTATCTGCGCGGCGTAAAGGATCTGCCTTTTCTGAGCGAGGTGCAGAAAACCTCAATGCAGCAGTTGCTGCTTGAGGTTCTCCGCGACAAGGATTTCAGCGACGACAATTTCCAGAGGGCGCAGAATAGCTTTTATGGCGTCATCACGCAACCGCTGGTAAGCAAAATTGAGGAAATAACGCGCGAGACCTCCGGGCTTGCCAAGGATATGACCGAGCTGTTCGGCAAACACAGGGCGCAGGTGGCCGGAGCGGCGGAAAGCGTGGAAACCGGCTTGTCCACGGGATTGGACCCGGTCACGCTCCTTTCCGGACTGCGCGACACCCTCAAGGGCGTCGTGTCCAAAATGGAGCGCGACGTGGCCTATCTGGAGGGCCTTTCCCAAAAGGACAGCCTCACCGGACTGGCCAACCGGCGCATGTTCGACAATTTTCTGGATGCGGCGGTCGAGAGATGGATATCGGACAAGGAACCGGTAAGCCTGATCATGTTCGACATAGACCATTTCAAAAAATTTAATGACGCTTACGGGCATCTCGTCGGCGACGAAGTGCTCCGCGCGATGGCCGACCGGATCAAAAAAATCGTCGCGCCTTTGGATGACGGGGAGGGGAATATTCTGCCCGCCCGTTATGGAGGAGAGGAATTCGCCGTGATCATGCGTCGCGGCGTCGCCGAGCGCGCCGTAGTCATCGCCGAGGTCATACGCAAAACCATACAGAGGACGACGGTGACCGTGCGCGATTCCAAGGACAACATCGTGCGCAGCGGTCTGCGCATTACGGTCAGCGTCGGGGTGGCCTCCATCTGTCCGCACTGGCAGGTGCTTCATCAGAGCAACCTCATCGACAGCGCGGACAGGGCGCTCTACCACGCCAAAAACAGCGGCCGGAACAAAACCGTGCGTTTCGCCCCGGAAGACAGTTCTGGCTATCTCCCGGTTTCTTTTGAGTGAGGCTTCCCCTTGTTCCGGCCCGAATCGGCGGGATGCCGGCCGACCCGCCTGTCGGCCGCGCGGTGAAAAGGCTCACGCCTTTTTTCTTTTCAGCAGGGAACGCAGGTATAGCCCGTAATCCGTCCGTCCCAAGGGCGCGGCCAGTTCCTCAAGTTCGGCGTCGCTGATGAAGCCCTTGCGCCAGGCTATTTCCTCGATGCAGGAAATTTTCAGGGCCTGCCTGCTTTCCACGGTCTGGACAAAGTTCCCCGCCGCAAGCAGCGCGTCGGGAGTGCCGGTGTCCAGCCAGGCGATGCCCCGTCCGAGCACCTGCACGCGCAGGTCCCCGAGTTCCAGGTAAGCCTTGTTCACGTCGGTTATTTCGAACTCTCCCCTGGCCGAGGGCCGCAGGGCTTTCGCTATCTCCCCGACCCGCCGGTCGTAAAAATACAGTCCGGTCACCGCATATTCCGATTTCGGCCTTTGCGGCTTCTCCTCGATGCCCAGCGCCGCGCCCGCGGAATCGAACTCCACCACCCCGTAGCGTTGCGGGTCCCGTACATGGTACCCGAAGATCGTCGCCCCGGACGTCTGCGCGACCGCCTCGGCCAAGGCTTTTCCCAGTCCCTGGCCGAAAAAGATGTTGTCGCCGAGGATCAGGCAGACGTTGTGTCCTTCGATGAAATCCCCGGCCAGACCGAAGGCCTGGGCTATGCCGAGCGGTGCTTGCTGTTCCCGGTAGATGAAGCGGCAGCCCAGATCGCTCCCGTCCCCGAGGAGGTCGCGAAACAGGGGCAGGTCGCGCGGCGTCGATATGAGGCAGATTTCCCTGATGCCCGCTAGCAGAAGCACGGAGAGCGGATAATAGACCATGGGCTTGTCGTAAATCGGCAGAAGCTGTTTGCTGACGCTGAGCGTGACCGGGTAGAGCCTGGTGCCGCTGCCGCCGGCGAGGAGTATGCCTTTCCAGGACGATGCCGTCATAACGCGATTCCCGGGTTTGTCTTGTGGGAACCTCTATAAACCGTCTCCCTTGGCGGCGTCAGGCTCCTTTCGCCAACGGGTCGAATATGTTGAATATACTCCCCCATGTCGAAACTCGCCTTCCTTGCCGGGAAACAAAAATTCTGGTTTGTAGAGGTTCCCTTATGGTTTTATAAGGTTGGCACATCTAAAATTTTATATTGTTAATTCAAGATATTATGATATATGCCTTTGAGATTCGCGGCGGCGGCATAGCCGCCTTGCTCCTTACGAAGCCTGCTGTTTCGGACGATGCTTGCGCATCGGCGCGGGGCTGAGGCGACAAGATGCGCTAGCCCTGATGTTTTTATTGACGCGGGCTGTATAAAAATGCATGATCACCAATGGTCATATCATGGACGCCGACGGGCGGAAAGGAGAATCTTGTTTTCCGCCGCGCGGAACCCCGGCGGCGCAAGCTATCGAGCGCCGTGCGGAGATGACCTGCCTGAGGCGATATGGGCATGCGCCTTGGCGATACTGAAAATTTAAAGATTGGGGGCTCATGTATGGATGTCGTACTGCTGTCCCGCTTACAGTTCGCTGTAGCGGTTTTTTTCCATTTTATTTTTGTGCCTCTCACGCTCGGTTTGACGGTTCTGCTGGCGATCATGGAAACCGCCTATGTCCGCACCGGCAACGAGCAATACAAGAGGATGGCGAAGTTCTGGGGAAAACTGTTTCTCATCAACTTCGCCCTGGGTATCGTGACCGGCATAACCCTGGAGTTCCAGTTCGGCACGAACTGGGCCAACTATTCGCAGGGCGTCGGCGACATATTCGGCTCCATCCTGGCTATTGAGGCCACTTTGGCCTTTTTCCTGGAGTCCACCTTCGTCGCCGTCTGGCATTTCGGCTGGGAAAAAGTGTCCAAGAAGGTGCACTGTTTCGCGATCTGGGCCGTGGCTTTCGCCAGCAACCTTTCCGCCGTGTGGATCATAGTGGCGAACGGCTGGATGCAGAATCCCGTCGGGTCCACCTTTGTCAACGGCAGGGCGCTGCTGGCCGACTTCTGGGAGGTGGTCTGCAATCCCTTTGCCTGGAGCATGTACGCCCATACGATCATCGCTTCCTGGATGCTCGCCGGATTCTTTGTCCTCGGCATATCCGCGCTGCATCTCGTTAGAAACAACGAAACGGACTTTTTCGGGCGTTCATTCAAGCTGGCGGCAGGCTGGACCCTGGTTTTGTCCGTTCTCCTGCCCTTGCAGGGGCACAGCCACGGCGTTACCGTCGCCAAGTACCAGCCCGCCAAGCTTGCGGCCATGGAGTCCCATTGGGAAACGAAAAAATCGGCGCCTTTGTATCTGTTTGTCCTGCCGGACGAGCGGAACCGGCGCAACAGCATTGAGGCCCTGCCCATCCCGGGTTTCCTGAGTTTTCTGGCTACCGGCGACACTTCCTCCGAGGTTGTCGGCCTTAACCAGATCGGCGAGAAAGATTTCGCGGAGTTTGTGGCGAAAACCGGTTACAAGCCGGATCTCCCGGTGGCCGTCATGGCCGACGGAGAGCGGGTCATGCGTCCGATCAAGGCGCAGGATGCGATACCCCCGGTCATGATCACCTTTCTGTCTTTCCGCCTCATGGTCGGGCTGGCCGTCATCTTCCCCCTGCTGGCAATCCTGGCTTTCGCCTGGCGGAACAGCATAGCGCTACGCCCCGGATTTGCCCGCATCCTCGCCCTGGCCATTCCTCTGCCCTACATCTGCATCATGGCCGGCTGGACCGTGGCTGAAGTCGGGCGCCAGCCCTGGATTGTGAACAAACTCATGTTGACCGTTCAGGGCATATCGGCGGTGCCTGCCTCCTCCGTGGCCCTGTCCCTGGCCGCGTTCATCGTTGTCTACGGTCTGCTGGGCGTTCTTGACATCTATCTGCTGCGCAAATACGCCCTCAAAGGCCCGGACGGATCAGCCCCGACCGCCGCGTGATTTCAAACCCTATGCACCCGAGGATGCGATTATGTCCGAAATATTAACGTACGAAGTGCTGCAAGTCGTCTGGTTCCTGCTCTGGGGACTGCTTTGGGGAATATACTTCATTTTGGACGGGTTCGATCTGGGGATGGGAACCCTCCTGCCCTTCCTGGCTTCCGATGAGGATGAACGCCGGGTTATCTTCAACGCGGCCGGCCCCTTTTGGGACGGAAACGAGGTCTGGCTGATCACGGCGGGCGGCGTCACCTTCGCCGCCTTCCCTCTGGCCTATGCGGTTCTGTTCAGCGCCCTCTACGCCCCGCTGCTGATTTTGCTCTTCGCCCTGATCTTCCGCGCGGTTTCCTTTGAGTTCCGCAACAAGATCGACAGTCCGCAGTGGAGAAAAATCTGGGATACCGTCCAGTTTCTGGGCAGCTTCCTGCCCGCCCTGCTTCTCGGCGTCGCCTTTGCCGGGCTGTTCCAGGGTATCCCGATTAACGAGAGAGGCGTCTATACCGGCACTATCCTCAGTCTGCTGAACGTTTACGGTCTGCTCGGCGGGCTGTTCTTCGTGATCATGTTCGCCGTGCACGGCAGCATCTGGCTCTCGCTGAAATCGGAAGGGTATCTGCAGGAAAAGGCGGGCATGTGCGCGCTGAAGCTATGGCCGCTGCTTGTGATTCTGGCTGTGGCCTTTCTCGTCGCCACATATTTCTATACCCCGCTCTTCAACATTTTCCTGCGTATTCTGCCTTTGAGCGTCATACCGATTCTGGCGGTGGTCATGCTCCTCGTCCTTCCGGTGTTCATGAGGAGCGGCAGGCGCGTCACGGCTTTTGCGGTCAGCGCCCTGTTCATTCTTCTGGTCACCCTGTTCGGGGTCATAGGCATGTTCCCGAACGTCGTGCCCTCCAACATTAATCCCGAGTACAGCATCACCATAGCCAAGTCGGCTTCCTCGCAACTGACGCTGACCATAATGCTCTGCGTGGCCCTGGTCTGCGTGCCGATAGTCATAATCTATCAGGCTTGGGTATACAGCGTGTTTTCACACAAAGTCACCAAGGAGGAACTGGATTCCGACCATGCTTACTGATGTATGACGTTGCGCGGGGATTTGCGCGGCAAATCCCCGCGTAGCGGGTCAAAATCTCGCCAGGGCTTTTTTATAGGCTTCCAGGGTAAAGTCGATTACCGTATCGTCATGGGCCGTGGAGAGACTGTAGCGGTTGGCGGGCTTATTGTAGATGCCTTCCCGGAACAGCGCGAAGTCGATTGTTTTGCGCAGGGCCAGATCCGCTTCCTGCATGTCCCGATAGCTGCCGATGCGCTGTTTGTCGGTTATGGCGATGTTGAACACCGTGCCCAGGCCGGGCAGATTGACGGGGATGCCCTTGGCCGCGAAGATGGCCTTCAGTCCCTGCTTCAGGTTTTCCGTGCGCGCGGTCATGGGTTCGAACTCTTTTTCCAGGATTTTTATGCTGGCCAGTCCGGCCCGCAGGATCAGGGGGTCGCCGTTGTAAGTCCCGCTGTGGAACAAGACGTCCTTCGCGGACGAGCGTTTTCCGGCGCTCATGTCAAAAACGTCCGAACCCCGGATCGGGGCGCTTTTCAGCAGAAGTTCCTTTTTCCCTCCGACTACGCCCATGGGCATTCCCGCTCCGATAACCTTTCCGAGCGCCGTCAGGTCCGGCCTGACGCCGAAATAGCCCTGCGCCCCGCCCAACCCGGCCCGGAAACCGGTTTTCACCTCGTCGAACACGAGCAATATGCCGAGTTCTTCGGTCACTTTGCGCAGGCCGCGCATGAATTCCACAGTGGGCACGATGTATCCGGCGAGAAGCGGCTCCATGATGACGGCCGCCATGTCGTCCTTGTGCTCCTTGAGTATGCGGGAGCAGGCTTCAAGATCGTCAAAGGGAAGCACCACGGTATTGTCGAACTGATGCGGTTCGAGTCCCGCGCTTTCCGGAACGGGGGAAGGCCGTGCGGCGTCTCCGGCCTGCGCGAGAGGCGGATTGACGCTGAGCAGCACCTGGTTGTAACCGCCGTGGTAGTGCCCCTCGAATTTGCCGATTTTGTATTTCCCGGTGCAGGCGTACGCCATCCGCAGGCTGAGAAGCGTGGCTTCCGTGCCGGAGTTGGTGTAGCGCAGAAGTTCGATGCCCGGGAAGTGCTGTTTGATCTTTTCCGCGTATTCGGTTTCCAGGGCGTGCGGAGTGCCGTAGAGAAGGGAACCGTGCCGGTCGAACTGCTCCAGGATCGCTTCCTTGACGGCCGGATGTCCGTGTCCCAAAGCCAGGGGACCGTAAGAAAGCAGGTAGTCCACATAGCGGTTTCCGTCGACGTCCGTAAGCCAGGCCCCTTCGCCCCTGTCCACAAAAATGGGGTAGGGTTCAAAGAATTTGATGTTTGCCGAAACTCCGCCCGGAAGCGCGCGGCAGGCTTTGCCGTATAGTTCGGCGGATTTCGGCGTCCTTTCCTCGTACTCCCGCATCAGGGTTTCCAGGGCAATCATGGCGCGTTCTCCTTGGAGTTCCGGGCGAGCCCGGAATTTCGGCGTTTTTGTAAAATATAGATCCCGGCCAGAACGATTATGCCGATAACGTCGGTAATCGTGGCGGGGTCGATGAGCAAAAGCCCGGTGGCCAGGAGCAGTATGCGTTCCCAGGGCAGGCAGGGCGCCCGGAAATAGCCCGTAAACCCGGTCGCTATGCACATCATGCCCATAACGGCTGTCCCCACCGCCTTGAGCGTCAGCAGGACGAACAGGGCCATGCCCGTTCCCTCGGGTCGGACCAGAACCAGCTCCGGATTGAAGACGAAGATATAGGGCACCAGATAGGCGGCAAACCCCAGGCGGAAGGCTTCAAATCCCGTCTTTATCGGGTTTCCTCCCGCTATGCCGGCCCCGGCGAAGGCGGCCAGGGCGACCGGAGGGGTGATGTCGGCGACGATGCCGAAATAGAATACGAAAAGGTGCGCGGCTATGGGTTCGACCCCGAGCTGGATCATGGCCGGGGCGGAGATGGTGGCCTGAATGATGTAATTCGCCGTGGTGGGCACTCCCATGCCGAGCAGCATGGAGCAGAGCATGGTCAGAAACATGGTCATAAGGAGGCTGCCCCCGGCAAGGCTGACGATGCCTCCGGCCATTTTCAGCCCCAGCCCGGTCAGGGTGATGACGCCTACGATGATCCCGGCGCAGGCGCAGGCGCAGGCCACGGCCACGGCCGAGCGAGCGCCTTCTTCCAGGGCGAGGACGATGCGTTCCAAAAAAGTCGTGATTTTCGCCTTGCCCGCGGCGCGCGTGAAATCAGCGAGCCATACGGCGATGCTG
Organism: Desulfovibrio sp.; assembly: GCA_031288535.1. Classification (GTDB taxonomy): domain Bacteria; phylum Desulfobacterota; class Desulfovibrionia; order Desulfovibrionales; family Desulfovibrionaceae; genus Frigididesulfovibrio. The sequence continues at coordinate 1,345 of JAITRF010000001.1, read as the reverse complement.
GCGAAGATGCCGAAAAGCGCGGAGCGCATGGGCGTGTACCCGGCGCAGAGCATGACCACGATCGCCACGATGGGGGCGATCATATACCAGCGCGCGCGCAGCAGAGCCTTCCAGTCCGGAAGTTCCGATTTCGGCAGTCCGAGCAGTCCGTGCTTCAGGGCTTCAAAGTGCACGTTGGTGAATATCCCCACGAAATAGAGCAGGGCGGGGATACAGGCGGCTACGACCACAGCGGCGTAACTGCAGCCTATGTATTCGGTCATGATGAAGGCGGCGGCCCCCATGACGGGCGGCATAATCTGTCCGCCGGTGGATGCGGCCGCTTCGACCGCCCCGGCGAAGTCCTTGCGGTAGCCCGCGGATTTCATGAGCGGGATGGTGACGGAACCGGTTCCGACCGTGTTGGCCACGGAGCTGCCGCTGATCGTGCCCTGCAAGGCGCTGGCCACGACGGCCGCTTTGGCCGGTCCGCCCGCCGTTCCTCCGAAGGATCCCATGGCCAGTCCGGTCATCCAGTCCCCTATCCCGCTTTTTTTGAGGAAAACCGCAAAGAGCAGAAAGAGGAAAATAAAGGTTGAGGAAACATAGATGGGCGTGCCCAGGATGCCTTCCGTGCCGATCCATTCAAAGGTGGCGATGCGTTTGAGGCTCAGGCCCCTGTGCGCCAGAAAACCGGGAAAGTATGAGCCGAAGTAGGCGTAGACGAGAAAAAAAGCCGCCAGAATCACGATGGCCGGGCCGATCACGCGTCTGGCGGCTTCCATCACCAGGAGAACGGCCACGACGCTGACCGCCGCGTCCAGACTGGAATACATGCCGCTGCGCAGGTAGAGTTCCTCGTAGAACACCACATGGTACACGCAGACCAGGACGCTGCACAGGGCCAGAAAATAGTCGTGGAGGGGAACGGACGTTTCTCTTTGTCCCCTGCGGAAGGGGTGGAGGAGAAAGACCAGGGTCATGGCCGCGCCCACATGCGGAGCGCGTTGCAGGGTGGAAGGGAAGGTGCCGAAGAAGGCGGTGTAGAGCTGGAAAAGGGACCAGGCCAGGGCGATGCAGAATATCACTTTGGGCACAGGCCCATGAAGGCGGCGCTGCGCGGATTCCCGGTCGAATTTTTCCAGAATCTCCGTGCCGTCGAATGTTTTTTCCTGCGCCTGCATTGAGTGCTTCCCTGGAATTTCAGAGCGGTTTAGAGCAATTTCACTTTGAAATTGCTCTGGCGGCCGCGCGAGCGGACGCCCGCCGCGAAGGCGCAAGCGCAATTTATTTGCGCGGTTAAGCGCCGGAGCGGGCGCGGCCTGAAGATAAACCGTGTATAATCTCAAAGTTAAAGTGCTCTAGA
>JAITRF010000076.1 GCA_031288535.1 Desulfovibrio sp. | reverse complement strand
CAGGATGAATATTCGTTCGTTCAACAAGCTAATCGAGGACTCCGTGACCGGCTCGACCTACGAGGCGCTATCCAGTGATGCCAGAAAGGCACACGGCCTGAACCCTTCCTTTGTAGTTTGCGATGAAATTGCTCAATGGCGTGGGAGGGAGCTATATGACAATCTCCTCAGCGGCATGGACGCGCGGGCGGAACCCTTGACCGTGGTGATCGGCACACAGGCGGCCAATGACAAAAATTTGATGAGCGAGCTTGTCGATTACGGCCGGAAAATTCTTGACGGCGAACTGGAAGACCCGACTTTTCACGCGACGATCTACGCGGCCCCGGAAGATGCGGAACCGTGGGCGGAAAGCACCTGGTATGCCTGCAATCCGGCTTTGGGAGATTTCAAGACGCTTGCCGGGATGCGGGCACAGGCCGTCCAGGCGCAACGAGTACCAGCCAAGGCCGGCGCGTTCAAAAATTTGCATTTGAACATGCGCGTTGACGCTGAAGGTAGGTTCATCGCCCCTGAAGATTGGTTCGCCTGTGGTGAACCCGTGGCCGCTGAAAGTCTGTACGGGCGGCAATGTTGGGCCGGTCTGGGCCTGTCGAGCGTGGACGATTTAACCGCCCTGGTGCTGTATTTCCCTTTTGAAGGCGGCGCGGTGCTACCCTTCTTCTGGCTGCCGAAAGATAACATTCGCTTGCTTGAGCAAGATGCCCGTGTCCCCTATCGGGTTTGGAGCGAAGCGGGGCTGATTGAGCTGACGCCCGGACGGGCGGTCGATTACCGCTATGTGGTTCGGCGGCTGGCTCAGATTGCCGCCGATTACGACGTTAGGGGCATCGCTTATGACAGGTGGCGGATCAAGTCCTTTGAGCGCATTCTTGCCGAGGAAGGCGTGTCGCTCCCCATGGCGGAAGCGGGGCAAGGCTTCAAAGACATGGCCCCTGCCGTTGATGCTCTGGAAGCGGCTATTCTGGACGGCAAGCTGCGGCACGGCAACAATCCGATCATGACCTGGCACATGTCAAACGCCGTCATTGAGTCTGATGCGGCTGGTAACCGAAAACTTTCAAAGCGCCGGTCCAGGGAGAAGATCGACGGGATCGTGGCCTTGGCAATGGCGATGGGTTTGCATGAACGGGAAGAGGTGCGGCCACAGTTCGATCCAGAGCAAATTTTCTGCGTGGAGCTGTGAGGGGGAAAAGAAAGGTATACCATTACCCTACCTACCCCCCTTGGTCCCCATACGTTTACCTATACATGCCCTGAATTTGGAATTTGGAATCTTGAAAGGGAAATGGAAGGGGAAGGTGGGAAGGATACCCCCACCATACCCTGCCCGCATCAAAAAATCGTCGAGCGGGAAAATTTGATTTTTTGCTTGACAATAAGACGGGTATTCGTTATCTAGTTTTTCAAAAGGTAGGACTGCTGTGATAGATTTATTTAAGCCTTCGTATATCCTGAACGATCTAGCGGAAAAATTTGAAATTCCTGCTACTACAATTCGCACATGGGTGAATACGGGATCTATAAATATTGAAACAAGCGATAGGCGCGGAAAAGGAACATATTCCTTTTTCGCAATTCGTGATGTTTTAAAAATCATGATCGCCGTTGAATTTTATCATCTTGGGCTAGGACCAAAAGTATTTTCGCAGTTTATAGATTATATTGTCTTACAAATTGAAAGAAAAATACTGGAAATTGATAAAAATACTTATTTCAATCTTGTAAATGATAATGATGAACTTGAAAGAAGGGAGATGATTAAAGATTTTGATGAACCAATAAAAAGCGCAGCTATAGCAGCATTAGATTTATCAGTACAGATAAGGGACAATAATAGGTTCTATACATTATATTATAAAGATAATGGTATTGCAATAACAAATCAAAATGATCCAAATGCAATAAAAATCGTAATTGACTGCTTTGAGATGGCAAGGAAAGCTATACAATTATTTTCGACCATTTCTGCGAGAGTGTAAAATTTTTTTAAGGAAAAATAACGAATATTCGTTATTATATAAGAAAAACGCTCCCGCCAGTGAAGTGGGTTCACCAACGGGAGCTAACCAAACCCAACACTTAGGAGGTGTTGAAAATGGCTGACACAACAGTATCTCAAACCGGTGTCAAAGGCAACATTCCACAAGCGTATGATGAGCTTTATGTAGCTCGGAGCCTTGTCGAATTGATCAAAGTCCTGGCGATCGGCATGTCCTCGGAGGAGGGCTATTTTTGCCTTGATTCAAGATTTTGGTTCGGCCTTGAAAAAGTCTGCGATCAGATCAACAAAAATCTTAATTTCGCGTTGAAGGAAGATTAGTTATGAATGAGAGGAAAGTTTCTACATATCATGAAATTCAAGGTTTGTTTTCCATCGTGGGAACTTTCCTCTTCGAATTTTGCAATTCCATAGATAGAGAAATATTCAACACTATCAAACCTCAAAAAATGGAGTAACAGCCGTGCTAAGTTTACAACAGAAACGTTCCGCCATTGTAGCGGAAATGCGGTCCCTGACCGCTGCCCCCGCCGGTGAGGGCGGCGACCTGTCCGTCGAACAGGAAACCAAATTCAACGTCCTGAAGGGCGAGCTTGAGGCCCTGGAAAAGCGCATTGAGCGCCAGACCCTGATTGACGAGGCCGAACGCCGCGCCCAAGGCGTCCCCCTGTCCGGAACGCCGGACTTTGAACGGGAAACGCGCGAGTTCTCGCTAATCCGGGCGATTCAATACCAACTTGGATCGCGTGTTGACGCCGGGCGGGAGCTTGAAGTGTCCGCCGAACTGGCCCGCCGGGAACAGCGGTCGAGCGCCGGTATTCTGGCCCCGTACAGCGTCTTTGAGCGCCGGGCGACCATCACGACTGCGGCTCCCGCAAGCGGCCCCGGCTCCAATCTGATTGAAACCGACCACCTTGGCGGGCAGTACATTGACTTGCTGCGAGAAGCGAACCCCCTTGCCGGGCTTGGCGTCCGGACCCTTTCCGGATTGCAGGGCAACGCCGAAATCCCCAAGGCGAAGACCGCTACGACCGTCGGGTGGGTTGCTGAGAATACCGCATTCGCGGGCACTGACGCGGCCTTTGACAAGGTGACGCTTTCCCCGAAGCACGTCGGCGCTTTGACCAGTTACTCACGCAACATGCTCTTGCAGTCCAGTCCGGACATTGAAGGCCTTCTGCGTTCCGATCTGGCGCAAGTTCTCGGTCTGGAAGTAGCCCGCGCCACCATCAACGGGACCGGCACGGGTGCTGAGCCGCGTGGTATCCTGGGCCAGGTCGGCATCCAGGAAGTGACCATGCCAACGACGGGTAGCGGCGCGTCTACGGCCCCGGATTACATGCAGCTCGTCCCGGCCTTGGCCGATGCTCTGTTCACGGCCAATGTCCGGAACGTGGCATTTCTCGCAAATTCCGGGTTCAAGCGGACTGTGGACGGACTGCTGACCGCTGACGGGTTGCCCATTGGCGCGGCTGCGTTCTTCCGTGGTTATCCGCATGTCTGGACCAGCCTTGTTCCGGCTGACCGCATTCTGATTGCCGGGGACTTCTCCGACGTGATCCAGGGGACCTGGAGCGCCGTGGAAATTCTGGTCAACCCGTACATGGAAGCTGCCTACACCAAAGGCAACGTGGCCTTGCGGATCGTCCTGACGATGGACGTTGCCGTTCGTCACCCTGAATCCTTTGCCGCCTTTGAAGAAGAGGTGGCGTAGCATGAAAGCCGGGGGCGTTCTTGAACGTCGGAGGGCGGCAGAATTTTCCGCCGCCCTGCCGGCCCGTAAATTGACAGGCTACGCGGCTGTTTTCGACCAGGAAACCCGCATTGCCGGGTTCACTGAGGTTATCCGGCCAGGGGCTTTCAAGGCTTCCCTGGCCGGGCGGGACATTCTCGCCTTGGTGGATCACGATCCGGCCCGGCTTTTAGCCCGTACTAAATCGGGCACATTGCGCCTTGAGGAAGATGCCAAGGGGCTGTTTTTCGAAATTGCTCTACCGGATACGATAGAGGCACGAGATATTTTAACCTTGGCTGAACGTGGGGACATCGGCGGAATGTCTTTCGGGTTTACCGTAGCGACGGGTGGCGAAGGCTGGCACGGCCAGAAACGCGAATTACGCGCCGTGGTCCTGCATGAAATTTCCGTGGTTCACGCTTGGCCCGCCTACGAAGGTACGACCGTCGAACCTCGCGCAAAGCTGCCCCGATTGACCGCCGCGCGGCGCTTCCTGGAGACGGTATGAAGAATCCGTTCAAATATTTTTTCCATCGCCCTGAAAGGCGTGACCGTGGTGTAGACGGTTGGCCGATTCTGGCGGGGACCGCTACGGACTATCCGGCAAGCCCGGCCTTCGCAGAGCAACTTTCAACTGTTCTGGCCTGCGTGACAGCCGTTTCCAGCGCCGTTTCCGCCCTGCCCGCCCTGTTGTATCAAAGCCAGGGGAAAACGCGCACGGAAGTCACTACAGGCGAAATTTGCCGGTTAATCAAAGAAGGACCGAACCCCTATCAGACCTGGCCGGAGTTCGTTGAATTTCTGGTAGCGCAAACGCTGTTACGAGGCAACGGGCTGGTCGAGATTGAATCCGCCCGCGACGGGACCGTTACCGGCCTTCGCGTAATCCCCTGGGACTGGTGCAACGCCCAGATGCTTGCGTCCGGGCGGCTGGTCTATGACGTATACGACCAGCCCGGCATCTATTCCCCCGCCGCAGGAAAACGGCGGCGGCTCTTGCAGCATGAGGTCATTCACGTCAGGGATCGGTCCGACGACGGCCTGATCGGCAAGTCCCGTCTGCAACGTGCCGCCCCGGTTATTCGCGGGGCATGGTCCGCTCATAACTTCGCGGGCAGTTTTCTTGAGAATGCGCTGACGCCTTCGGCGCTTCTGACTTCCGAGAGAGAAATGACGGCTGAAGCGGCGGGGCTGGTCCGGGAAAAAATTCAGGCTGCCGTATCCAGTTCATCGAAGGCGGGTAGACTGCTTTTTCTGCCCGGCGGCGAGTTTCAGTTCCACCGATTGACGGTAAATCCGGAAGACGCCGAACTACTCGAAAGCCGCAAATTCTGCACGGAAGAGATTTGTAGAATTTTCCAGGTTCCCCCGCCAATCATTCAAGACTACTCGCACAACACTTTCACAAATTCCGAGCAGGCCGGGCGCTGGTTCGCTCAATTCTGCCTGCTGCCGTGGGTTCGGAAACTTGAGGCATCCTTCAATCGGGCGCTGTTCGCGGGAACGGACCTTGAACTTACCATGGATATGAGCGCCTTCGACCGGGGTTCTCCTGAAACCCGGTGGGCGAACCATGCCATTGCGGTCAGTAACGGAATTTTGGCCGTGGATGAAGTCAGGGAGATTGAGGGTTGGGGGCCGAAGGTTCAAGAGAGCGATACAGTCGATATACAAGCGTAAAACCGTTGAGAGAGTGACATTATCCCGAGGTAGTAGGCAAAATGCTGACGGCTGACGATGTAAGTTCGATCTTGAATCGCCCTATCAAGTGGGTGTATCGTCACGCCGACGCTCTAGGTGCATTCCGTTTACCGGGATCGCGCCTTCTCCTGTTCTCTGAAAATCGCATAGTGAGCTTAAAGGAAGGTAAGTATGCCATATCAGATGAAGAACGGGAAATGGAGAGCGGAGCGCCAGATCGAGGGCAGGCGCTTCACCCGCACATGCGAGACACGCCGCGAGGCTTTGGACTGGGAAAGCGAAGTGAAAAGGCTCCAAGAGATCGAGGAGGTGACCCGAACCGTCACGGCCTTGGAATGGCTCAACCAGTATCTTGACTACTCCTTGGAGCGCAATGTGACCATAGTTTACACGGCAAAGAAAAGGATTGCTGGCATTGCCTTGCCCGTAATCGGCCAAGAAACACCAGTGACCGAGATTAAGCCAGCGCTTGCGCTGGCAGCTATGCGGCAGGCGGTAAAAGTCGGTTGTGCCGGCACTGGAAACCTTTGCCGTAAACACCTGTCTTCGGCCTGGAATTGGGGCATAAAGTTTGCGGGACTTCCTCCATTGAATCCTTTTCAGCAAGTGGAAAAGTTCGCGGTGGATCAAAAGCCGCGACCTGTCCCAACTGAAAATGATTTTTGGAAAGTTGTGCGTTGCGCCAAAGAACGGGATAGGCGCTTTCTCATTGCTTGCCTGCACACGGCGGCCAGAAAAAGTGAACTCTTTCGCCTGACGTGGGGAAAAGTTGACTTTGAGAGGGGGTTTATCCTACTCGGAACGCGTAAAAGAAGAGGCGGCGGTATGGAATATGACCCGATCCCAATGACAACAGAACTCCGGCGCGTGTTGGTTGAACAGAAAGAAGAAGGGCTATGTGGCGAGCACGTCTTTTGTCATACGGACGGAAACCCGTATACATCACGCCAAAACCTCATAACGCGGCTTTGTAAAAAGTGTGAAGTGCCTCACTTCAGCCCGCACAGCATACGACACCTCACGGCGTCTATCTTGGCGCGGGAAGGCGTTTCCTTGTCCAAGATAGGGGCAATACTCAGGCATAAGAACCTTGCTACGACAGAAGAATACATAGCCAGAATTTCCCCTCTGGAAAACGTTTTGGAAGGGGTACTTGGTGAATGGAAACGGTTCGCTACGGATAGCAACGAGTCGGCGCGAGAAGTCCCACACAGAGGCCCACACGCCTATGTGGAAACTTCAAAACTTCAATAATTTCAATGGCGGAGGGAGAGGGATTTGAACCCCCGTAGGACTTTCGCCCTAAGTGGTTTTCAAGACCACCGCAATCAGCCGCTCTGCCATCCCTCCGAGCATAAACTATCGAAAATGCCTGCCGATTATCCCATATACCCTGTTCCCCAAAGATGTTCAATGCCGCGAACATCCGGCAAATTTCGTCTGCACGATGGAATCATTAAGAGCGGGTTATACATTTTCAATGTCGACCCGCTCTAACTTGCGCGTGACAATCGAGGCAAAAGGGCGTCAAGCAAATTCCCGCCGGGAAACAGGTATCCGGCGATCCCGGCGGCTTCGGCCGCCTGCAGGTCCGAGGGCTTGTCGCCGATTAAAAAGCTCGCCTTGGGGTCTATAGGCCATTCTTGGTAAAGCTGCAAGATCATTCCTGGTTTGGGTTTGCGGCAGGAGCAGGTTTGCCGCAGTTCCGGCACAAGGCCCTCCGGGTGGTGCGGGCAAAAGGCGAAGGCGTCCACGTGCGCGCCCATCCCGCGCAAGTCCGCCTGCATGTACGCATGCAAGGCGTGCATCGTCGATTCCGTATAGATCCCTTTGGCTATGCCCGCCTGGTTGGTGACCACGAAAACCAGATATCCGGCTTCGTTGCATGCCAGGATGCTTTCCCTCGCCCCTTCTATCCAGCGGAAATCCTCAACTGTATGCACATAGCCGAAATCGTGGTTCAGCACGCCGTCGCGGTCAAAAAAAACCGCCGGACGGCAAAGGGCGCGGCGGACGGCACTTGCGGCCTGTTCCAAGTTATCCTGATCGCCTATGTCGATGAAAAAATGGGGCGAAACCAATTCGCCTTCAAGCTGACCACGTGCGGCCAGCTGGGGGAAAAGATCCGCCTCCAGAGAGGAGTTCCCCACAGGGACGGCTTCAAGCGCCTCCCGGCGCAAGCAACAGATACCGGCGTTCGCGCACCCCGATCCGGCGTCTCCGGAGCGTTCGGCAAAACCCCGGACGTGTTTTCCGTCAAAGAGCGCCTGCCCGTAGCGGGTGTTGCGCCCGATTCTCATCAGTGCCATCCGGGCGAGGGTTTGCGGCGTTCCCGGCGGGACAACCAGGCGCAGGATATTGAACAGACAAAGGGAATCTCCGTTACACAGCAAAAAATCCCGCTCAAGACGGCCTGAAGCGGCACGCAAGGTCCCGCCCGCGCCGAGAGGTTCTTCCTTCGCCAGAACGGTAACGCAGACCCCGGCGGGGACATCGGCATCGGGGCGGGCAAAATAATCGCGAATGATTTCCGCCCGGTAGCCGGTCAAAAGCAAAAAGCGGGAAAACCCGAATCGCCAGAGTTCCCTTATGAGATAAGTCAGAAACGGCTTTCCCCCGATCTCCGGCATGGACCCGTGGGCAGCGCGCGCCGCGCTGCCCGGCCGGATTCCCCGGCCGTCGACAAGAATTACACACTGTTTCTCATTCATCAAAAATTCTTGTGTGGGAGGAGGCTCCAGAGCATTTTACGCTTGAAATGCTTGCTTGACGGCGAGCAAAGCCCGCCTGCAAGCATTTCGCGGCAAGGATTGCAAGCAAATCCTTGCAGAGCAGTCCAACTTTTCAAAGTTGGACTGCTCTAGTACGCTGTAACACTTAAATGCATATCACGCAGCGTACTAGCCGCCGGGCGACACGCCCGGCGCGGCGGAGAAGCCGCCGGAGCAAAGCAAAAACTGCGTTTTTTGCTTTGCGATCCTATCGCTTAAACCGGAGCGGATGCGTAGTATTAAGCGATACATGATACGAGATGCGCATGATCAGTCTTTGCGGACGCCGCCGGTTTTTTCGTGTTCCAGATACCAGCGGTAGGTTGCGCGCAATCCGTCGCAAAAATCAATGGCCGGCCGCCAGCCCATGCCGTAAAGAAAAGAGGAATCCATAAGTTTGCGCGGCGTGCCGTCCGGCTTGGACGGATCCGTACGGATGGCGCCGGAAAACCCCACTACTTCGGCGATGGTTTTGGCGAGTTCCAGCGTGCTCATTTCAAAGCCGCTACCGACGTTCACATGCCCGGCCCCGGAATAATTTCGCAGGAGAAAGAGGGCGGCATCGGCCGCGTCGTCCACATGCAGGAATTCACGCATCGGTTTGCCCGTACCCCAGATTGTGACTTCACCCGCGCCGGAGCATTTCGCCTCGTGAAAACGGCGCAGGAGTGCGGGGACGACATGGCTGTTTTCCGGATGGAAATTGTCTCCGGAGCCATACAGGTTCCCCGGCATTACGCTGATGGCGTCAAACCCGTATTGTTTTCTGTAGGCCTTGCACAACATCAGACCGGCAATCTTGGCCACGGCATAACCGTCGTTCGTCGGCTCCAGCGGGCCGGACAGGAGGTATTCCTCTTTCATCGGCTGTGGACAGAATTTTGGGTAGATGCAGGACGAACCGAGAAAAAGCAGTTTCAGGCATCCGTTGCGGTAGGCGGAGTCTATGACGTTGGTCTGGATTTGCAAATTTTCCCGCGTAAAATCCGCGGAATAGCTGTCATTGGCGACTATCCCGCCGACCCTGGCCGCGGCCAGGATGACGTAGTCCGGCCGCTGCTCCCGAAAAAAAGCCTCTGTGTCGGCCTGACTGCATAAATCAAGCTCGGCATGGGTGCGGGTTATAATGCCGCTCGCCCCCAAGGCGCGCAATTTACGGCAGATGGCCGAACCCACCATGCCTCGGTGCCCGGCTACATAAATTCTGCGGCGCAAAAGTTCGTTCATGCGTGTTTATCAAAAATTTCTTTATGGTCCGAAATCTCTCCCTTTTCAGGGAGATGCCCGCTTGACGCCAAGCAAGGCCTGCCGGCACCACACTGCAGAGAGGGGGACAATCCACTGGAGCATTTTACGCTTGAAATGCTTGCTCAACGGCGAGCAGAGCCCGCCTGCAAGCATTTCGCGGCCAGGATTTGCAAGCAAATCCTGGCAGAGCAGTTCAACTTTTCAAAATTGAACTGCTCAAGGCTCCCGTCCGCCGGAATGGAGCGGCGCATGGGACCGACTGCGGATTGAAACATTGCCCGTTTCCAATATTTTAATCAAGGGGGAAAAGACGGGATAAGAAAGCCTTGTCCACAGAGACCGGACGCTCATCCTTCAGGCGGTTTGTGCTTGATATCGATTCCTTCTTCGACGAAGTAAGCATGTTCCGCAATATTGGCGCACCGGCGGCATATACGGTTGAGAGCCCGGCAAATGAGAATTCCGTTCATGCCTTCATACCCGAAGTGTTTGCTCTGTCCATCCCGGTTGCCGCAAAAGAACTCCATAACCCGCCTCAGCGCGGCCATTTCCTGCCTTGTGATCTCGTCGTCATCGCGGCAAAGCCGCAAAGCCGCGCTGTGATCCGCAGTCCGGAACGTTTCCATGGATTCCTTGTACAAAGAGGCCGCCGATCTCATGAGAAGCCCAACGGCTTCCATCACTTCTCCCGGCAAAGGGGTTTCCAACGTCACTGTCAGTTCGGCAATGCTCGCGGCCTCGTCGCCTATCCGTTCAAGGTCGAACACCATGCGCAGCGCCCCGACCACGAAACGCAAATCACGAGCCACGGGCTGGTTGCGTACGAGCAGGGAGAGCGCCAGTTCGTCGATTTCGTTTTCCAGGGCGTTGATGGCGGCGTCTCCGTCCACCACCTCCGCCGCCCGGATGGCATTGTTCTCTTCCAGAGCGGCGAACGCTTCGTCCAGTGCGATGCCGACGGCCGCGCCCATCATCAGAACTCTCGTCCGCAGTTGTGTCAACATTTGTTGGAGCTGAGTTTCCTTCTCTTGCATCAGCCGAACCTCCCCGTGATGTACTCTTCCGTTTGCCTGAGCGATGGCCGCGTGAACATTATATCCGTGACGCCTTCCTCAATGAGTCTGCCCATGTAAAAAAAAGCCGTCCTGTCTGAAATCCTGGCGGCCTGCTGCATGTTGTGGGTCACGATAATGATCGTGAGCTGGCTTTTCAACTCGCGCACGCTCTCCTCGATTTTCTGCGTGGCAATGGGGTCAAGGGCGCTGGCCGGTTCGTCCATGAGCAAAACCTCCGGCTCGACGGCGAGCGCCCGGGCGATGCACAGCCGCTGCTGTTGTCCGCCGGACAGACCCAGGGCAGAAGTATGCAGCCTGTCCTTGATTTCGTCAAAGATGGCCGCGCGCCGAAGCGATGCTTCCACCTTGTCCCCGATGACCGAAGCCTTAGTTTCGCCGTTTACGCGCAGACCGTAGGCCACGTTTTCGAAAACCGTCTTGGGAAAAGGGTTCGGTTTCTGGAAAACCATCCCGACCTTACGCCGCAACGACACGACATCAGTTTGGGGGGTGTTGATATTTTGGCCGTCAAGTATAATATCTCCCTTTGCCAGCGCGCCGGGGATCAAATCGTTCATCCTGTTCAGACACCGTAGAAAGGTGCTTTTGCCGCAGCCGGAGGGGCCGATCAGCGCGGTGACCATATTTTCGGGGAAATCCAGGTTGATGTCCTGAAGCGCCTGGTTCCGGCCGTAAAAAAAATCTATGTTCATCGCGCGGAGTTTTGTGCCGGAGGCCGTATCGGGCGCCGTCATGGTATAAACCTCGCTGTTCGAGTAATGTCAGCGGTGTTCCGCCAACGGGATGGTGAAAAGCATGGCCGTGGCAAATCCCTGGTATGGGCTCTCCGCCCATATCGTGCCGCCGTGCCGCTCAATGATGTGTTTGCTGATGGCGAGCCCGATGCCGGACGAGCCGCTGTTGCGTTGTTTCTTTACCTGGTAGAGGCGTTCGAAAATCCGGGTGAGCTCATCCTTGGGAATGCCCGGTCCATGGTCTTTCACGGAAAACAGCACCTCCGTTCCGCTTGTTCTTCCGCAAACGGCTATTTCGCCGCCTTCGGGGGAATACCGGCATGCGTTTTCGATCAGGTTGCGGAAAACCTGCGTCAGGAGCGAAGCGTTCCCCATGACGGAGACGTCTTCTCCCACCTCGATGGCGAACCGCAAACGTTTCCTGTCCGCCTGTTCGGCGCAGGCGCACAGGCGCATGGCTTCGTGCAGCGACGGCAGCGGGCTTACCGGCGCGAGATGTATCCTTTCCTTTGTGTCCTCGATACGCGCAAGGGCCAGCAGATCGCTTATGACCCGGCCGAGCGCCTGGGCGTGCTTGTGGATGATGGCGGCGAAATTCTTATGCTCCGGCGCCAATTCTTCAAGGTCCATCAGGGTTTCCGCGTATCCGGAAATGGCCGTCAGGGGAGTGCGCAGTTCGTGGGAAACATTGGCCACAAAATCCCGGCGCACGCGTTCAAGCCGCATGATGTGCGTGGCGTCGTATATGACTACCACCGCCCCCAGCGTCTGTTCTTTTTCCACCGGCCGCGAGATGTGCGCGACAAGAAAATGTCCGTCGCGCTCGAAGTGGAAAGCATCTTCTTCATTGGCGCCGTCGCCGCGGCCGGCCGCCTTTCCCTGGAGCATGTCCTCCACGCGGCGTTGCAGGGCCGGAACCGGCAGACCCTCGATGAGCTGTTTGCCTATGGTTCCTTCCGCGGAGGGGAAAAGCGTAAGGAAAGCCCGGTTGTACCGCCGGATGTTGCCCGTCGGCCCCAGGACGAGAATGCCTTCGTGCATGCTTTCAAGTATGGTTTCGAGTTGCGTGTGCTGGTCCGTGGTGGTGACGACGTATTCCTCTATATTTTCAGCCATCCTGTTGACCGCATAGGCGAGCGGCAAAAATTCCCTGCCGGGCACGTCTAGCAGTCTCCGTCCGCCCTTGTTCTTGGCAATGACCGCGACGATTTCAGCCATTGTGTCTATGCCGTTGCGGAACCTGCGGGTTATGAAAACGGAAAGCATAAGACACAAAGCGGCAACGCCGGCCACTGTCACACTGAGGGTGGCCAGTTGTTTTTCCAGGCTGCCTCTTATGTCGGCCATCGGCACGGCAAGACGGAGAATGCCCCCGTCCTCCAGCAATACCGCCGCATACACGGCGTCAATGTCCAGCGTGTTGCTGTGGCGAAGCGAAACTCCCTTTCCATGCTCGCGTGCGGCCTCGATTTCCGGCCGGTCATTATGGTTGTCCATCTCCAGCAGCGCTTCGCCGTCGACATGGGAATCATACTTGACCTCACCGTCTTTCGCGGTGATCGTCATGCGCGCTCCGGTCTCTTTCACCGCCGCCAGCAAAGCCAGTATCTGCCGTTCGCTTGCGCCCGATTCAAGCATTCCCCTGATGACCGAAACCTCTGCCAATGCCTGGCTGTTCGCCAGATCCAGCCGGTCGTGATACAGGACGTTGCGGGACAGGACGGCGGGGAGCGCAACAGCTATGACCGTCACAAGGGTAAACGCCCAGAACAACCTTGCCTGCAACGTGCCGCGCGTGCTTATCATGACTTGTTTCCGCTGGCGCGGTAGCCGATGCCGCGAATCGTCTCAATCATGTCCGCTCCTTTGCCGAGCTTGGCGCGCAACCGCCTAACGTGGGTGTCTACGGTGCGCGAGTAACCTTCGAAACTGTGACCCCAGACAGCCGTTAAAATTTGCTCTCTGTCTCTGACCTTGCCCCGGTTCTGCAGTAAGTCCTCAAGAAGACGGAATTCCGTGACGGTCAGAATTACCTCGCTTCCGTCCACCATGACCGTGTGGCGTAACGAATCGACCGTTATGGGGCCGCACTGCATCACGGCCGGTTTTGCCCGGGCGGCGCCGCGCCTCAGGACCGCGCGGACTCTGAGGGCGACTTCCCGCAGGCTGAACGGCTTGACAATATAGTCGGCGGCCCCAAGTTCCAGCCCGACGATCCTGTCCACTTCCTCTCCCTTGGCCGTCAGCATTATTACGGGAATTTCGGCCGTCGCCGCATTGCGCTGCATCTGCTTGCAGACGCTTAACCCGTCCATGCCCGGCAGCATCAGGTCCAGAATCACCAGGTCCGGGTGTTTCATGTCGGCCAGTCTGAGAGCCGTCACGCCGTTATCCGCCTCGACGACCGTAAATCCTTCCTTGCCCAGGCTATAGGCGAGAAGTTCCCGGATATCCTTTTCGTCTTCGACTATGAGAATTGTCGCTTCAGACATCATCCACCCCGGTCAGCGTTCGTTTGCCCCGCATGCATGCCGTACAATGCGCCTTCCCTGCTACGAATTGACGGAGGTTGTGTGACGATTGTGTGACAAAGAAACGTCACGAGGAAACCATATCCCCGTAACATTTACGTAACACATGGGGGGCATGTTGGCTTCAATGCGGCGCCGTGGCGAGAACGGTTCAACATTGAAAATGCGCAAACCGTTCCGCAGGGATTTGCCTGCAAATCCCTGCCGCGGGATTGTCGCGGGGCGAACCTGCTTCGCCTTCAAGCGACAACCTGAATGGTAAAATACCCCGAATGGCGGACCGCGAACCATCGACACCTCTTTGACAAGGAGTTCTCAGGTCATGAAACGCATCACAATGGCTCTTTCATTGTTTCTTGTCGGCATGTTCGCGGCCTCGCCGGTTCCGGCCGCGCAACAGGAACTTATCATCAACGGATCAACCACCGTGTTGCCGGTCATGCAGAAGGCCGGCGAAGCCTTCATGGCCGCCAATCCCGGCATAAGCCTGGCCATTTCCGGCGGCGGTTCCGGCAACGGCATCAAAGCGCTGAACGAAGGTCTGTGCGATATCGCCATGTCTTCACGGGATATCAAGAATACCGAGGTGGAACAAGGCAAAGCCAAGGGGGTAACCCCAGTCAGGACCGCGATTGCCGTTGACGCCCTGGTCCCGGTGACGCACACGCAAAACCCGGTCAAGGAACTCTCGACCGCCCAACTGCGCGATATTTACGCCGGCAAGATCACCAACTGGAAAGACGTGGGCGGCAAGGACTCGTCCATCGTGGTCGTTTCCCGCGACACCTCGTCCGGCACTTACGAAACCTGGATGGAGATGATCATGAAGGGGGAAAAGGTGGCTCCCTCCGCCTTGTTGCAGGCCTCCAACGGCGCCGTTGTCCAGGCTGTGTCCAAGAACGAAAAGGCCATCGGCTACATCGGCTTCGGCTATCTCAACAGTTCCCTGAAAAAGCAGAACGTCAACGGCGTGGAGGCTACTCCGGCGACGGCCCTTTCAAAAAAATGGCCCATCGCCCGCGAATTGTACATCTTCACCAACGGGCAACCTGCCGGCGTCTCCAAAAAACTGGTCGATTTCCTGCTCGACCCCGGAAAGGGGCAGAAAGCGGTTTCCGAAGTCGGCTTCATCCCCCTGCAAAAGTAACAACCGGACGCGTATTATGACAGTCCCGAGCCATGCCCGCAAGGAGACGCTCATCCGCCGGATCCTGGCGGGCGCGGCCGGGTGTTCTCTCCTGTTCCTGGGCCTGATTATGGTCTTCCTGTTCATGGAAGGTCTCCCTGTCTTCTCAATCGTCACGGCGAAGGATTTTTTTCTGGGCTTTGCCTGGTATCCGACGTCCGACCCGCCGGAATTCGGTATTTTTCCTCTGATTGTCGGCTCTGTTGCGGTCACGGCCGTTTCCTCGGCTATCGCCATACCGCTTGGGGTTATGACCGCCGCCTGGCTGACGGAAATAGCCCCGAAGACGGTACGCCGGATCGTCAAGCCGGTGATCGAACTTTTGGCAGCGCTCCCGTCCGTGGTGGTCGGGTTCTTCGGCATGGTGATCATGGCGCCCGCCCTGCAGGACTGGTTTTACGCCGATACCGGGCTCAACCTCTTCAATGCCGGTTTGATGCTGGCGTTTATGAGCGTGCCCACCATCTGCTCCATAGCCGAGGACGCTTTGCACGCCGTGCCGGTATCGCTTCGGGAAGCGTCGCTCGCTCTAGGCGCGACGCGTTGGGAGACCACCATCCGGGTCGTCGTTCCGGCGGCGTTTTCCGGCATAGGCACGGCTTGCATGCTTGGCATGTCCCGAAGCATCGGCGAAACCATGGTCGTGCTCATGGTGGCCGGGGGAGCCGGTATCATTCCGTATTCCCTGTTCGACCCGGTCAGGCCCATGCCCGCTGCAATCGCTGCGGAAATGGCCGAGGCTTCGTTCAGGGGCGAGCACTATCATGCGCTGTTCGCCATCGGCATGGTGCTTTTCCTCTTTACCCTGGCCTTCAACATCATCGCCCGGCAGATAGCGGAAAAAAACAGGCAGGCGCTGGATTAGCCGCGCGGTTGCCGCAAGGCGGACCCGCTTCGCCGTCAAGCGGCAATCTCATACCAAATTGCATTCAAACGGGTTTGAATGCGGAAAGGCACGCCCGCTTCGGCGCTATACGGCGGCAGCCAATGCCGCCTGCGCCTTCGCGGCGGGCTGAAGGCAAAGCCTTCAGCCGATATCAATTTGCTCCCTGTTGGTCGCAACCTGGTATCAAGCGCGACACGCCATAACGCAGGTGAGGTTTTCGCCCATGTTCTTCAAAAGTACCGTACAGGGCCGTCTGACCAGGCAATCCGTCATGTTTTCCTTTCTCAGTCTGGCGGCGTGCATCAACATGTTCGCCTTGTTCAGCGTCTGCACTTTTTTGCTGTGGAACGGCCTGCCTGCCATTTCCTGGGAGTTCCTCACCCAGCCCCCGGCCAGAGCCATGACCGCAGGCGGCATATGGCCCTGCATCGTGGGCACGGCACTGTTGTCCATGGGCGCGCTTGCCGTCTCCTTTCCGCTCAGCGTGGCCTCGGCCGTGTATCTGCACGAATATGCGGGACGGTCGCGATTCGCGCAATACATCAGGCTGGGAGTCAATAATCTTGCCGGGGTGCCTTCCATCGTGTTCGGCCTGTTCGGCATGAGTTTCTTCGTCATCCACTGCGGCCTCGGCATATCCCTTCTCTCGGGCATTCTGACCCTGGCGGTGCTCACGCTCCCGGTGATCATCGGCACGGCCGAGGAAGCCCTCCGCCAGGTTCCCACGACTTACAGAGAAGCCTCCTTGGCCCTCGGCGCGACCCAAATCCAGACCATAGCAAGGGTGGTTCTGCCCGCGGCTCTGCCCGGCATGCTGACCGGGGCCATTCTCGGGCTTGCGCGGGCAGCCGGAGAAACGGCGGCCATCATGTTCACCGCCGCGGTCTTTTTCACTAAAAAAGATGTGGATTCCCTGCTCAGCCCGGTCATGGCCCTCTCCAACCACATGTACGTTCTCGCCACCTCGGGCACGGAAATTGAAAAAACCATGCCGCTGCAGTACGGCACCGCGCTGGTACTGATCGCTCTGGTCTTGGGGATGAACCTTCTGGCCATCGTCATCCGCGATCGGTTGCAAAACAAAAAATGGTAACGTGTGGAATACGTTGGCAACTTCATGCCCGGGTATAAATTTCCATGAGTTGCGCCCGGACATGGAATAAGAAGACCGTGTTACACCATCGCATTAGACCAGTTTATGTTTGAGCTTGTTGCTTAACGGCGAAACAAGTTCGCCTTGCGACAATCTCCCGGCAAGGATTTGCAGGCAAATCCTTACGGGTCGCTTCGCGGGCCTTATTCTCTCCCTTTGCTCCCACCTAAAGCCCTTTTCACAAAATTAACGGTTTGCATGTCCGAAAACTGCCAGTACAATCTCTGAAATGGCTGTACGGGAGTATTCGATGTTGAGTAAGGCGTGAGGATCGTCGTCCGATCTCAAAGGGATTTTTTATATAACGATCTGCCCGCATGAGGCAGCCATAATTTGCCTTACGCGCATAATTTTGGGGCATAAGGGAAAAGACATGAAATCCACAGTATTGGATGAGCAGGCTTGTTATGCAGCGCTGAAAGCTCACGATACCCGCTTTGACGGGCGGTTTTTTGTTGGAGTTTCATCAACGGGCATATATTGCCGCCCAATTTGCCGCGTAAAAATACCCAAAGCAGAGAACTGCTCCTACTATGTCAGCGCGGCATCAGCGGAATCCGCAGGGTTCAGACCTTGCCTGAAATGCCGCCCTGAATTGGCTCCCGGCAATTCCTTGATGGATTCCGTAGAGCAGATAGCCCGTAAAGCCGCTCTGGCTATTGAAGAAGGCAATCTGACCGATGGCAGCTTAAGTGGGTTGGCGGACGCGCTTGGCATAACAGACCGGCACCTTCGCCGCGCTTTTGCCGCCGAATATGGGGTTTCCCCCGTGCAATACCTGCAAACCTGCAAACTGCTGCTGGCTAAAAGTCTGCTGACCGACACGGATCTCCCTGTCACCGAGGTGGCGATGTCCTCCGGCTTCGGCAGCATCCGTAGATTTAACGACCTCTTCAAAACTCGCTACAAACTTGCACCACAAAATTTGCGGAAATTCAGTGCTCAACACCAATCAGAAAATCAGGAAGGAATCACACTGTTTCTTGGCTATCGTCCACCATATGAATGGAAAACGTTTTTGTCTTTTCTCGCGGACAGAGCCATTTCAGGCGTCGAAAACGTGGCTGAGGGCAGTTACAGACGCACAGTAACCGTGCAGAGCGGAAACAAAACATACCGTGGTTGGATATCCGTAATAAATGTAGCCCAAAGAAATTCTCTCGCCGTCACGCTTGCTCCCGCGCTCTTGCCTGTTTTGTCAAAAGTTTTGTCCAAACTCCGGTTATTTTTTGATGTGAACTGCAATCCGCAGGAAATTTTTGAAAAACTTGCCACAATGAACGATCTTGCCGAAGGCATGTGCGTATCGGGCACCCGGCTACCGGGGAGTTTGGACTCCTTTGAAATAGCGGTGCGCGCCATATTGGGACAACAGATAACTGTGAAAGCGGCACGTACTCTGGCCGTGCGTTTTACCGCCACGTTTGGGGAAAGCATTGACACTCCATTTCAAGAAGTTGCCCGCACGTTTCCTGCACCGGAAACCATTTGCGGCCTGGCATCGTCTGTTGAAGATCAATTGGGAGCGTTAGGCATTACCAGGGCTCGCGCCCGGTCTATTTCGTCCTTGGCGCAAGCGCTGACGCAGGGTCATGTCAGGCTGTCGCCACACGTTGTAAACCCGGTGGGGGAGATGGAAAAACTCCTTAAAATACCTGGATTTGGGCCATGGACTGTTCAATATTTGGCCATGCGGGCTTTAGCTTGGCCCGATGCCTTTCCGCATACGGATCACGGTGTAAAAAAGGCCTTGCACGGATTGAGCGACGCGAAGATACTCAGTCTGTCCGAAGCTTGGCGGCCGTGGCGTTCTTACGCGACTGTCGCACTCTGGAACTCCCTTGGAGCATGAGAGCCCGCCTCATGGACTTATAATGAATATTTTCTGTCACCGTGTCATTTTGGATATAGCTTTTAGAGCGGCTTAACATTGAAAATGTATAAACAGCTCTGCATGATTTGTCTGCAAACCTCTGCTGCGAGATGTTTGTGGGCGAGCTTAGCTCGCCGTTAAGCAAGCATTTCAACGTAAAATGCTCTAGCGACCGACTTTGTGGGGAAAGAATGAAAGAGCGGAATAGCCGGTACATCTATCTGCTGTCAGCGGGACATCTGTTTGCCGATATGAATCAAGGAGCTTTACCGGCGATTCTTCCCTTCTTCATCGCCGAATATGGGTTCAGCTATACTACAGCCGCAAGTTTGATTTTTGCGCTCAATCTTGTATCTTCGATCGTGCAGCCTGCTTTTGGCGTTCTTTCGGACAGAATCAGCAAACCGTGGATTATGGCTGGCGGCGTGCTGTTGGCCGGGAGTGGACTTGCCGGGACCGGATTCATTTCCAGTTACCCGCTGCTGTTCGCCTCCGTCATGATAAGTGGCGTTGGCATTGCAGCATACCACCCTGAAGCCGCCCGGTATGCCAATAAAGTTTCTGGTCAGAAAAAAGGCGCCGGGGTCAGCATTTTTTCTTTTGGCGGCAACCTGGGCTTTGCTCTTGGACCCATTATAGCTATGTGGCTTATCCTGTCTTTCGGGTTCAAAGGGATGTCCGCGCTTTTCCTGCCGGCCATAATTTTAGCTTTTACATTATATGTGGCGATGAACAGGTACCAACGAGATGAAGCAACATCCTCGGCTGCCCGGAAAACGCAGAACGATGTGCGGGACAAAGATCATTGGGGAGCATTCTCCCTGCTATGCGTCCTATTGTTCAGCAGATCGTTCATTTTTTACGGTATTAACACTTTCCTGCCGCTTTATTGGATAAATGTGTTCAAACAACCTGAAGCCGTCGCAGGCACGTCTTTAAGCCTGTTGCTTGCCGTGGGCGCGATCAGCACGCTGATAGGCGGCAGACTGGCTGACAGGTATGGCTTTCACAAGATAATTCGGAGCGGTTTTTTCTTTTTGCTGCCGTTGCTGTGTCTTTTCATTTTTGCAAACAACGTTACGTGGGCTACATTGTTGCTCATTCCCATAGGCGTGGCCCTGTATGTGCCGGCCAGCCCCATGGTTGTCATGGGACAAAAGTACCTTCCCAACCGGATCGGGCTGGCCTCGGGCGTCACTCTTGGCTTGGCGGTCAGCGTAGGCGGCATTGCCGCCCCCGTATTGGGAAAGGTCGCGGACGCCCATGGTCTGCCCCCGGTTATGTATATTGTGGCGGCAGTTGCCTTGCTTCCGGCGATACTCTCTTTTGCTTTGCCGGAACTGAAAACAAAGGAGGCATAATAAATGATATATGTCAGCGAATTGAGAACACCGCTCGGCCTCGCCACGGCAAGAGTTGAAGACGACGAGCTTACCGGTTTCTGGTTCATCGGGCAGAAATACTATCCAACAAAAACCGAAAGTTGGATTCAGATGCCGGACCACCCTGTTTTTATAAAGTTGGAGGCATGGCTGGAGCGATATTTTTCCGGATATAACCCGGCCCCAGACTTTATTTTTAATCCGCGGGGGACCGTTTTTCAGAAAAAAGTATGGGGATTCCTGTTGCAGATTCCTTACGGAAGGCTCACAACCTATGGAAAAATCGCCGAGCAACTGACGGCGCAGGAAAGCTTGCCTTCCATGTCAGCCCAAGCTGTCGGCGGCGCAGTTGGGCATAATCCCATTTCTCTGTTGATACCGTGTCACAGAGTTGTGGGAGCAAATGGCAGCCTCACCGGCTACGCCGGAGGACTCGACAAAAAGGCAGCTTTATTGCGCCTTGAAGGAGTCAATCCGTCTCCTTAAGGCGGACAGGATGGCAAAAACGCGCATGCGGTTTTGCCAAAAATTTTGAACGCCAGAATTCGCTGGACTTTTGACAGGTGACACATGGGAACCTCTAAAAATTCCTTTTCCGAACCGGTCATAGTGGCCTGCTCCCCATAAACTGATCCACTTCAAATGAGAGCCGGTAAGCCGTATACACGGCGAGTAAGCTGCCCCGCAGGGCAGGACGTGGGGGTCCACCCCTAAAGGTTGGTCTCCCTCGCTTGTCCTGTCCTTCCGATTCGACATTCAAGGCATCACAAATACATTCGGAAGTCTACAGAAAGCGAACTGGTAGGCGAGAGTTCGTGAAAAATGGCGAGGGTGTGTGTTTGGTCTGCCTTTGCTACGCCTGTGCCGCACGTCCGCATACTCACTGCTTGGTTTTGTTACATCTTCGTTGGCGACATTATACTCAGGCGACACGCAAAAATTTTCAAAGTATGGCGAATTCAAAAAAAGCGGCTTGAGGGATATGCTCTCCGGTTTGGGCAGATGCACAGGCGCATGGGTAGGGATCGACTCTTGACTTTTTTCGCTTAAAAGCTACTATCTCCTTATGGAAATTATCCACTACACCACCGAAGACGGCACCGACCCGTATCAAAAATGGGTGGACGCCCTGCGGGACAACCGCGCCAGGATTGCCGTTCTGCGGCGGATTGACCGGGCGGCCCTTGGCAACTTCGGCGACCATAAAGCTTGCCGGGATGGTGTTTCCGAAATGCGCGTCGATGTCGGGCCGGGCTATCGGGTGTACTATTTCCAGCATGGTCAAACGCTGGTCGTGTTGCTGTGTGGCGGCGACAAGCGCACCCAGGATGCGGATATCAGCAAGGCTGTGGGCTACAGAACCGATTTTCTGCGCCGGATGAAGGAGGAATTACAATGAGTAAGCCTTATATTTCCCATGAAGAAGCTACTATCGAGAGCTTCAAGAAAGACCCGGACTATGCCGCCGAATACCTCAACGCCGTGCTTGAGGACGGCGACCAGGAAGAACTCATGCTCGCCCTGCGCCGTGTCGCGTCCGCTTTTGGCATGAAAGACGTGGCGGAAACCGCGCAGCTCAACCCCAAGACGCTGTACCGCACCCTTTCTCCCGCAGGAAATCCCGAACTGCGGAGCTTTCAGGCCATCCTCGGCGCTATGGGTATGCGCCTTGCGGTAACGCCTCTGGCGCGGGAAGAGCGTCGGCAGTAAAAACGGTCGATAAAAATTCATATTCAGGATTTGAATTGAATCCGCAATCCTCCGATAAAATCTCGGTGAGTTCGCTGTGAGCCACAAAAAAGTTAAGAAAATTTTGCATGGGTAATTTTATGGGTAATAGTATTCTTTAAATATAAAATAGTTATTTATATTATATAAATATAGCATATTTTCAAATCCCACCCTCTCCGCCAGCACACTATTTCATACGGTTTCATGCTATCCCATAGAGTCTCGGAACACCTTGAAACAAAAGGGTTTTCCTGGATTTCTTGTTCCATATTGTCTCCCGCGATCCACCACGCAAAAAAAGAAAAAACCTCGTTGTGCTTGTAACCTGAATCCGTAATCTACTTTACTTATGACTCACATTAACCAGTTGAAAATTACCGCCTCCGATGGCAAAGCTCAATTGATAGATGTTGCCGATACCGAACAGATTTTGCGGCTACTCCAACCCATTCTGAGCATAAAAGCAAAATATTTCACATTGTTGATGAGGGTGGAACCATGACCCCTGAAAAATCTGAAATAGTTATCTACCAGACGAGCGATGGGCAAACCCGTATCGACGTTCGGTTTGAAAACGAAACCGTCTGGCTAACGCAAGGGCAGATGGCGGAATTGTTCCAGCGCGACCGCTCGGTCATCACCCGGCATATTAACAACGCTATTTCTGAGGGCGAAGTTGACAAAAAAAGCAATGTGCATTTTTTGCACCTTGCTCATTCCGATAAGCCTATCGCGTTTTACAGCCTCGATATGATCATCGCGGTCGGCTACCGGGTGAAATCCTTGCGCGGTA
Source organism: Desulfovibrio sp. (assembly GCA_031288535.1). Taxonomy (GTDB): domain Bacteria; phylum Desulfobacterota; class Desulfovibrionia; order Desulfovibrionales; family Desulfovibrionaceae; genus Frigididesulfovibrio. The sequence continues at coordinate 436 of JAITRF010000076.1, read as the reverse complement.
CGCAATTTCGTCGATGGGCTACTGGCGTGATCCATGAATACCTCGTCAAGGGCTTCGCCATGAACGACGAACTCCTAAAAAATATGGGCGGAGGGACTTATTGGAAGGAACTCCTTGAGCGCATCCGCGACATCCGCGCCAGCGAAAAGGTGATGTATCGTCAAGTTCTTGACTTGTACGCCACCAGTTTGGACTATGATGCCGCCATGCCTGAAACCGCTGCTTTCTTCAAAATCGTGCAGAACAAATTGCACTATGCGGCCAGTGGGCGCACTGCGGCGGAAATTATTTTTGACCGCGCCAACGCCGATCTTCCCCCGCGATCCACCACGCAAAAAAAGAAAAAACCTCGTTGTGCTTGTAACGACAAGCAGATAGTATGAGTTTTGTCCACACCCACTATCACCAACGAGGTAAAAAGAGCATGCCCCAATTC
>JAITRF010000029.1 GCA_031288535.1 Desulfovibrio sp. | reverse complement strand
CCCGCCGCGGTTCTTCGCATGTCGCATCCTTCGACCGCGTCCCGCCCGCCCCGAAACGGGCCGGGCGGGACGCCGGGGCATTTTTCTAACAGAGCTTGCCCAAATGGTCCACTGCTTATAAGCAAGCGCCGGAGCAGGCGCGGCCTGAAGATAAACCGTGTATAATCTCAAAGTTAAAGCGCTCTGACAGCGGCCTCAGGCGCAAAACGAAAGAAGGCGGAGCAGGGAAGCGCTCCACCTTCTTTCGTAAAATCCTCCGGGGCTGCCCTCCTCCCCGCAAGGCAGGGCATCAGCCCCCGGATATATTCTGCAGGAAGCTGCGCATGGCGTCCTCCCTGGCCGTGTCGTCCGCGGCGTTGTTATAGGTCTGCACGAACTGGTCGAAGGCCGTGTTCGTCCGGTCGAAGGTGATCTCCACATCCCTGCTGTTGGAGTAGTTGTCCTGAATGGTGAACAAAAGGGTTCTGTCGTTAAGATTCTGGAGGCTCAAGTCCACGCTGACATTGGCGTTCAGGAAGTCATCCAGGGTGGCGGCATACGTCCAGGGCAGCAGGTCGCTGAAGCTGAGCTTGTCGCCGTCCGAAAAGTCCATGATATGGTCGGTGTTATTAGGTTTGGTGTTCAGATTCCAGGGATCCCAGGCAAAGGTGTCGTTGCCCCCACCACCGTAAAGGATGTTGTCGCCGGCGCCGCCTCTGATATAGTCGTTCCCGCCTCCGCCGTTGATGCTGTCGTTCCCGTCTCCTCCGTTGATGCTGTCGTTCCCGTCTCCTCCGGAGAGAAAATCGTAACCTGCACCGACGTGTATGGAAACTTAGCACTCGTCTCACAAGATATGGTCGTTGTCGTCTCCGCCGTTGATGCTGTCGTTCCCGTCTCCTCCGTAGATCAAATCGTATCCGGCGCCTCCGTGGATGGTATCGTCGCCCGCGTCTCCCTGGATATGGTCGCTGCCGTCTTCGCCGTAAATGGCATCGTCGCCCGCGTCTCCCCGGATCCGGTCATTGCCGTCTCCGCCGTTGATGCTGTCGTTACCGTCTCCTCCGGAGAGAAAATCGTGTCCGGTGCCTCCGTGGATGGTGTCATAGCCCGCGCCGCTCCGGATCTCGTCGTTGCCGTCTTCGCCGTAAATGGCGTCGTCGCCCGCGCCGCCGTCGATCGTATCGTCTCCGGCGCCGCCCAGAATCTCGTCGTTGCCGTCTTCGCCGTAAATGGCGTCGTCGCCCGCGCCTCCCTCGATCCGGTCCTTGCCGTCTCCGCCGTAAAGGACGTCCCTGCCGTCTCCGCCGTAGATCGAATCGTCTCCGGCTCCTCCGCGGATGGTGTCGTCTCCCGCGCCTCCCCGGATCTCGTCGTTGCCGCCTTCGCCGTAAAGTATGTCTTCGCCAGCGCCGCCGGTGATGGCATCGTCGGCAGCGCTTCCGTAAATCGGGACGCCGGCGTTGATGCGCAAGACGGCCTCATCGGACCAGTCTCCATCCTCGTCCACCAGGCGGTAAACGAAATCCCCGCTGGGAAAGCCGGTGTTGCCGTCGAGATGGAAGGAATAGCCTCCGTTGCGATCCACCAGGAACCGGCCGTAGCCGGTGTCTATGCTCAGGGTCGTCTCCCCCGCGGCAAATAGGTAGAGGACGCCATCGTAGGTTACGCTGCCCACCTGCGCGTTGTCAAAGGCCACGTCCGTCTCGCCGTTCGGCCCCGGATCGTGGATGAGGTTGCCCCGGCAGGAATAGCCGCCGGATTCGAGTTGCACCACTGCACCCACCGCTATGTAGGACGGAGTTGATTCGTCTCCTCCGTTAACAGTGCCGATCACCAGCGTGTAATGCTGCAGGTTGCCGCTTTCCGGCACGGGGATGCGGCAGTAGTCGCTGTAGTCGGCCTCCGGGACTCCGTCAGCGAACTGGTAGGCAATGTCGGAAGCTATGATCTTGCCGTCTTTGTCCATCAGCATCCAAATCGCGGCGCCCCGGTTGCCGCCCAAACCGCTGCCGTGGAGGGTGTAGTTGAATATGATCTCCCCGCCCGCGGACTCGAAGGAACGCGCCGCCAGGTGCACTCCGGACTCGGCGTCCACCCCGCTGCCGCTGCGCACGTAAGACTGAATGCCGAGGTCGTCGAGGGCTTTGCCCAAGTCATTGCCCTGCATGATCACGGCCAGATGGCGATCCGGCGCCCAACCCCGGATCCCCATCCCCACCATCAGCCCTGTGTTCTGATCGCCGTCACGGTTCACGGCCGCCAGGTCGCATCCGTAGTCGGCCAGGACCTGCGCCCGCACTGTATCGGGGAAAGGTGGAGCGCTTATCCCGACACCAGCTCTGTAGTTGGACCAGCCATCAAACTGACATTCCATTAGCAACCGGTCGCCATTATCATTATCCTCCTCCTCCCACTGGCCCAGCACATGATAGCTGCCGGCCGCCACCTCGACCGAGGTATCCTCGTTGTCCCCGGCCACCGGCTTGTAATCCCTGATAATCAGTTCAAACCCCGGGGTTTCGGTGACATTGCCGTCGGCATCCATGAGGGTCAGGCGCACGTTCAGGGTCTTGTCCTCGGAGAGGCCCGACGAATGTTCCACGTGAAACTGGCCGTCCCGGTATACCACCAGGTTGACACCGTCGCCCAGGTCTATGGGCGCGGTCTTGTACAGCCCCAGAGTCGCGTCCCAGACCGAAAAGTCGTAGCTCACCTCGTTGCCCTGCTCTTCCAGAGTAATCCGCAGTATTTCCCCGGAGGCCCATCCGGACAGCAGGTTCCCCGTAACAGGAGGCACCAGACCCGCCAGAACATCCCCCAGGCCCGCGTAGTCCTTAACCGAAAAGATACGGCTCGCGTCTCCGGCTATGTTCAGCAGGTGGGCGCGGGCCTCCACGTCGGTCATGGCGTCGCCTATGCCGAGCGCGTAGACATCCAGCCAGTCGTCGGCCGAGGCTCGATCCAGGTAGTCTCTCCACGTATCCCGGTAGTCCGTCATCATCCCCGTATTCTTCCCGTCAAAGTCATCCGGCCTGCCGTCGGCCAGGAAAAACATTGTCTTGGGGATATCCCTGGTGACCGGGTCGGCCCGCGACTTGTCCAATTCTTCTATAAGGCGGGTAAGACCGCCCCCGTAATATTTCCCGGCATCCGAAAGCATGGACGACAGATGGGCATTGAAGAACGAATACGCTTTATCTTCGGTTCCAATAGGTTCCAGCACTTTCAGCAGGGTTCCGGCGTCGACGGAATCCAGCATGACCACGCCCGTGAGGTGGTAGGGAATGAGGGTGAAGGTGGCGTCAATCCCCAGATCCAGGTATTTGTTCGCCATCTGCTTTATTGCGTTAACCTGGTCGAGCATGTAAACGTCGTTGGTGCGCCAGGAGGCGTCAATCATCAGATAGACGTCCGCCTTCACCTGCCCGCCCTCGTAGACGACCTTCGGGATCGGCGCGCCGCCGACCGCTCCCGTGTAATCCGAAGCGCCCGCAAAGCCCACGCCGGGCGCCCTGTCGGCCGCTTCCGCAACGGTATCCCAGTAATCGGTGCCCAAAGTGCCGAGGCGGTCCACCGAACCCACCAAATCGCCGGAGTCGCCCGCAAATTCGTTGAGGCCGTCGCTACGCGGCGTAGGGCCGGCCGCGGTGGTCATGTCCACATCGGGATTGTTCACGGCGATGAAATCGGCGGAAGTCACCACCATACCGTTCGGCAGAACCATATTGGGCAAAGAATAAGTCCCCACTTCAAAAAAACCGCTGATGACCGCGCGGCCCCCGCCGTCAACATCAAAAACCAGATCGTTGCTGTTTTCCGGCCGCGAGACGGTGGCCGCGGACGGATCAAAGGCAAATTCAAGACTCCCGCCGGGAGAGGACTGCACAACGGTTTCCTCGCCGGAAGCCGGCTTGGGAATTTTGACTGTTTGTCTGATTGGCCTCAAGGCCGCCGCTGAATTTGTCGAACCTGACTGAGACATGACTTCCCCCTATGCTTTATCATGTTTAATTAACTAACAAAAAATGATACGTGGTAAAACGAGCGCCACACCCGCCTCGCTCCTCGCGCGAGGTGGAACGGCAAATGCGGAACCACTTTGTTTATTTCCCCCGAAGACAGGCTGCCGGATTAGGGCGTATAAACTTCAGACGTTAACACGCTCCGCAAGGACTTGCCGCGCAAATCCTTGCCGCGGGATGCCTACAGGCCGGCTTTGCCGGCCGTCAGGCAAGCACCCCAAGAGTAAATGCCGCAGGAATCCGTCCGCTTCCTGCGCCGGGCGAAAAAAACCGCCGGCAGCCCCCCCCGATACACTTGGTTGTATTCGCACGGGCAGAGCAGTCCCTGTGCGGATAAAAGCCGCTTCGGGATGCCACGCCCGGAAAACGGCAAAAAGCGGCCCCGGCGGAAGACTGCCGAAGCTGCTTTCTTACCATTAGTATGTAGAATTTAGAGAGAGAGAGAGAGAGAGAGAGAGAGAGAGAGAGAGAGAGAGAGAGAGAGCAAAGAACGTGCCAAAGTTTCGTTTCTGAAAGGCACTTTGGCGGCGGCTTGCCGGAGCAACCGGACTGCCCGTTCAGACGGCTTTCCGGACCCTCCGCGCACGTCAGCGGACGCGACACGGCGGACGGATTGCCTAACGCCCCGAAGCGTCTGTTCGCGTGCTTCCCTGATCAGAGGCAGCGTGGCTGTCCGTTTGTCGTCCATGGATGACCCCTGGTGGAACCTCTGGATTTTCCACATCCTGTGGGCGGTTATACTTGGATGCAGTTAATTATTTTTTAAGAAAAAAAGCAATACCTTTTAACATATTTTTTACTATTTTTTATAAACAGCGGATAATATTAAAAATCTATAATAAAATGAATGCGCCACCGGCTTTGGCCGGTGGCTTCGGATAACAGCTGAAGCTGACGACATCGGCTCTGCCGATTGGAAGATCGGTAGCCCCATTGTTCGGACAGGAAAGAGCGGTTTTTTTCACCTCCCCAAAATCGCCCACGCCATCCGCCAAGATAAAAGACCTGTGGGGCATCCTCCGAGTTTCAGAACAAGGAGGCGCCGCCTGGAGCACTTTCTGCTCAACGTCCTGGCCGCTGTTGTGGCCGGCGTTTTCGTGGCTTGGATAGTCAAACGGTTTAACCGCTAAACGTTTCAGGCCCCGGCAGGAGTCGTCTTCCATACCGGGGCCTGAAACTTGTAACCTCAACGTTACAGGGGGATGCCCTAGGGGCGGGGGTGTTAACGCATCTCCGTCCCACCTGACTCAAAGATAACCCTCCCACGAAAAATTGCAAGCCCTTTATGGTCGCGCCAGCATCATTCCATAAAGGCCCTCGCTGATCGGTTCCCCGCGCACGAGTCCTGCCAGTCCAAGCAGATGAGAGGAAAAATGAGAGGAAAAATTACGGATTAGGCTTTGGCGCGCCAGGAAGGATTCGAACCTCCGCCCTACAGGTTCGTAGCCTGTTGCTCTATCCAGCTGGGCTACTGGCGCGCGAACGGAAACTATAACCTTCTCCGCGATCCGGCGTCAAGCGATTTTTTAAGGGAGGCGCTTCGAACCGTAAGAGAATTTCAAATGAAGCCTAGCGCATGAATTTGAGCAGCGGATTGTCGTCCGAGAGGATCACCCTGGTGTTTTCCCGGAAAGACTTGCGGTATATCTCCAGGCTTTTGCTGAACTCGTAAAATTCCTGGTCCGCCGACAAGGCCAGGGCGAAAATCTCAATGGCCCTGGCGTCGGCCTTGCCCCGGATCACTATGCTGTCCCGGTTCGCCTGGGACAAGATGACGTCCCGCTGCATCTCCGCTTCCGAACGAATGCGCCGATCCTCGGATTCACCTTCGTAGCGGTACTTGTTCGCCATGCGCGTGCGCTCGGCGTTCATGCGGTTGAAAATGGCCTGACGGTTCGGCAAATCCGTGCGCTTGATGCGCACGTCAACTATGGTCACCCCGTAATCCGCCGCCTGGGCGTCGGATTTTTTCAACACCTCGTCCATTATGTTCGTGCGCTTGGTAAAAACCACCTCGTTCAATTCCTTGCTGCCGATCGCCGCGCGCAGCTGCGAATAGACGATGTTGCGCAGCCTCTCCTCGGCCACAATATCAGTGCGCAGGGACCGGTAAAAGGTAAGGGGGTCCGTGATCCGCCAGCACACGTAGTTGTCTATTTCAAAGGCCTTGAGGTCCGCGGTCAGACTTTCCGTTTTGGCGATTTCAAATACCAGGATGCGGTTTTCAAAAAACACCGCGTTCTGGACGAAGGGCAGCTTGAAATTGACCCCGGGCTCGCGCGCCTGCGTCTCCACGGCCTCGCCGAGTTGCAGGACAATGGCCCGCTCACGCTCGCCCACAAAAAACATGCTCTGGGAAAAAACCAGAAGCGCAACAAGCAGGCCAAACCCCAGGCCGAGTAAACCGCGCTTCATCGCTGCGCCCCTTCGCCCGCCGCCTGCGGATTCTTCCCGAAAAGCGAATTCTTCGGGTCCAGACTCAGGATGGGCAGAACCCCGCCCTGCGCGTCCCTGGAAACGATGATTTTTTCAAGCCCGGCGGCCGAGAGCACATCTCCCATGGCCTCAAGATACATGCGCTTGCGGGTGATCTCCTTGGCCTTGTTGTATTCGTTGACCATGGAAAGGAAACGCTGCGCATCGCCCTCCGCGGCCTGCTCCACCTGCCGGCTGTACGCCTGGGCGGCGTTGATCATCCCCTGGGCCGTGCCGTTGGCCACGGGCACGATCTTCATCCGGTAAGCCTCGGCCTCGTTTATGATGCGCACCCGGTCCTCACGGGCGCTGGCCACGTCCTTGAAGGCCGCTTCCACCTCCGGCGGCGGCTGCACGTCCAGAAGCTGGACGGTATGAATGCGCACGCCCATTTGATAAGGAACCAGTATGTTTTCCAGAACGTGCCTGGCCTCGACCTGGATCTCCGAACGTCCGGCGGTCAAGATGGAATCGATTTTGCTGCGCCCCACGACCTCGCGCATGGCCGCTTCCGCCGCAATCTTGATCGTGGTCTCCGGATCGCGTACGCTAAACAGGAAGTCGCGCGGCCGGCTTATGTTGTACTGCACGTTGAAGCGCATATGCACGATATTTTCATCGCCCGTGAACATGCTGGATTCCTCTGTGGAACTCTTTCCGGGAACACCCTTGAAAGAGCGCCCTCCTTCCAGCATCTGGCCGATGACCACGGTGCGCAAGGGTTCGGCCACAACGATCTCCGCCGTTTCCAGAGGGAAGGGCAGATGATAGTGCGGTCCGTCGCCGACTTCGCGGTCGTATTTTCCGAATCGCGTTATAACCCCGACTTCGCCGGGTTTGACGATGAAGATGCCGGACAGCAGCCAGCCGATCAAAAGCACAAGGAGAACAGACCCGGCCGGAATCCGGCTGTTTTTGAATTTGGAGAAAAAATCTCCGGGATTGAAGTCCGGAAAAGGGCTTTCCGGATCAATATCCCGCGGCTTTTGCCTGCGCGGCTGCTTGTGGCGTTTTTCCTGCAGTTTTTCCCAGTCCCAGTTCATAGGGAGGTAAGATAGAATACCGGCGAAAATTGGTCAAGAACAAAGGCGGCGGGATTCCGGATATATAAACATCAATTATTTTAATATATTGTCAATTTTCATCCAATTGCCCTGCGGCGGAATAAAGGCGGGAGAATGAGAGAGAAAACGGAAAACACGGACGCGGCGGTGCGCGTTTATACCGACGGCTCCTGTCTCGGCAACCCGGGACCGGGGGGGTGGGCCGCGCGCCTGTCTTTCGGGGACGCGGTCAGGGTTATGAGCGGCGGCTTCGCCTTAACCACCAACAACCGCATGGAAGTTTACGCGGCCGTCGCGGCTCTGGAAGCCCTGACCAGACCCTGCCGGGTTGAACTTTTCACGGATTCGCGCTATCTGCGCGACGCGGTGGAAAAAGGATGGCTCTCCGGATGGCGGCGGAAGAACTGGCGCAAGGCGGACGGCAAAGCCGTGCTCAACCGCGATCTCTGGGAACGTCTGAGCCTCGCTCTGGCGGGGCATCAGGTGCGCCTGCACTGGGTCGAGGGACACTCCGGGCAGGACGAAAACGAGGAAATGGACGCCCTGGCAAAGGCCGCGGCCGCACACGCAAATCTCCCCCCGGATCCGGGCTATGCGGGGGCAAAGGATCCGGGTGAAAAATGGACCCCGCCCTGATTTGGGACAAGCTCTTCCTGCCGCTTGCGCGTCTTTGCGCCACGATGTGCCTGGGGCTGCTGGCGGCAAGCCTTATCGAGGGTCTGCACTGGACGCGGGCCATAGCGAAAGCAGCCGCCCCGCTGGCCAGGCTTGGACGGTTGCGCGCGCCTTCGGCCGCCTCCTTCGCCCTGGCCTTTTTCTCGCCCATGGCCGCGAACTCCCTGTTGGCCCAAGCCCATGCCAGGGGCGAAATCAGCCGCGCGGAAACAGTCTTCGCCAATCTCTTCAACAGCACCCCGAGCGTCCTCGTACACCTGCCCACCATGCTTTCCCTGACCCTGGCCTTTCTGGGAACGCGCGCCCTGATCTACGTGGGCCTCGTTTTAAGCGCCGCAATCCTGCGCACCCTCGCCACCGCCCTGGCCGGACGCGCCTTTCTCTCACCACCCCCGCCCGCCCCGGATAAAAAAGAGGAAAACCGCCCCTTGCGCGCCACCCTTGAGGTCGCCCTGCGGCGTTTTAAAAGCCGCGCCGCGAAGCTTGTGCTCTTCACCGTCCCGGTCTACTGCCTGTTCTTCGCCGCGCAAAACGCCGGCTGGTTCGCGGCCGCCCAGAACTTTCTGGCCGCATCCGGCATTTTCTCCTTTTTGCAGCCGGAGGCCGCCGGCATAACGGTCCTGTACCTGCTGAGCGAATCCGGCGCCGCCCTGTCCGCGGCCGCCTGTCTGGCCGAAAGCGCCGCCCTGCCCACGCGGGAAATAATCATGGCCCTGCTCATCGGCAACATCCTCTCCTCGCCTCTGCGGGCCTTGCGCCACCAGCTCCCCTCCTACGCCGGCATGTTCTCCCCCCGCTTCGCCCTGACGCTCGTGCTGACCAATCAGGCCTGCCGGGCCGCAAGCCTCGCCCTGGCGGCCGGGACGTATTATTTTTTCGCCTTTTGACAAAAACCGCTCGCGATAGTACAAACAGTTACATCAAAAGTGCACCTGCCTCCGGCTCATGCACAACATCCAAATCCGGACGGAAAACCCTTGCGCCGGACGCACCCGGGAGGACACCATGCCGCTGACCGATCCCAAAAGCATGTTCGAGAGGGCATACAAGGAAGGCTATGCCGTAGGCGCGTTCAACGTCAACAATATGGAGATTGTCCAGGGAATAATGCAGGCCGGGGCGGAGGAGAAAGCGCCGCTTATCCTCCAGGTTTCCTCCGGGGCGCGCAAGTACGCCGGACAGAATTACATCATAAAGCTCATGGAGGCGGCGCTGCTGGAAACGGACCTGCCGGTCGTGCTCCACCTGGACCACGGCCAGGACTTTGAATTGTGCAAGTCCTGCATAGACGGGGGGTTCACCTCGGTGATGATCGACGGCTCGCACCTGCCTTTTGAGGAAAACGTCGCCCTCACCAAAAAAGTCGTCGATTACGCGCATCAGCGCGGGGTATGGGTTGAGGCCGAACTCGGGCGCATAGAAGGGGTGGAAGACGACGTGAAGGCGGAGAAAAGCATCTACACGGACCCGGACCAGGCCAAAGAATTCGTCGAACGCACCGCTTGCGACTCTTTGGCCATAGCCATAGGCACCAGCCACGGCGCCTACAAATTCAAGGGCGATGCCAAGCTCGACTTCCCGCGCCTGGAAAAAATCACCCACCTGATGCCGGGCTATCCGCTGGTGCTGCACGGTTCCTCAAGCGTGCCCCAGGAGTTTGTGGAAATGTGCAACAAATACGGCGGACAGGTCGGAGGGGCGAAAGGCGTTCCGGAGGACCTGCTGCGCAAGGCCGGAACCCTGGGCGTTTGTAAAATCAATATAGATACGGACATCCGTCTGGCCATGACCGCATGCATCCGCAAACATTTCGCGGAAAACCCGGCCGACTTCGACCCGCGCGCCTACTTGAAGCCGGCGCGCGAAGCGGTGAAAAACATGGTCCGACACAAGATACGCAACGTACTCGGCTGTTCCGGAAAAATCTGAGCGGCATGAGAAATAAAAAAATATGCGTCACCGGCGCTTACGCCGTCGGCAAAAGCTCTCTGGTGGAACAATATCTCGGCGCCCGCCAGCCCGGCCCCTACCGCTGTACGCTGGGCGTGAAAATAAGCAGGACCGGGATCCCCGTGCAGGGACGGCCGGAGAATTTTTCCATCTGGGACATTCAGGGGAGCGAGGACTCGGACTACATGAACGTCTTCTGCCTGCGCGAAGCGGACGCCTTCGTCTTCGTCGCCGACGGCACGCGCCGGACGACCCTGTACCATGCCCTGAGCCTGCGTTATCTGGCTCTCGACATGCTCGGCCCGATACCGAACGTCCTGATGCTGAACAAGGCCGACCTGGATATTTTGTGGGACATCCCGGAGAGCAGCCTGTACGGACTTGCCAGGCAAGGGGTGAACATCGTCAGATGCAGCGCCGTTACCGGACTCGGGGTGGCGGAGACGTTTACAGGCCTTGCGGCGGAAATTTTCGGGAAACCGGACCCCTCAAGCCCATGGCGGCTTGAGGCGGCGTACGCGCGCGCCCCGGTCGCCCATTAGGGCATCTTGTCATTGAAAATCTTTCCGATAAAATGCTCCGGCGGTGCGAAGCGCAGCAACGCCCGCGAGATTGCCAGGGCGGGCAAAGTCCGCCTGCGGCAATCCCAAGCGCAAAATAATGCCTAAGGCGGAGGAAAAAACCTTGAGCGGCGATTTTTCCACATCCATCCTCACGGCGCTGGAGATTGCCGCCCTGCGCCGTATCGGAAACATGGAGTATGAACTGTGCGGCGAAGCGCCGAAATTCTATTCCGATTTTTTCCCGGCCTCCGAGGCCTCCCGCCCTTGGGAACATTCCGAAATGCTGCGCCTTTTCCTGCCCGAGGCCGAAACTTTTTTCGGCCTGGGCCGGCAGGGAACCGTTTCTTCCGGCATCTGGCGCGAAGACGGCCAGATCGAAAAGGGCGAGGCGCTGATCGCCCACGCCCTGTGCCTGGGCGAGGAAAAATTGCTGCTCATAAGACTGCTCGGCACCGAGTTCGCAAGCCGGACCCGCATGCTGCAAACCTCCAGAGACAACCTCCTGTTGCGGCGCTTCTGGTCCGACCCGGAACAAAAATCCCGCGTCCAGGGCACGGACGAACTGACCGGACTGCCCAGGCGGGAAGACTTTCTGCAACTGATGAGAATGCTCATGCGTTCCTCATCCTCCGGCGAGTTCTCCCTGCTCATGCTCGACATCGACGACTTCGGCTCCCTCAACGCCCTCTACGGCCGGCAGTCATGCGACGCGGCCTTGAGCGCACTGGGCGGGTTTCTGCGCAGATTCCTGCGCAAGGCGGACACCGCCGCCCGATACGAGGACGTGACCTTTGCCGTTGCAGCCCCAGGCACGAACCAGATCCAATCCCTGCGCATGGCCGAAAAACTGCGCCAGAGCATATCCGAACAGAGCTTCGGCGATCTGCCCCCCCTTACGGTGAGCATAGGCTGTTCCACCCGCCGCAAGGAGGATGAGCCGGAAGACCTGATCGCAAGAGCCGATCTGGCCCTGCACGACGCGAAACAAAGCGGCAAGAACATCGTCCGCATGCGCTGAACGGCAATGAACGCTCCGGAAGGAAGAAAGGCCGCCCGCGCTTCGGGTTCCGAATCCGTCCTTGCGTCTCTGGGACGCTACGGGATCGCCCTGACCGGCGAAACCGGAGCCATGGGCATCTTTCTTCTGCGCGGCATAAGCCATATGTTCCGCTCCGCTTCCCAAATCCCCAAGGTTCTGCGTCAGGTGCGGGTCATCGGGGCGGAATCGCTTTTCCTCATTGTCCTGATCGGGCTTTTCACAGGCATGGTGCTGGGGCTGCAGGGATACTACACCCTGACCATGTTCGGCTCCGAGGGCTTTCTCGGCTCCGCCGTGTCTTTAAGCCTGATTCGGGAACTCGGCCCGGTGCTGACGGCGATCATGATCGCCGGCCGGGCCGGATCGGCCATGGCCGCGGAAATCGGGGTCATGCGCATCAGCGATCAAATCGACGCCCTTGAGGTCATGGACATAAACCCCATGGCCTACCTTGTGTCGCCGCGCCTGACCGCCGCCCTGGTCGCCTTTCCCCTGCTGACCTCCGTATTCTGCGTGGTCGGCATCCTCGGCGGGTATGCCACCGGGGTGCTCATGCTCGGCGTGAGCCGGGGGGTGTATTTTTCACGCATCGAAAGCAGCGTGCGCCTTGAGGACGTCGCGGGCTGCCTGACCAAGTCCCTGGTGTTCGCCCTGGTGGTGGCGGCCGTGTGCTGCTACAAGGGGTACTTCGCCCATATGCGCAGGGACGGAATGGGGGCGGAGGCCGTGGGAAACGCCACCACTTCGGCCGTGGTGCTCTCCTGCATCCTGCTGCTTGCCGCCGACTATGTGTTGACCTCATTTTTGCTTTAGAGCGGATGGACATTGAAAATGTCCATCCGCTCCGCAGGGATTGCCGCATGGAAAAGGCCTGGGACATAGAATTTCAAGAAGTGCGTATGGGCTATGGGGAAACCGTGGTCCTTGAGGATATTTCCGTGACTTTGCCGGGCGGGAGGATCAGCGCCGTGCTGGGCGGCTCGGGCGGCGGAAAAACCACCATGCTGCGCCACATAATCGGATTGTCCAAACCCATGAGCGGACGGGTGCTTCTGGGCGGCAGAGACCTCTTCGCCCTGCCGGAGCGGGACTTGCGCATGATCCGCAGGCGCATGGGCGTGCTTTTTCAGGACGGCGCCCTGCTCGGCCAACTCACGGTAGCCGAAAACACCGGCCTGCCCCTGACCGAGCACACCAAACTCCCCTCCGGCCTGATCCGGGAAATGGTCCTGCACAAACTCGCCTTGGTGGGCCTTGCCGATTTCGCCGATTATTATCCTTCGGAATTGTCCGGGGGCATGAAAAAACGCGCCGGTCTGGCCAGGGCGCTGGTCACGGATCCCCCGCTTCTGCTGTGCGACGAGCCTACTTCCGGCCTGGACCCGATAAGCGCGGCCCAAATGGACGAGCTTTTGCTGGACATGAAGGAACGCTTTCCGGATATGACCATCGTCTCCGTAAGCCACGACCTGGCCTCGGTCCGGGCCGTGGCCGACCATGTGGTAGTATTGCGCGACAAGGCGGTTGCCTATTCCGGAGCGCTTGAGGAACTGGAGAAGTCCGCCGATCCCTATCTGCGGCGTTTTCTGGACCGGGCGGCGCAACGCCGCGGGGCCTCGGACGACCCCCGTCTGGTGGAACCGGAGGGCGTACGGCGCAGAATACACGAAGCCCTCGGATTTTAGAGCGATTTAACTTGAAGATGAATAGCCCGTTCCGCAAGGATTTGCGAACAAATCCTTGCGGAGCAGCCCAACTTTTCAAAGTTAACTGCTCCAAGTCGCATTCAAACGGGTTTGAATGCGGAAAGGCAGGCCCGCTTCGGCGCTTTACGGCGGCAGTCAATGCCGCCTGCTCCTTCGCGGCGGGCTGGAGGCTTTGCCTTCAGCCGATACCGGTTTGCTCCCTGCTGGTCGCAACCTGGGGTCAAACGTAAAACGCCCCGGACGGCAAAGAGGAAAAAATGCAAAAATATTCGCGCGAATTTTCCGTAGGCCTGTTCATGCTCCTCGGTCTGGCCTGCCTCGCCTACATGACGGTCAAGCTCGGCAAGATGGAGGTCTTCGGCAACGACGGCTACGAACTGACCGCACGCTTCCGGTCGGTGAGCGGCCTGAAGACCGGGGCGGCTGTGGAGATAGCCGGGGTGCGCGTGGGCAAGGTCACGACCGTTACGCTGAACAAGGATTTCAGGGCGGAGGTCAGGTTGCTGATCGACCGGGGCGTTGAACTGAGCGAGGACTCCATAGCCTCGGTAAAAACCAGCGGACTGATCGGCGACAAGTTCATCAGCCTCTCGCCGGGCGGCTCGAAGACCATGCTTGCCGCCGGGGACGAGTTGACGGAAACGGAATCTTCGATCGATATCGAAGCACTCATAAGCAATTATGTTTTCGGAGGAGTCAAATGAACTTCAAGACCAAGCACATCGTCCAAAGCCTCTGTCTTTGCCTCATCCTGCTCGTGTGCGCGCCCTGCGCGCCCGCCAAAGCGGATTCGGAAGCGAAAATCGCTCTGGAGAGCTGCATCGGCAAGGTTATGAACGAGCTCAAAAAGCCGGAGATGAAAAATCCCGCGACCCGCGGGCAGGTATTGGCGGAAATTGAAAAAATCATCAAGGTTCTGTTCAATTTCCCCGAACTGTCCATGCGCGCGGTCGGACCCAAATGGAACAGTTTCACCCCGGAACAGCAAAAAAATTTCCTGGACGCCTTTGACGACCTCCTGCGCGCCCGCTACCTGGACAGGCTTGAGGGCTACAGCGGAGAACTTGTGGCCTATACCGGGGAAACGGCTAACGCCAAGGGCGACAGGATGGAAATCCGGACCGAGGTAACGATCAGGGACAAAATTGTGCCCGTAGCCTACAGAATGTTGAAAAACGGCCGATGGACAGTTTATGATATAATTATTGAAGGCGTCAGCATGGTGCAGAATTACCGTTCCCAATTCCAGACCGTTCTGGACAAGGGCGGCGCCGAGGAACTCATCCGGCTGGTGCGCCAGAAAGCCGAAGAAACGCGCCTGCAAAAGGGCAAAGGCTGATATGCCTCCGCCCTGCGGACAAATTCGCGCTACGCGCCGCCGGATAGTATCCGGGAAGACGGGTTCGATGACAAAATGTCCTCCTCTGGCCGCAACGGCCTTTCTTGCGGCCCTGCTCCTTTTTGCCCTCCACGCGCAAAAGCCCGCGTTTTGCGCCGAAGCCCCGGCATCCGTCCCCTCCGGCGCGGTTTCCTCCCTCGACGAGGACGACCTGGACCAGGCAGGGCAAATTGTCTACGATCCCCTTGAGGGCTTCAACCGGGCGGTTTTCGAGTTCAACGACTTCATGCTCGAACAAGTCGCCCGTCCCGTGCACGAGGCTTATGTCTTCGCCACTCCCGATTTTTTGCGTTCCGGCCTGTCCAATTTCTTCCACAACCTGAATTTTCCCGTGCGGTTCGCAAGCAATCTTCTGCAGGGCAAACCGCTCGCCGCCGGGGTGGAAATGTCGCGCTTCATCCTGAACACCACGGCCGGGCTGGGCGGACTTTTCAATGTCGCGCAACACCACGAAAGTTTCGTGCCGGTTGAGGACGAGGATATGGGACAGACCCTGGGCGTCTGGGGGATAGGCGAGGGCTTCTACATAGTCTGGCCCTTCGCCGGCCCCAAAACCCTGCGCGACAGCCTGGGCTGGGCGGCGGACCACGCCCTGTCCCCGACGACCTACGTCCGCCCCTGGGAACTGAGCTGGGGCCTGTGGGGGGTAGAAGTCTTCAACGACCTGGACAAAGTTCTTGATTTGTACGATACTTTGAAACAAGGCGCGGTGGAGCCGTATGCGGCCGTCCGCGACGCCTATACGCAGTACCGGCGGGTAAGGATCGGCAAATAGTGTTCCGGCATATCCGCAAACAATTTTCCAGCGAAGGACAAGGGTTCCATGCCGAAGGTGCGTGACCGCTATGTAATCCGGGGAATAGACCTCTACCATGTGCGCAACCGCAATGAACGGAGGGTTATCAGATACCTCGGAGAAATCGCCGAAAGCGGCGAACTCGACGGATTCTCCCCGGAAATGCTCGAGGACGCCTATGCTTACGCCTTGAACCGTCTTCCGGCGCGCTACGCGCAAAGCGGAACCATCGTGTTGCGCGACCCGGTGCGCCATGAGGAAGTGGAAGAGGCGGTGCGCGCCGCCATCATGCAGATCACCCGGAACCCCCGCTGAAAAACCGCTCCCGCATGCCGCCTTCCTCCTCACCGCCTTTTTCTCCTCCCGCGCTTGTCGCGGACGTTCACATGCACACCCGCCATTCCCACGGCGAGGCCACAGTGCGCGAAATGTACCTGGCCGCCCGCGCCAGGGGCCTTGCCGTCATAGGCTTTTCCGAACATTCGCCGAGGCCGGCGGCCTTTTGCTACCCCCACGATTACCAGGACCGCCTGGAGAAAGGTCTGCCGGACTATATCCGCGAAGTGCGGGAGTTGGCCGGGGAGGCAAAGCGAAACGGAGTTTGCGTGCTTTTGGGCATTGAGGCGGACTATATCCCGACGCGCGAGGATTTCACCGCGGCCTTTCTTAAAAGCCATCCCTTCGCCTATGTCATCGGCGGACTGCATTTTCAGGACGAATGGGGCTTCGACGGCGCGGCCGCGGACTGGGCGCCACTCCCCCGCGCGCGCAGACGCGAAATCTACGTCCGCTACTACGAAGACATGATCTCCATGTGCGAAAGCGGGCTTTTCGACATCGCCGCGCATCCGGATCTGGTGAAAATATTCAGCGTTGGAGACTTCCGGGACTGGATGGAAGAAAAATCCGCCCGAGCCCTGGTGGGCGAAGCCTTGAAAGCCATGCGCGACAACGGAGTCCTCATGGAAGTCTCCTCCGCCGGCCTGCGCAAACCCTGCAGGGAAATTTATCCGGGACCGCGCATCATGGCCCTGGCCGCCAAACTCGAACTGCCCATCAGCTTCGCCTCGGACGCCCACTGCGTCAACACTCCCGCCTATGCCTTCCCCGCCCTGGCCGACTATGCGGCCTCCTTCGGATACAAGGAAAGCTGGGTAGTGGTAGACAAGGAACGCAAACATCTTCCTTTCACGGCTTCCGGCCGGCAATGAAAAGGGTAAACCGGGAAAGCGGTCCGCGTCTCATGGCGCGACTGGACAGGGTGTATGCCGGATACAACCGGAAAATGGTGTTCTCCGATCTCTCCCTAAGTCTTTTCTTTAATGAGCATCTGGCCCTGGTCGGCGCGAATGGGGCGGGAAAGTCCACCTTGCTCTCCCTGTTGCAGGGAAGTCTGAGGCCGGTGCAGGACCTGCCGGACGCGCAAAACCCCGGAAAAATCTTCTGGTGCTTCGCGGGCAGGGAAGACCCCTCGGCTCTGACGGCGCTTGAGCATGCGCGGCTCGTCTCGCCCGCCCTCCAGCGCCGCTATCTGAAGCACGGTTCCGAGCTCAACGGCAAAGACATCCTGCTCTCCGGCCCGAGCAATTCCTTCATGCCCTATGGTCCGGCCCCGGAACAAGATTTGTTGCGTTGCGGCAATCTCGCCCGCGCCTGCGGAGCTTTGCCGCTCCTTTCCCAGACCGTGCGGGCCATGAGCCAGGGGGAACTCCGCCTCTGCCTGATCTTGCGCGCCGTTATGAGCAAACCCGCCCTGCTCCTCCTTGACGAGCCCTTTGACGGCCTGGACGAAAAAGCCCGGAGCAAGGTCCTGCTCAGCTTGGAGTTCGCGGCGCAAGACGGCGCGACCCTGGTGATCAGCGCCCACCTGAAGGCGGACATACCGCCTTTTGTCCCCGAGGCCCTGCTGGTGCGCAAAGGCAATATAACCCGCCATGCCCTCGCCCAGCTTCCCCCTCCCTACAGGACCTTCGGCACTGCAATCCAGTGCCCTCCGGCCGGGGAAGCCGCGCTCCCGCATCGCTCCGGCGGGGCCGCCGTCCGGGCCTCCAGACGGCCCGCGCTTTTGCGCGTGAAAAACGCCTGCGTGTTCATAGAACACACGCCGGTCCTGCACAACATCAACTGGGTGATCCGGCAGGGCGAGCAATGGCTGGTCTCCGGACCCAACGGGGCGGGCAAGAGCACCTTGCTGCGCCTGCTGTACGGAGACGAAAACGTTGCTTTGGGGGGTTCGGTTTCCTGGCACGGACGCAAACGGATCGGGCTTGAGGAACTGCGCAGGCATACAGGCTATGTGTCGGATCGTTTGCAGGACCTGTATGACTATGATCTCAGCGCCGAAGACGTGGTGGTTTCCGGACTGCGCGGCAGCATCGGACTGTACGGGGAAACCGATCCGGCCGAGGCCGGGCTCGCCCGTACCTGGCTTGATCGCATGGGAGTGGCGTATCTGGGCGAAGCCCCCTTTCACGGCCTGTCCTCCGGCAACGCCCGGCGCGTCATCCTGGCCAGGGCCCTGGCCGGTTCTCCTTCTGTCCTGATCCTGGACGAACCCTGCTCAGGGCTCGATCCCGAAGGACGCGACCGTTTCCTTGGCCTTCTGCCGAAACTGGCGGCAGGAGGCACAAGCCTCATCTATGTCTCGCACCGCGATGAACCGGTCGATCCCCTTTTCACGCATGAACTGCGCCTCGACGCGGGCCGCGTCATCTACGCCGGACGAAGGTGAGGCGGCTTTGCCCGCGGCTCTCCAAATCAACCGGCAGGGCTGACCGTCTAAATTTTATATTGTTAATCCAGAATATTATGATATATACCTTTGAGATTCGCGGCGGCGGCAAAGCCGCCTTGCCCCTTACGAAGCCTGCGGCTTCGGACGATGCTTGCGCATCGCCGCAGGGTTTACGCAATAAGATGCCTCAGCCCTTATAACCCGGCTGTCCGGCTTGAGTTATGTCCGGCCAGCTTGTATAGTGAACTTGCACGTATTGCTCCACCAGAGCGGGTTGATATTGAGGAAACCTCTATAAACAGTCTTTTTGCCCCCTGGCGGCGTCAGGCTCCTTTCTCCAACGGGTCGAATATGTTGAATATACTCCCCCTTGTCGAAACTCGCCTTCCTTGCCGGGAAACAAAAATCCTGGTTTGTAGGGATTCCCATAGGGCGGTTTGATACTGAGAATGCATAAACCGCCCTGCAGGGATTTACCTGTCCCGCAACTACAATGTTTCGCGCACAATCCGCGCAATCCGCCCGACATCCGCTTCCTCCAGTTCCGCATACAGGGGGAGGCAGAGCACGCGGTTTGAAACGCTTTCGGCCACCGGACAACTCTGGTATGCGGGCAGGTAGGGAAGCGTGTTCAGGGCCGGATAAAAATAGCGCCTGGGAAAGATGTTCTCCCGATTCAGCCGCTCCATCACGCGCAGGGCCGTTTTCTCGTCCTCGAAAATCACCGGGTAATAGGCAAAATTATAGTCCAGTCCGGAGCGCAGAAGGGGACGGCGCAGGCCCCGCTCGGGCAGGAGCGCGTCATAGACGGCGCTGACCCTTTTGCGACCCGCCATGCTCCCGGCGACTTTGTCAAGCAGGCAAAGCCCCATGGCGGCGTGCATCTCCGACATCTTGGCATTGACGCCCAGGCGGAAGTGCGTGTCCCCCCTGTGCCCGCAAGCGCGCAAAAGACCAAGGGCGTCCATTCCCTCCGGATCACGGGCGACAACGCACCCGCCTTCCACGGTGTGGAACACCTTGGTGGCGTGAAAACTGCATGCGGCGAAGTCGCCGTAATCCAGAAGACTCCGGCCCCGGAATTCTCCGCCGAAACACTGGGCGGCGTCATAGAGGACGACCAGACGCGCCGCCCTGGCGATCTCCCCGAAGGCGTCCACATCGCAGGCATTGCCGTAAATATGCACCGGCAACAGACCCGCCGTGTCCGGACCGATCTTTTCGGCCGCCAGACGCGGGTCCAGACAGAGCGTTTCCTCGTCCACATCCGCAAAAACAGGTCTGCACCCGCACCAGAGCAACGCGGTGACGGTAGCGGCATAGGAAAACGGGGTGGTGATCACTTCCTTGCCCGCCAGACCCGCGGCGTGCAACGCAAGCTGCAGGGCAAGCGTCCCGTTCGCGCAAAGGGCGAGATGCGGCACGCCCAGGCGTTGCCTGAGTTCTTTTTCCAGCCGGCTCATGCAGGGGCCGTGATTCGTAAGTTGGCCGGAGGCGAGAACCTCCTCCAGATGCCGCGCGTATTCCTCAGCATCCGGCGCCAGAGCGCGCGTGACCTGGATGGCTTGCTTCATGCGGGCACCGGCGCGGCTTCGGGAAAAGGCATTCTTCCGGCCTGAGAAAATATTTTCGTCCTATGCTCCGCCACAAGGAATACCACGTAAAAATCAGACAATTTGCAGGCTCGCCAATCACCCGCGAAACGGGTATGCGGGAAAGGTCGGACCAAAATAGAACAGCTCCGCATCCCGAAGGAAACAGAGCTGAAAAGAAACGACAAAACCGCGCTTTTCCCGGTGGGAGGCGCGGTATGGGCGTTTGCTAAAATGTGTGGTATGTATGCAAAAATCAGGCCGAAACCGCTGGTTTCAGCCCGTTGTTTATCTATTTCCCGCTGGAAACGAAAAATCCCCGGCATTCGCATTTTCATGTCTCCCGCCTGGAACTGAAATTGATGGGTAGAGCGTGCTGCGTTAGAGCGTTTTATCATTGAGAATATCTGTCCTGATAAATGCTCCGGCGTTGCGAAGCATTGCTCCGCAATACCCGCGGGATTGGCGCAGGCGGGATTTGCCTGCGAATCCCCGCCGCAAGGTTATCGCTTAACAGCGAAGCAAGTTCGCCGTCAAGCGATAATCTCAAGCGCAACAGGCTAAAGCGTCATGATATTCTGCGAAGGGCACGGCCTAATGCTGCCAAAGCATCTCGTTATACTTGGGCAAAGGCCAGACCGCGTCGTCCAGCGTTCCTTCCAGGGCGTCGACGTATTCGCGGCATTCGGCCAGCAGGGGCAGAAGCTGGTCCCGCGCCGCCACGGCCTTGTCCATGAACTCCTCGATCGCGTCCAGTTCTACGTGCTTGGCGTCAATGGCGTCCAGGGTCTTGAGCAGCCCCTCGATTTTGCCGCTTATGTCGGAAAGGTAACGGGAAAGCGCCGGGTTGCCGCTCTGTTTGCCTCCGGCCGCGTAAGCCGAAATCTCCGCCGCGAACTTCAGGGCGGCGGGCAGCACCACCGAACGCCCCATGACCTGGACGAGCTTGGTTTCCACATGCACGTCCTTGACATAGTTCTCAAGCAGCACTTCCTTGCGGGCCAGCAGTTCGCGCTCGCTCAATATGCCGTGGCGCAGGAAGACCTCCATGACGTCCGGGTCGCTGTACCGCTTTACCGCGCTGACCGTATCCTTGAGGTTGGGCAGCTCGCGCTTTTCCGCCTCGCCCTGCCACTCCTCCGCATAGCCGTTGCCGTTGAAGATAATGGCCTTGTGCTCCTTGAAGAGCCGGGCCAGCAGGCTCTGTACGGCGCTGGTCAGCGGGATGCCCTTGGCGATCGCGGTTTCCAGTTCCGTGGCGACGTCGTCCAGAGCATTGGCCACGGCCGCGCTCAGGGCGATGTTTGCCGGGGCTATGGACTGGGAAGCCCCGACGGCCCGGAACTCAAACTTGTTGCCGGTAAAGGCGAAGGGGCTGGTGCGGTTGCGATCCGTGCTGTCTTTGGGCAGTCTGGGCAGGGAGGACACGCCGACTTCCATGATCAGCCCGGCGTTGGAGCCGGCTTTCCCCGGCCGCCCTTCGGACAGGGCTTCGACTATTTCCGTAAGCTGTTCCCCCAGAAACACCGAGAGAATGGCCGGGGGCGCCTCGTTGGCCCCCAGGCGGTGGTCATTGCCCGCGCCTACCACGCCAAGGCGCAGGGCCACGGAATGCTTGTGCACGGCGCGCAGCACTGCCGCCAGAAATACCAGGAACTGGGCGTTGTCCAGGGGGGTGTTGCCGGGGTCGAGCAGGTTGTTGCCGTCGGAATCGCAAAGAGACCAGTTGTTGTGTTTGCCCGAACCGTTGATGCCGGCAAAGGGCTTTTCATGCAAAAGGCAGGCGAAATCGTGCTCGGCCGCCGTTTCACACATGATCTGCATGGTGAGCATGTTGTGGTCCACCGCGAGGTTGGCGGCCTCGAACATCGGGGCTATCTCGTACTGGCCGGGCGCGACCTCGTTGTGCCGGGTGCGGGCGGGAATGCCCAGGGCGAACATGCGCTCTTCCACATCTGTCATGTAGGCGATGACGCGCCGGCTGATGGCGCCGAAATACTGGTCTTCCAACTCCTGTCCCTTGCAGGGCTTGGCCCCGAAAACAGTGCGCCCGCAAAGCATCAGATCCGTGCGCAGATTGTAATAGCGCCGGTCGATGAGAAAATATTCCTGCTCCGACCCGACCATGGCGTTCACCTTGTGAGCCGTGGTGTTGCCGAAGACGCGCAGCACCCGCAAAGCCTGCGTGGATACCGCGTCAAGCGCGCGCAGCAGCGGGGTCTTGCTGTCCAGGGATTCCCCGGTGTAGGAGAGGAAAATGCAGGGGATGTACAGGGTTTTCCCGGAACCGCTGGCTATGAGAAAGGCCGGGCTTGTGGGGTCCCACACGGTGTATCCGCGCGCCTCGAAGGTGGAACGGATGCCGCCGGAAGGGAAGGACGAGGCGTCCGGCTCGCCCTTGATCAGCATCTTTCCGGAAAACTCCGAAATAATCCGCTCGCCCCCGAACGGGGAAGGGGTGAGAAAAGCGTCGTGCTTTTCCGCCGTTGCCCCTGTCAAAGGCTGAAACCAGTGCGTATAATGCGTCGCGCCGCGTTCAATGGCCCAGTCGCGCATCGCCCCGGCCACCACGTCTGCGTCGTTTTCCTGCAGACTCGCCCCGCCGGCCACGCTTTGCTCCAGACGGGCGTAAACATTTTTCGGCAGACGCTCGCGCATTACCTTCATGCTGAAGACGTTGCACCCGAAAATTTCCGAAGGCGCCGCGCCGGTTTTGGAAACAGGTTTGACCGTGTCCGCGGCGATGGAGGCGCGGACGGTGTTGCGCAAAGTTAAAGGCATGGGACGCTCCTTGGCATGGGTTGCTGCTTGTGCTGAAACGAACGGGAGACACCGCCCCCATTATGCAACATGCGTGCAAAAGCGGCAAGACCCCCCGCCGCACAAAGACCAAACAGGCTCGTCCTGCGGCAAATCGAGCGCGAAACGCAAGCTGCGCGCAAACGGCGGCGGGTGGAAAGCATCCGGGGGAAAACGACGGTTTAGTGTTTTCTGTCGTATTTTTTGCATAAAAGTAGATTTTCCCGTTTCTGCGGCCGCCCCGCTGAGATTCGCGGCGGCGGCAAAGCCGCTTTGCTCCTTACGAAGCCTGCGGCCGGGGCTTTTTCCCTTGAAATATGAGCCGATCCGCACTACTGTTTTTTACGGCGGCCGCGCAACCAAGGCCGGCCAAAGGAGAATTTATGGGGGCACTCACGGCAAC
>JAITRF010000069.1 GCA_031288535.1 Desulfovibrio sp. | reverse complement strand
TTTCCATGGGGAAACTCCGTGGGCATAGCGCCCGGTTGATGGTTCGTTTGTCCTTCCATCAAAACGGAGTTCCCCTTCTTTAGCAAGGGCACTGTCAGATCAAATCTGAACTACTACACTTAAAGGATCTTCGGGTGTTTCAATCCACGCACGCGCAAGGCGTGCGACCTGTTGAGCCACATAAGCGGTCTCGCCGAAGTAAGTTTCAATCCACGCACGCGCAAGGCGTGCGACTTTCAAGGTTTCCACTCCGGCCAGTAACTTGTCGTTTCAATCCACGCACGCGCAAGGCGTGCGACATGCCCTCTGCCGATAACATCCTGAAATATAAGGGGTTTCAATCCACGCACGCGCAAGGCGTGCGACTGATGAAAGGGCTTAAAGGCACGAATTTCCGAGCGTTTCAATCCACGCACGCGCAAGGCGTGCGACCAACGCGGTCCATTTTTTGACAGACCTGCTGGCTGTTTCAATCCACGCACGCGCAAGGCGTGCGACCGGGCGGAAATTACCGTGGTCCTGATCGGTATGGTTTCAATCCACGCACGCGCAAGGCGTGCGACTCCGGCAATACGGGGCGACGCGGCTGTATATTCCGTTTCAATCCACGCACGCGCAAGGCGTGCGACTTACTGGCTGGCCTTTGCCGCCGCTCAAGCGGCAACGTTTCAATCCACGCACGCGCAAGGCGTGCGACCCTGCAGGGCCTTGACCTTGTCGGCCAGCTCCATGTTTCAATCCACGCACGCGCAAGGCGTGCGACAAATGGCCTCTGTTAAACAGGCGGATATACTGATGTTTCAATCCACGCACGCGCAAGGCGTGCGACTACTTCAGAAATTCGCTTGGCAGTAGTTTTTTTAGTTTCAATCCACGCACGCGCAAGGCGTGCGACAAAGACCGGGCCGGAAATCATTGTAACGATCAAAGTTTCAATCCACGCACGCGCAAGGCGTGCGACCCTGCCCTCCCCCGTCCCTTACCCCTGTGGACATGTTTCAATCCACGCACGCGCAAGGCGTGCGACTCCTCTGCGCTCTCATCGACATGGCCGGCAAGCAGTTTCCATCCACGCACGCGCAAGGCGTGCGACATGAGTACGGCCTGGTCCGGGTCCTGCGCGTCCAGGTTTCAATCCACGCACGCGCAAGGCGTGCGACGCCGAGCAGGCGCGGAAAATTGGCCTTGTATCCGTTTCAATCCACGCACGCGCAAGGCGTGCGACCATTCCCCTCATAGTCGGCTAGGGGGTCCACTCCTGTTACAAACCACCCCCGCCAAAGGCGTCCGACGCCTCATCCTCCTCCTGCCACTGCCAGATCAGGGGTTTCAATCCACGCACGCGCAAGGCGTGCGACGTGGCACTCTGCTTACCGCGATCCCCAGGGGAAAGTTTCAATCCACGCACGCGCAAGGCGTGCGACCGACATCGCCGCATCCGCCGCAAAGCTCGGCCTTGTTTCAATCCACGCACGCGCAAGGCGTGCGACCTTGTAGCGGACGCGGAACGCCGCGCCCAGGCGCGTTTCAATCCACGCACGCGCAAGGCGTGCGACGGTCATTTCAAGAGCATGACCGTTTCCTTCACTTGTTTCAATCCACGCACGCGCAAGGCGTGCGACCCCTGGCCTCTGTTTTCGCGGTTGGCTCCTCCGTGTTTCAATCCACGCACGCGCAAGGCGTGCGACCAAATTCGGCCTCGTGCTCCATCTCCCAACTTATGTTTCAATCCACGCACGCGCAAGGCGTGCGACAGAGGGTCGGAATGACGATGCCCCGCGGGATGAGTTTCAATCCACGCACGCGCAAGGCGTGCGACATCACCTTGCTGGACCTTGGTTTCAGTCCAGAAGTTTCAATCCACGCACGCGCAAGGCGTGCGACCGATCAGCGTTTCGCGTAAGCATTCTTCCGTCATGTTTCAATCCACGCACGCGCAAGGCGTGCGACTCGCGGGGCATTTCATTTCAGGAGATGCATCATGGTTTCAATCCACGCACGCGCAAGGCGTGCGACTGGCCGTTTGAGCGGCCGCGTGATTGATGCCGTCAGTTTCAATCCACGCACGCGCAAGGCGTGCGACGCTTGGCCCATCCTGAACACCACCCTGTTTCAATGTTTCAATCCACGCACGCGCAAGGCGTGCGACTGCCTGTCATGCGTTCTTGAAAAAGACAGCGTTTCACAGGCTTTTTCCGAGGATATTGGCTCTCTCCTCGGAAAAATTTGATAACAAAAAAGTCTTTCAAAAAAATGTAAAAAAATCAATAGAAATAAATCCGAGGCTCCCCCAGCAAAAATCTGTAAGCTTGTGATCCTCGTCATCACGTTTACTTCCTATCACCATGTATCGCTTAACTTAGGAGTCTGTCGGAGAGAGATGCCCATGTCTGGGTAACATATTGATATTTTTGAGTGTTACGAATGAGATAAAAGTTATGCGCATTAATAAATTCAATATGTTATGGGGAAAATCCGACAGGCTCCTAGATTTCCGGCACTAAAATATAATATACTGGTATAACTGATAATATTTTTAATTTTGACCAAATTTTGTAGCCGTGTAAATTTTAAAATTTTTTCTTAATTTCTATGAGTAAACGCATAGTTCAACCCAGTACGAGACAGTCAGCTTCGGCAACCCAGAAGGTTCCTCGCCATACAACCGAGGTTCGGCATCCTCTGTACGATTTCCTCGCACCGCTGTTGGAATTGGCCGGCATGACCAGGAATAGTTTCCGGGTATCTTTTGGGACTGCTCCCACAGGCGAGGATACGTTCACGATGGTTGCTCAGCGGTTTTTACATTTTCAATATTAAACCGCTCTAATATACTTTTATATATGCATTTTTAAGTGCACAACGTACTATACCATCATCGTTCCCTCCATATTGAATGCTTTCTTTGCCCCTATATGCTCCAACCGTTTGGACCAGTTCGCTCCCAGAAAATAAAAGCGCAGACTGTCATGCTCTTCGTCTATAGTCGCGACCAGTTTTGCCCGCAACGCGATCCATTGAGCCGGGTCAACGAGACACTCGAAGACGGAAAACTGCACCCGCTGTCCCCAGTTCTCACAGTGCCGCGCCACATGGCGCAGGCGCTTGCGCCCCTGCGGGCTTTGCGTGTTTACATCGTAACACACGAGGACAAGCACATTTCACCTCACGACAAAAGGAGGATAGGCATCCAGTTCTTTACGAATATGCCGCGCCAGCAACCGCGCCTGGATGTGCCATAAAAATCCGACAGGCATCTTTTCCTGCAGGAAAGGGTGTTCAATTTCATCTCTTTTCCTGGTTTGCCAAGCAGTTATCACTTCTTTGCGCGTGTCCTCATCCATCAAGACCGCGCCGGAGTCCTGACGCTTAAACCCCTTGGCTTTGACCTGCCCTTTGTTGATCAGGGTACAGGCCAGTCTGTCCGCGAGATAGGGCCTGAATTCTTCCATCAAGTCCAAGGCGAGCCCCGGCCTGCCCGGCCGGTCTCTGTGCAGACAGCCCACCGCCGGATCAAGCCCTACGCTCTCCAAGGCGCTACGCACATCATGGGCAAGCAGCGTATAAAGAAAAGACAGCAGGCAGTTTACAGCATCAAGGGGTGGACGCCGGGTCCGTCCCTTAAACACAAAAGCCGGATCCCGGGAGGAAATCTGCGCGTCAAACACGCTGAAATAAAGCGCAGCCGCATTTCCTTCCACTCCCCGCACGGCATCCAGGGGCATATCTTTGTGCAGTTCTTCCAGACAATAGCCGAGCCTGTCGCAAACCTCATCTATCCGTGGTGATGGCCTTTCCCGTGCTGTTCGGCGCAACAACACGCGGCAGTTGTATATTTTGCCGATGGTCACAGCTCGGGCCAGAGAGGCTGAAAAGACGGGATCGTCAGCCTTGCGGTACTGCTCGCGCCGCAAAAGCACGTTGCCGGAAACAGGCCCCTGCATGGAGGCAAGAAAACGACCATATTCTGTCAGCCAGGAAACAGCCACCCCGTGCCTGGCGCAGTGCCCCAGAAGAAAAGGACTGCACGACACCTGCCCGAACAGCACCAGTCCACCCAGATTATGTATGGGAATCTTGCGTTTTTCCCCCTCGGCGGGTTTGATGCAGACGCATTCGCCGTCTTTTGAAAGATAGCTCTCCTGCGACACAACATAGAGGGTGTTCAGGTACTGTTTCATGACATGTTCCGCAACGATTCCAGGTAGCGCGTCGCACGGCCGGGGACTGCCGCCTCCCCCGGACGGCACTGTTCGACAAGTGAACATTGGCGGCAACGGGAATCATTGGCCGGTGACGGAAGAAGGTCCTGAGTCAGCAGGTCGTGCACAGCCCGTACCGTTGCAATGGTATGCTCCCGCAATGCCGCGGAAAACTCCACCTCTTTACGCCTGCGCACCTTGCCGTAGAATATTGCTCCTTCAAGCACGGGCATTCCCAGCATTTCTTCCAGACAAAGAGCCTGGAGGCACACCTGAACGCTGTCCGCCCGTACGGACCCGCCCCGGCCCCTCTTGTACTCCACAGGGAAAGGACGCCAAACCCCTCCCTCACGGTGAAATTCCGTCATGTCCGCTTTGCCGCTCACACCCAGAATACGCGAGCACAGCAAAAGCCCGGCCGCCTGTTTCAGATCGCCGCGCACCTCCACTTTGCCGGCGTCAACCGCCTCATGCAGAAGACGCCCTTCCGTCGTTGCCCGGTTCTCTTCCCAGACCATCTCCAAATGGATAAGGGCGCATTGCCGGGGACAGTACATATAGTGCTGCACGGCGGAAAGCTGGATGAAATCGTCATCGGAATACATTGTGGAGTCGCATGTGGGAGATTCCTATATCTTCACGTCAAGTGTCACCTTTTCGGGTAAACTGGCGCTGTCAACGCTCACGGCATAGTCTCCATACCCGCGGGCCGGAGCTGATGCGTCCGTGCTACGGACCACCTTCACCAAATCGAACAGCCTCTGTGCCGGTGCGTTGCCGAGTATATCCGCATGTTTGAAGACAATGAGCTTGCGCGCGTTCATTTTGCCCCTTGCCGCCGAATGGTCGTGATCGAACATCATGGACAAAGCCCGCCAGAAAAGGTTCAGATCTTCTTCAGAAAACCCCGTCTGCTTGGCGAACGAAGCGGAAATGAAACCTTCCGCGCGAAAGAGACCATAGGGCACGATGTGTTTTCTTCCCATCGTGCGGTTGTCTCCGCTTTGCGCGTCCGCCTCCTTGGCCGTTTCTACAGCCATGCGCGTGATGGTCACGTCAAGCGGAGTCACCGGATCAATAGAACGCGCGAAGGATAACTGCACCGGACCTCGCACTTGGCCGCAGTTGTTCAGTTTTGTGGACATAACGGCCCCAAAGGCACGCACGTCAAAAAAATTGGCGCACATGAAATCACGACCCAGGCTCACTTTCTCGGCTTCGGATTTGCCCGTGCCTTCCACAGGTTTGTACGCCACGGACCGTACATCGGAAAGTACGGCTTTTTCCTTCACATAAATACAATAAGGAGGATTGTTGCCTTTATCCAGTTCCACAAAGTTGCGCACCTTGCGTTTCAGGCATACGTCTGTGACAAGGCCGTGGTTTGTCTCAGGGTCTATGCGCGGCATGTTGCCGGCATCGGGATCGCCGTTAGGATTGCCGTTTTCTACATCAAAAAGCAGGACAAATTCGTAGCGGTTCTGTATAGCGGCCATGTTAATCCTCCTCGGCGGCGTTTACGTTTGTTTCAGTGCCCGTCTTTTGCGATGTCCAAAGTTGGGTGCGTTGATGGAAATATCCCAAAGCAAACAGTCCTTGATCTTCCAGGGACAGATGGGCGGGAAACGCGCCTCGCTCTATCGCGATGCCGTCCAGAATGTCACCGATACGTTTCCAATAAGTGTAACCGTATTTGATTTTGGCGGCGTGATGCCGAGCCAGAGGCAAAAGCACCGGGAAGACCGCGCGCGGCGTAGCGGAAGCCGACCCAAAATAGCGGTCCGCGATAGTGGTATTTGCGCCGGGAATGGCCTCCTGCTGAAGTTTTTCCAGCACGGCAAACAGGCGGCCCAGGCGATAGGGCACGTTGAGGGAATGTTCATCAAGGCTCACGGATACCTCCTTGTTTTGTCCTCGTTGGCGGAAATTTCTGACTAGGCAGGCTTTTATCAGGGCCGCCCGGGCATAGGTAATCTTCTGTTCGGCACGAATGCGCCCGACAACGGTTGAAAGCAGTGCCGCCGGATAGGCCGCCCCTGTGAGTATGGATCGCATAAGCGTGCCGGAAAGCAGAGGCGAGAGGTTATCGATATCCTCCCGCTTGGCTGCGGCCTTAAGGAGAAGCCATTGCGGGGGAAAGTCAGGATCGTTTTTGTACTGTTTTACGATCTTGATATCGGCGAAGTGCTGGCCGATCTTATGCCACATGCCCTCCACCGTGTCCACATGCCAAAAGCGCACGCTGATGCGCCCGGCATTGGGCGACAGTCCAAGCACGTATGTCCGGGAGGCACCTTCGGTCTTGAGTTCGTCGGGCATCTTCCCGTCGCGCGCGGCTTCAAGAAAACGGCGCAAAGCCGCCAGATCGCCCTGATCCTCGTTTTGACCGAATATGAAAGGCAGCAGGCGTTCGGATTTGGTCTTTTGCTCCGTCCAGAATACGGTCGTGGCATCGCCGATCTGCACCTTCTGACGGCTGTCGCGTCGCAGAAGCTCGTTGAGGGCTGTGGTGTAATTGAAGGCGGCTTCTTCGCAGACAGGAGCGTTGTAATTCTGGTCTTTCCCAAAAGACGTGAAGGCATTCGCATTGAAAGAAACGAGCGCTGCCCCGGCACCTTGGGCATCTCTGACGCCCTGTATTTTCGGGTGGGTGGGGTCTATGGGGCCTATTTTGCCCGTGACAAGGCATTGCCCCCGAATTTCCGATGCGGTGGTTTCGTAATAGTCGAGCCAAGCCTTGCGCACAGCCGGGCGATCATGAATGTATTCCCGGTCCCCGAGCAGGTGGAAAACGAGGTTGCGCCCGGCCATATCCTTCCATTCCTGCCAGTTCAACGCTGTTTCCGGATTCCAGTGTTCAAGAAAGGCGCGGACGGCCGCAATCCCTTCATCTTCCAAGCCGGCACCGACCTCTTCAATCCTGTTGCAAAATGCCCGGAAAGACTCGGCTGCGCGTTCAAGGTTGTCCTTATCGTCTATTCCGAGAACATAGCCGGTATTGTCCCACATGAAGTTTGCGGAAAAACCAGAGCCAGAGGTCTTGAGCGGCTCGGGAAGGATCAGTTGCCTGGGAATCTTCTTCTTTTTCGCATCCTCCTGCCGCAAATCCAGCACCTGCGAGAAAGCGCCATATTTATCAATCTCCAGGGCAAAGGGCACGGGTTGCCTGCTAAAGCCGCGCAGAGCCACGCCTGATGTCTCATCCGCAGCCAGGCGTTCGTAGTATGCGTTAAGGGACTGCAATATCATGGCAGGCCTTCCTCTTTTTTAACATCGTCACGCAACCAGTCCGAACGCGGAACTTGGATGACTCCGTCACGCATGAGGGGACGGAAAAAATGCGGGGCCAAGTCATGTTCGAAATCAATATCGTGCAGCATGTAACCCAGATCGCGTTCCCCCATAAGCGAGGAATCCGGCTTCGGTGTCTTGCCCTGAACGGCCTCAAACATAGCCGGGAACTCCCGGCAGCCCAGATAGGGCCTGTGAAAGCACTGCCCCGCCGCCACCCTGCGATGGAAACTATCCTGAACTTTCCCCGGATTGTCGTTAGCACCGGCCTGTTGCGTCATTTCAAAGATCGCGTCGATCACATACTCCACGTCACGCAGGACAAGGGCAGCGCGTTGCTGCCGGTTGTCCTTGCCATCCGCAAAAACTCCGAGCGGCTTCCAGGGGTCCTTCATGGCCTCGCCGACTGGCCGCAACGGTATTTTGTCCTTAAGCTCATTGCGGCGAATAGTGTCAAAGCGGATGGGCCTGATCACAATGATGCGTTCTATTACCCAGCGTATGGCGGGTTTCCAGTAGACAGCCTCCAGAATTCCCCTGGCTGCGGAGGGTGTCATCACCTCGTAACTGACACGCTCCGCTTTCATCTCGGGGCGCGTAAAGCAGGCGTAATCGCCCCAAACTCTCAACCGGACTCCATAGGACATAGACACTCCCTTTTTATATTGACTTACCACAGACAATCCTCTGGAGCAATCATACCGGGATCTGCTTTGTACAAGTCCAATCCCACTGTTTCATCGTAAAGCTTTCTGTCGCAGAGTACAAAAATCTGCCCACCCGGCCCAGTGCGACGGATGGCCCCGGCCTTCTCCAGGGCGTCTAAGTCCCGCTCATAGAGCGACACGCTGTAGCGCTGCAGACTGCGCATTATGCCTCCGGCGTTTTTTCCGGGTTTAAGAAAATCAAGGAGGCGCGTCAGATCTTCCGCCTTGTTGTCGTAGGTAATGACAATGCCCTGTGTCGGCGCGTCAATAAGCTGGAAATCGCGCTCAATTTCCCTAAAGGGAAAATCAGCGTCAGCCGCCGTTTCTCCGATGCGCTTCAAGATGTCTTTGGCATCGAGACTGCCATCGCCGCTTTGCCAGTAAAGTTCCAGAAAATAGTCCCGTATGGAGTCTGGATGCAACAGGTCATCCTTGTGGCGTTCAATTACGGAACGTACGGCTTGGGCGGCGCGTCGGAAGGCGCCGGTAGGCAGACCGGATTCCGGGCTAAACACAAAAACCTGTCCCTTTTCCGGACGCCCTTCGCGATTGCAGCGGCCGGCAGCCTGGGCTATGGAATCCATGCCGGTCTCCGCCCGGTAAACTGTCGGAAAATCCATATCCACTCCGGCCTCGACCAGGGTTGTGCTTACAACGCGGCAAAGCTTCCCGGCCTGAAGTCTCTCCTTGATGCGTTTCAATGTCGAACTCCGGTGTTGCGGGCACATCAGCGCGCTTAGATGAAAAAATCCCACGGCCTGCGGCGGATCGTCCCGTGAAACCATATATTCCCGCAGGGCATCAAAGATTTTTCGGGCCATGCGGCGCGTGGGCACTATGCAAAGCACCTGCGGTTCTGCGGCAAGACGTTCGACAAGAGCGGCATCGGACACTTCGCCGATATGTTGGATGACGACGCGCCTGAGGGCAACGTGCAACGCTTCCGGATCCGGAATGATCTCGCGGACGCCAATCAATCCGTTTTTGAGTCCTTCCCCGCCTTCTTCCGCAGCGTTCAGGGCGGGCTGCGTAGCCGTGCACAGGACGACGCTCGCTCCGTAACTTGCCGACAGTTCCCGCAAGGCTTCGATGCACGGCAGCAGGAGAGGCATGGGGAGCATCTGCGCTTCATCAAGAACAATTACGCTTTTCGTCAGGTTGTGCAGCTTGCGGCAGCGTCCGGCGCTTGCACTGAAAAGGCTCTCAAAAAACTGCACGTTAGTGGTGACGATAAGGGGCGCATCCCAGTTTTCCGTGGCCGGGTGCGGCCGGTCGTCGTCACCGTCATCCGGCGGAACGAGATTGCTGTGGTGCTCTATCACAAAACGCCCTTCTCTGTCTTCAAGGGCTTTGCGGAACTCGTCTGCGTTCTGTTCAATGATGCTTGTAAAGGGAATAACGTAGATTACCCTGTCAAGCTTGTGGCGTTGCGCGTGGGCCAAGGCAAAGGCCAGGGAGGAAAAGGTTTTGCCGCCTCCGGTAGGCACTGTCAGGGAAAAGAGGCCAGGCTCGCTTTCGGCGGCCTCCAGGCAACAGGCCAGAACTTCGACCCTGACCCGGTTGACTTCATTGTCTTTGGCCTTTGCCGTTTTTTCTTTCAGAAATATGTCGAGTCTGGCCCGTAATTCTTCAATGCCAGGGTATGTCCGGCTTGCGGAGCGGGCACGATCTTGCACGTCTCCTGTCTTTTCCGCATCCAGGCGATCCGCGTCCACGAGGCAGGAAAAGAGCATGCGCAGGAAAAAAGCGATGCGGAAACCAAGTCCCTGCGGCCTTGTGTCGAAGTTGCAGGCACTGAAATCCGGGCAGACAGGCCGGTTTTGCTCAAAACAACTGCGCCAGTCCGAGTAATCCTCAATTTTTCGGCGTGACGGGTCGAGTCTGCGCCGCAAGCAGCTGTCTTCGTTTGAGCGGCCGTCCGGCAAGCCCGCGTGATGCCCGGCAATGCAATAAGCGAGGAGTTTTCCCGCGCCTTGCCAGTCCTGTGCCGCTTGTCGCGCCCCGGCGGTGGAGTGGTCCACGCGCAGGTTTTCACCCCGCACCCGGCGTTGGAATTTTGCGCTGGCTTTGCCAATGTCGTGCAGCAAGCCGGCGGCCAAGCCCCAGGAGGCTGCCCCGAATCGTCCGGCGAAAATTCCCGCAAGCTTTCCCACTGCTGTCAAATGTTCATGCAGGGTCTGCTCCGGCCGGGCCAGCAGGTTTTCCGCCTTTTCAGATTGTCCGCGCACTCTGCAATCCTTTATGTTTATTGTGGCGGGACGGAGGATGGAAGGGAGTTTGCCGGGTATCCCTTGCCGGTTGTTTCATTTTTCCCCTCCCGCGCGAAGCGGTCCAGAAAGATGTAGACCACAGGCGTAGTATAGAGGGTCAGCAACTGGCTGACCATAAGTCCGCCGACGATGGTGATGCCGAGCGGCGTGCGCATCTCGGCCCCGTCGCCCTGTCCGAAAAGCAAAGGCAAAGCCCCGCCGATCGCCGCCATGGTCGTCATCATGATCGGGCGAAAGCGCATGAGGCAGGCGCGGTAGATGGCCTCTTCGGCCGTAAGTCCCTCCCTGCGCCGCGTCTCGACAGCGAAATCGATCATCAGGATCGCGTTTTTTTTCACTATGCCCGCAAGCAGCAGAATTCCGATAAAAGCGATTACCGTAAATTCCGCTCCGAAGGCCATAAGGCCCAGGATCGCCCCCACCCCGGCCGAAGGCAGGGTGGAAAGGATGGTCAGGGGATGGATCAGGCTCTCATAGAGCACGCCCAGCACAATATAGAGCGTCGCCAGGGCGGCAAGGATCAGAAGCGGCTGGTCCCGCAGGGCCGAGGCAAAGGCCCCGGCAACGCCGGAATAGCTGCCGCGCACGGCTTCCGGCACGCCGATCCCGGCCAGGGCGTCCCCAATCCTGTCCTGCGCTTCGGACAAGGACACGCCCGGCAGCAAATTGAAGGAGATTGTGGCCGAGGTGAACTGGGACTGATGAGATACGGAAAGCGAGGTCAGGGAAGGCGAAAATGTGGAAAAGGCGTTCAATGGCGCCAAGCGGCTGCCTGTGTCTTGCGGCAGGGACACCGAAAACAGGGAGGAGCCGGAGTTTCCGGACAGACCCGTGGCTGCGGAGGCCGCAGCAAAGGCCGGATTCGCGCCCGCCGGCACATACAGGTGGAAAAGTCCTTCCGGACCTTGCAGGTAAGGTTCGTCAAACTCCATGACCACCCGGTACTGGTTCATATCGGTGTAGATAGTGGAGGCAAAGGCTTGCCCGAAGGCCAGACCCAGAGCCGTGTCCACCTGTTTCTGGGTGATGCCCAGACGCGCCGTCATTTCCCGGTTCACCGTGACCATGGTCTGCAAACCGCGCGTTTCCTGATCCGAATTTACGTCCGCCAGTCCGGGTATTTTGCGAAAGGCTTCCGTGACGCGCGGCGCCCAGGCGCGCAACAGGTCAAGGTCGTCGCTCAGCAGGGTGAACTGGTGCTCGGCTCTGGTGCGCCGTCCTCCTATGCGCAGGTCCTGCACGGGCGTGAGGAAAAGCTCCCCTCCCGGCACGGCGGCCAGTTTACCGCGCAGTTCGTTGATGATCCGGACCTCGCTCTTTTTGCGTTGCCCGGGCGGTTTCAGAGTAACGAACACCATTGCGGAATTGCGCTGCCGTCCGCCGGTGAAACCGCCCACATGGGCCACATCCGGATGGGCGCGCACTATGTCCATCAGGGCCAGAAGCTTGGGACGCATGGCCTGGAAGGAGACGCTCTGGTCGGCCATGATCATGCCGAAAATCTGCCCCACGTCCTGCTGCGGGAAAAAGCCCTTGGGCACTACGATGTACAGATAGACGTTGAAACATATGGTGAAGACCAGCAAAAGCAGGGTCAGGCGCTTGTGCTTCAAGGCCACGTTCAGGGTGCGGGCATAGCCGGAGTGCAGCCCGTCCAGACAGCGCCCCCACAGATGCGCTGCGCGGGTGAAGAGGCCGGTGCGGCCGGCCCGGGGTTCTCCGTCCTTTCCGACGTCCTCCGCCCTCAGAACGTGCGCGCAGAGCATTGGCGTGGAGACCAGGGAAACCAGCAGGGAAACCAGTACAGCCGCGGACAGGGTCACGGCGAATTCCCGGAAAAGTCTGCCCATGAGGCCGCCCATGCCGAGAATGGGGATGAATATGGCCACCAGGGACAGGCTGATGGAGAGGACGGTAAAGGACACTTCCCGGCTGCCGGCGCGCGCGGCCGACCGGACCTCCACCCCGTCTTCCATGTGCCTGACTATGTTTTCCGTGACCACTATGGCGTCGTCCACCACAAAGCCCGTAGCCACGGTCAGGGCCATGAGGGAGAGGTGATTGAGGCTGAATCCGCACAGGTGCATCACCGCGAAGGTCCCGGCCAGGGACACGGGCACGGCCACCGCCGGGATGAAGGTCGCCCTGGCGTTGCGCAAAAACAGGAACACCACCAGAATGACCAGACACATGGACAGGCAAAGCGCGCGTTCCACCTCCCGCACCGAGGCGGCTATGGAAGGCGAGCGGTCCATGGTGATCGAGAAATTCACGCTTTCCGGTATCCATGAGCGCAGGGTGGGCAGCATGGCGCGCACGTTGCGCACGGTTTCTATGATGTTCGCGCCCGGCTGTTTGTTGATGATGATCAGTATGGACGGCTTGCCGTCGGAATAGCCGATGTTGCGCGTGTCTTCCACCCCGTCTTTGACTTCGGCTATGTCGGACAGGCGCAGGGCCGCTCCGTCGCGGTAGCGGACGATGAGCGGCGCGAAATCGGCGGCAGAACGCAGGCGGTCGGCCGCGCCGACGGTCCGGAACGTTTCTCCGTCGTCCAGCATGCCCTTGGGGACATTGACATTGGAACGCATTATCGCCGCGCGCGTTTCCTCAAGGGACAGTCCGCGGCTTTGCATGGCCCCGGGGTTGATTTCCACGCGCACCGCGGGCAGGGAGGAGCCGCCCACCGTCACCTCGCCCACGCCGTAAACCTGGGAAAGCTTCTGGGCGAACACGGTGGAGGCTATGTCGTAAAGATCGCCGAGGCTCATGCTGTCGGAGTTCAGTCCGATGATCATGATCGGGGCGTCCGCGGGATTGCTTTTCCTGTAACTGGGGTTGCGCGGCATGACCGGCAGGGTGGAGCGGGCGGCGTTTATGGCGGACTGCACGTCACGCGCCGCCCCGTCTATGTCGCGGGAGAGGTCGAATTGCAGGACTATGCTGGTGCTGCCCTGGGAACTGGTGGAGGTCATCTCCGTGACCCCGGCGATGCGCCCGAGCGCGCGCTCCAGGGGGGTGGCAACGGTCGCGGCCATGGTTTCCGGGCTCGCCCCCGGCACGGAGGCCATGACCCGGATGGTGGCGAAGTCCACCTGGGGCAGGGGCGAAACCGGCAGAAGGGCATAGGCCGCGATTCCCACCAGGGCTACGGCCAGGGTGAGCAGGGTGGTGCCCACGGGGCGGGAGATAAAAGGCGCGGACAGGTTCATGCGCGGTCTTTTCTCCTGAAGCGGCCGCTCAGGCGGTCAAAGGCCAGATAGATCACCGGGGTGGTGAACAGGGTGAGGACCTGGCTTAAAAGCAACCCGCCCACCATGGTCACGCCCAGGGGGCGGCGCAGCTCCGAGCCCATGCCGTCCCCGAACATCATGGGCAGGGCGCTGAACAGGGCGGCGAAAGTGGTCATGAGTATGGGCCGCAGGCGCAGGATGCAGGCCCCGTGTATGGCCTCGCGCGCGCTTTTGCCTTCGTGGCGCTCGGCCTCGAGGGCGAAGTCTATCATCATGATCGCGTTCTTTTTGACGATGCCGATGAGCAGGATGATGCCTATGATGCCGACGATGCCCAGGTCCATGTCAAAGGCCATAAGGGCCAGCAGCGCGCCCACTCCGGCCGAGGGCAGGGTGGAGAGGATGGTTACCGGATGGATGTAATGCTCGTATAAAACCCCCAGCACGACATACACGGTCAGCACGGCGGCCAGGATCAGCCACAGGGTCCCGGAGAGCGAGGCCCGGAAGGCCTTGGCCGCGCCTTCAAAGGTCAGGGGGAGGGAAGGCGGCAGACCGATCTCCTTTGCCGTGCGCTCAATGGCCGCGACCGCTTCACCCAGGCTGTAGCCTTCGCCCAGATTGAAGGAAACAGTGGCGGAGGGGAACTGCCCCTGCCGGTTTATCACCAGAGGGGCGTCACGTTCTTCCACTTGTGTCACGGCGGTCAGGGGCACCATGGCGCCGCCCGTCCCGCTCACATAGATATGCTGGAAACTTGAGGAATCGCGGCGAAATTCGGGTTTGGCCTCCAGGATCACCCGGTATTGGCTGCTCTGGGTGAATATTGTGGATATGATGCGTTGTCCGAAGGCGCTGTATAAGGCGCTGTCTATGGCCGCCGCGGAGACTCCGAAGAAAGAGGCCCTGTCCCTGTCTATGACCAGGTAGGCCTGTTTGCCTCCGGCATTGAGATCCGAGGCCGCGTCTTCCGTCTCCGGAAGGGCGTTCAAGGCGTCGACCATCCTTGGAACCCATTCCCGCAGCTGCTCCAGGGTCAGGGCCTCGATATTGAACTGGTACTGGGTGCGGGAAACCTTGTCCTCAATGGTGATGTCCTGGGTTGGCTGCATATACAGGGTTATGCCGGGCAGGGAGCGCATGTTTTCCGAGATGCGCCGGATGATTTCCGGAGCGCGGTTTGCGCGTTCCTCCAGGGGTTTGAGGGCTATGGTCATGCGGCCGCTGTTCAGGGTGGGATTTGTGCCGTCCACGCCGATAAAGGAAGAAACTCCGGCCACGTCCGGGTCTTTCAGGACCAGGGCCGCGACTTCGCGTTGTCTGCGGGACATTTCTGCGAATCCTATGTCCTGCGGGGCCTCCGTGACCCCGGAAATCAGGCCGGTATCCTGGACCGGGAAAAAACCCTTGGGGATCATCACATACAGGCCGGCGGTAAAAACCAGGGTGGCCAAAGCCACGACAAGGGTCGGGACCTGGTGGTCCAGCACTACCAGAAGCAGGCGATCGTAGAGGGCAAGGACGCGCCGCCAGAGGCCGCCCCGGCCTTTTTCCCGCTTCGGGGAGGAGCGCAGCAGATGGGCGCACATCATGGGGGTGAGGCTTAGGGAGATGAGCGCGGAAAGCAGGATGGACACGGCCAGGGTAACGGCGAATTCCCGAAACAGGCGTCCCACGATGTCGCCCATGAAGAGCAAGGGGATGAGCACGGCCACCAGGGAGACGGTCAGGGAGATGATGGTGAAGCCAATCTGTCCGGCCCCGGCGATCGCAGCGTCCAGGGGACTTTTTCCCTCTTCAAGGTGGCGGCTGATGTTTTCCGTGACCACGATGGCGTCGTCCACCACAAAGCCGGTGGCTATGGTCAGGGCCATGAGGGTCAGGTTGTTTACGGAAAACCCCAGAAAATACATCAGGCCGAAGCTGCCCACCAGAGACAGGGGCACGGCCGTGCCGGGCACGATGGTGGCGCGCAGGTCTCCGAGAAAAAAGAACATGATCAGGATGACCATGGCCACGGCCAGGACAAGTTCAAACTGCACGTCGCGCACCGTGGCCCGCGTGGTCAGGGTCCGATCCGCCAGTATTTCCAGGTCCACGTTACCCGGCAGGGCGGCGCGCAGGGCAGGCAGAATCGACTTTATCTCGTCGGCTACCTTGATGATGTTCGCTCCGGGCTGTCTTTGCACGTTGATGATGATTGCCGGAGTCGTATCCTTCCAGGCGGCCAGACGTTCGTTCTCCGCCCCGTCCACCAGATCGGCCACGGCGGAGAGATAGACCGGGGCCTCGTTTCTGTAGCCGATGATCAGCCTGCGATATTCATCCGCGCTGCGCAACTGGTCGTTGGCGTCAATTGTGGAGGCGCGTTGCGGGCCGTCAAACCCTCCCTTGGCGATGTTCACGTTGGCGTTGGCCACGGCGTTGCGCACATCGTCCAGGGAAAAGCCGTGCGCGGCCAGGAGGCGCGGGTTGACCTGCACGCGCACGGCCGGTTTTTGTCCTCCGGAGAAGCTGACCAGACCAACCCCGGAGACCTGGGCTATTTTCTGCGCCAGGCGCGTATCCACCAGGTCTTGCAGGCGGGGCAGAGGCATGCCCGTGGAGGTGGCCGCCAGGATCATGATCGGAGGATCGGCCGGGTTGACCTTGTTGTAGATGGGCGGATTGGGGAGGTCGGAAGGCAGATAGCTGCCTGCGGCGTTGATGGCCGCCTGTACTTCCTGCTCGGCCACGTCCAGGCTCATTTCCAGGATGAACTGCAAGGTGACGATCGAGGCTCCGGCCGAACTTTGGGAAGACATGCGGCTCAACCCGGGCATCTGCCCGAACTGGTTTTCCAGGGGAGCGGTTATGCCGGCGGTGATGACTTCCGGGCTTGCGCCCGGATAGATGGTCACCACCTGGATGGTGGGGTAGTCTATTTCCGGAAGCGCGGAGATGGGCATGTTGCGGTACGCCAGGAGCCCGGAGAAAAAAAGCGCCGCCGTAAGCAGAGAGGTGGCCACAGGGCGCAATATGAAAAGGCGGGAAGGGTTCGGCATTGAAATTCCCTGTTACAGTAAATTGCATCCGGAAACGGGCCGGTCTCCGGATGAAACGGAATATTTTATCCGGCATCCGCGTCATTTGCCGAACAGGGCGGAAAGGCGCGCCCGGACGGCTTCGGCCTTGGCCCTGCCTATGCCGGGCGTTTCCGCCAGTTCCCCCGTCTCGGCCCCGGCCATTGCGGCCAGGGAGCCGAAGCGATCAAAAAGGGCGCGGGCCAGTTTGGGGCCTATGCCCGGCGTTCTGGTCAGTTCTCCGGCCAGGGTGGCCGCCTCCCTGGCTTTTCTGTGCCGGCCTATCACGAATTCATGGGCCGCGTCGCGGATGCGCTGCAAATACAAAAGCTCCGGAGCCCCGGGAGGGAAATTCAGGGGATTGCTCCGCCCCGGCAGAAAGATGCGGTCATTGTCCTTGCCCGCCCTGCGGTCCGTATGCCCCTCCCCGTCCCTGGCCTTGGCTATGGAGGCCAGAAGGAAATCCGCGTCCGGTTCGGGGCCGGTTTTCAGCATCCTGGAACCGAATACGCGGCCGATGCTTGAAAGCTGTCCACGGCCGCCGTCGACGAGGATGAGGTCCGGCCAGGGACTGTCTTCCTTGCGATCCGCGCGCCGTTCGGCCCAGGCGGCGAGCGCCGCGTAGTCGTCGGCCCCGCCCGCGGACAGGTTGTAGACGCGGTAGTCTTCCTTCACCGGCCGTTCATCCTCGAAAACCACCATGCCCGCGCGGACCAGGGTCCCTCCGGTGTGCGAGACGTCCACGGCTTCTATGCGCCGCACGGGTCTGGAAGACCGGAAGCGCTTTTGCAAAAGCCCGGCCATAAGCGGCCGGACGGCGGTAACCGCCGCCTCCCGGGCGTTGGATACGGCCATCAGAATCAGGTTGTCCTCATCCCGCCCTTTGGGCACGGCTATTTGCACCGGCCCGCCCCGGATTTCCGCTAGCGCGGATTCCAGGGCGCGGAAAGCGTCTTCCGCCTCCGCCGGAATCCAGGGCACCACGATGCGCGGCGGCAGGCTTTCGCCAAGACCGCGGCGGCGCAGATAATACTGGGCGATGAACCCGCCCAGCAGTTCCGGACTGTCTTCCACATCCAGTCCGGACCAGAAAAAATTGCGCCCGTCAATAAGCAGCCCGCCCCGCACAAAGACCACGCCCAGTGCCAGACCTTCGGCAAGCTGGGCTAATCCGACCAGATCGAGGTCTTTGTTTTCCTCAAGCACGACGGATTGGCGTTCAAGAGTTTTTTCCAGGGCGCGGATCTGGTCCCGCAGCCTGGCCGCGTCTTCAAAGCGCAGCGAGCGCGCGGCCGCGCGCATTTCCTCCCGCAGCCTGCGCGCCAGGAAGCGCGTCTTTCCGGAAAGGAGAAGCTCCACGTCCCCGAGCAGGGCGCGGTATTTCTCCCGGTCGACGGGCAGGACGCAGGGCGCCAGACACTGTCCTATGTCGTAATAAAGACAGGGGCGGGTGCGGTTGGCGAAAGCGGTATCGCGGCAGCGGCGCAGGGGGAAGTGCCTGTGGATGAGGCGCCAGGTTTCGCGGGCGGCCAGACTGGAGGAAAAAGGCCCGAAATAGCGCGCCCGGCCGAGCCTGCCTCCTTCCTTGGAACGGCGCACGATCTCCACGCGCGGATAGGGATTTCGCGCGTCTATGCGAAACAGGAGGTATTCCTTGTCGTCTCTGAGGACGATGTTGAAACGGGGCCGGTGTTTTTTGATCAGGCTGGCTTCCAGGAGCAGGGCTTCTTTTTCTGTGCCCGTGCGCAGGATTTCGATGCTTTGCGCGTGCTCCAGCATGAGGCGCGTCTTGCGCGTAAGGGAGGAGGCCTTGTGGAAATAGGAAGAGATGCGTTGGCGCAGGCGCGCGGCCTTGCCGACATAGAGGATGCGGCCGGTGTGGTCCTTGTAGATGTACACGCCGGGTTCGGGGGGGAACAGGGTCAGATCCGGTTTCTGCATTGAATTAGAACATGTTGCGCTTGAGATTGTCGCTTGACGGCGAAGCAGGTTCGCCTTGCGCCAAGCTCGCGGCAGGATTTGCAGGCAAATCCTTGCAGAGCGGTTTATACATTTTCAATGCCAAACCGCTCTAACACTACGCATTTGCTTCGTTTTAAGCGATAAGACCGCGCGGTAAAAACGCGGTTTTTGCCGCGCTCACGCCGCCTCCGGCGGCGCACCGGGCGGTTGCGGCCGTACGCGATCAGGAACCGAAGTGCTTGGACGCAAGCTCGCGCATCTCCTGTTCGGTGCATTGTTTTTTTGTCGCTATGGCCATGATCGTGAAGGTGCTGGGGTAGGTGTTGATCCAGACGGTGGCGAAGCCGGCCTGGGCCAGAGTGCCGGTCATGACGCGGGCGGTGAACCCGCAGTTGTTGGCGTGGCGCACATACCCCGCGGCCAGGGCCGGGCGGAAGCCGTAGAGTATGTCAAAGGGGGCCACCGGACCGGCCGGAGATTCATAGGCCGGCTCCAGAAGCTTGTCGTTGGCGATAAGGGCGCAGGCTGACTTGAGGTCCGCGCAGCTCACCACCAGATAGCCGTCGTCGTTCAGAATCCTGCGGATATTGCGCAGGGCCGGGACGACTTCGTGCGCATAGAGGCGTTCCAGACTGTGGGCGATAAAGGCGGCGTCAAAAGACCCGCTCTCCACCTGGGCCATGTCCAGCAGTGTCGCCACTACGTCCGGACGGCTGTCCGGGTTCTCGTCCATTCTTACAATCTGCCAGGAGTCGGAAGCAAATTCGCGGGTCGTGCGGGATTTGCCGTTTTTCCCGCATGCGGCGTAAAGGAATTTCGGCATGATGGCCTCTTTTTAGGTCTGAGAGTATTCTTGAACCGCCCACCCCTTTTTATGGATTTCGCATGGAAATCCATAACCGGCCGCCAGACTGACATCGCAGCGAAGCGGCGTGAACCGGTCGGAAACAACGCAATCCGGCCGGCGATTCCGCGCATTGAAAAGCATACTTTTCAATGCGGATATCTGTAACATCACGCGCGAATTTC
Organism: Desulfovibrio sp.; assembly: GCA_031288535.1. Taxonomy (GTDB): domain Bacteria; phylum Desulfobacterota; class Desulfovibrionia; order Desulfovibrionales; family Desulfovibrionaceae; genus Frigididesulfovibrio. Next base: position 38,311 of record JAITRF010000069.1, on the reverse strand, counting down.
AGCAAGCGCCGATTGGGCGATGCGCAAAACCGTTTTCGCTTGTGAAATTCGTCCGTTGCCGTTAGGATATTCAGGCCGCGCAAGCGTGATTACCGCGCATTTTCAAGGTGGAAACACTCTGCAATGCCTTCGGGGCTGTTGGTGAAAATGCATAAACCATGAGCAGCGACTGGAAGATATTGTTCAGCAAAGCGCATCCCGCCTTCGGGCAGGGTTGCGAAGCGCAGGCTCCCCTGCGTCTGGCTTCCATGTCCGCCTTCCGCTCCTTTCTCGATTGGGTGCATATCAAATACTGCCTGGCCAGGCCTTTTTGCGAACAGCCAGACTACCCGCTTGTCGAACTCAGGGAGCTGATGCCGAGTTTTGAGCCGGATCTCTGGGAGTACAAGCATTTGCCCGGCTTCAGTCTGGTGGCGCTTGCCCGTCCTGTTTGCAACTTTACCGAGATATTCCAATACGATTCCCTGCTCTCCCCGGACGAGAACCTGCGCGCCGATCTGGTCCAGCAAAATATGGTCCGCAACCTGGGAGTTGTGCAATCGCGGCTGCCGCGCGACCTGCACGAGAGCCTGCGCCGGGTTTTCGAAAAGCAAAATGTGGCCGATCTCGCCATCTACCCGGACCTGCACCCTTTTCTGGTCAACATGGACCGCGCCCAAGTCTTCGGCATGCACGGCCCGCATCCCCACGACATGAGTTTTTGTCTGGCGGGGGTCTATGCCTCTTTCCCTTCGGATCTGGATACCGAGGTCAAACGCTACGGGCTGCGCATAGGCAAATTCAGAATGGACGACCCGGACGCCTATGATCAGAACCGCAATTTCGTGCTTCAGCACCTCATGGAGCTTTACGGGTTCCCGGTGAGCTCGGAGAGGCGCACCTCCGCGGCGCTTTTCGCCAGACGCCTGCACAAGATCGGCGAACATTTCCTGATCCGCGTGCTCGGCCAGTCCGACCGCACCCTGACGACCATCTACGGAGACGCGAGTACGCGCCTCTACCCGCAGGTCGACAAGATAGCCCTGGTGCACGTTGATGACGACCAGGAAGACCTTGATGCGGACAAGCTTCTGGAAAAGGGTTTTTTCCTGGATCCGGAAAGACGGGTGGCGATCCTCAGGGTCAATTACCAGCAGCACAAGTTCAGCCCGGAAAACGTGCGCCAGGAGCGCGCCCTGTCCGTGCGCGACCAGGAGATCATCCACCCCCTGACCGGAGAGGCCGTGCCCTGCGGCGGGCTTGCCCGCAGCCCCACCAACATGTATATCCGTTTAAACGACATCGTGAACGGGGAATATTTCGGGCGCGCTCACTACAAGCGCAATGAGCTGATCGAGAACACGGATACCGAGGAAAAACGCCTCAAGTTTCTTTATTTCTGGCTCTCCAAACACCAGCGCCGCATCATAGGATACAGCGACGAGTTTTTCGCGCATATCGACAAGGTGGTGAGCAACTACCTGCTGTCCCCGGAAAAGGCCGAGAGCTTCCAAGGTCTGGCCGAGTACCGCCAGGAAACCCTGAGCCGCTATAATTACATTTTGCAGGCCCGCAAGGTCAGGATGCTTGAGGACTTGCTCGACCGCAACGTCAGGGGCCGGCGCATAGGCTACGCCGAGATGCTCGCGGCCGCCGTTTCCCTGCTGCACGCCTTGAAATTCGAGATCGTGGACTATTTTGACGCGCTTGTCGCAACCGTTATCGCCATCGGCGAATCCATCCTCAATGACCGCTATCTGGTTCGAGTCTACATAGAGCGCAATGAAAGCGGCCTGACCCGGAACGGCTTGGAGATCAGGCGCAATTATGGTAAACTGGTGGCGCTGATCGACGAATTCAAATCAATACGCAAGCTGCGCACCGGGGATCGGCAGACCGGGGGCGCAAAACTCCGCGGAGGCACGGAATGAGCGACCTTTTTCAGACCCCCCTGACGGCCTGGCATCTGGAGCACGGCGCGAAATGCGCCCCTTTCGCCGGCTGGAACATGCCCATTCAGTATCAGGGCGGCATTATCGCCGAGCATCTGCATACCCGCTCCAAGGCCGGGCTTTTCGACATCTGCCACATGGGCGAGTTTATCGTGGATGGGGAAGGGGCGGCGGATTCTCTGGCCCGCGCCCTGACCGTGAACATCTCGACCTTAAAGCCCGGCCGCTGCCGCTATGGTTTTTTGCTGAACGAGGAAGGCGGGATTATGGACGACCTGATAGTCTACCGCATGGCCGATCAGCGTTTCATGGTCGTCGTCAACGCCGGCTGCCGGGCCGGTGATCTGGCCGCCCTGCGCGCACGTCTGGCGCCCGGCATAGGGCTTGAGGACGCATCCGACGCCACGGGTAAACTTGACCTGCAGGGCCCGGAATCCTTCGCCGTGCTGGAGGATGTCCTGCCCGGACCCTGGCGGCGGCTGCCCTATTTCGGCTTCAGCGAGGAGGCGGTTTTTGACGGAGCGCCGCTTCTGGTCAGCCGCACCGGCTATACCGGGGAACTGGGCGTCGAGCTGTATTGCCCGGCGGAGAAGACGCAAAAGCTCTGGGAACTGCTTTTGCAAGACCCGCGGGTAATGCCGGCGGGCCTTGGCGCACGCGACACCCTGCGCCTGGAAGTCGGGCTGCCCCTGAACGGGCAGGATCTGGACGAGCGGCACAGTCCGGCCGAAGCCGGGTACGCCGCCATGCTCACTTCCCAGGACCCCTATACGGGCCGGGACGGAGCGCGCAAGGTACGGGAAAAACTTACGGCCCTCGTCTTGCCGGGGCGCAGAAGCGCCCGCCACGGAGACGCGGTCTTCCTTGAAGACCGGGAGGCCGGGGTGGTGACCAGCGCCTCTTTCGGTCCTTCCGTGGGCATGGCCATAGCCTTGGCCTATATCCGGGCGGATCTGGCCGAGGCCGACGCCTACATATTGCGCGCGGCCAGGGCGGAGATACGGGCCGAGCGCGTCGCCCTGCCTTTCTACAAGGGCGGGACGGCCCGCGCGACCCTCTTGTGATGCCCCGGAAAATGCCCGATGGGCCGACAAAAGACAGGCCCTTGCGCTCCTTTTACCTCGCCCCCGGGGAATGGCGGGCGCCCTACCTGCTTGACCCTTCCGAATCCCGGCATCTGTCCAGGGTGCTGCGCCTGAGAAGCGGCGCTTTCGTGCGGCTGTTTGACGGATGCGGGCGTTTCGGGGTTTTCCGGGTGGAAGATGTCGGCGGGCGTCGGGTTTGCCTAAGTCCCGTTTCGGAAGGGCGGGAAGAGGAAGGCGGGGTGCGCTGCACCCTGGCGGCCGCCTTTTCCAAGGCCTTGCGCCGGGGCTGGTTCATGGAAAAATGCGTGGAACTGGGCGCTTTTTCCGTCTGGTTCTGGCAGGGTGACTACAGTCAGGCCGCCCTGCCGGATACGGGGAAAGAAAACTGGAAAGCCGCGCTTATAGCCGGCGCCAAGCAATGCGAGGCGGCGCGGGTGCCGGAGCTCGCCCTGCTCAAGGGCGGGGCGGAGGCGATCATAGCCCGCCGCGCAGAGTTCTCCCGCGCCTATCTGCTCTATGAAGGGGACACCGGGGGAAGGCTGCTCGGATTGTCGGATCTGTCTTTTCCCGGGGATCTGCTTCTGGTGTTGGGTCCGGAGGGAGGGTTTTCGCCGCGCGAGGTCGAGGCCTTCGCCGGCGCTGATTTTCTCCCGGTCAGCCTGGGCGGGCGCGTGTTGCGCTGGGAGACGGCCGCCGTTCTTACTCTGGGTCTGGCCTATATGGCGAGGCAGGGGGTATGAGCGGAGCCCCTCTGGCGGAGCGCCTGCGTCCGGAAAACCTGGATTTTTTCGTCGGGCAGGGGCATCTGCGCGCCAAACTGGAAAACCTGTTAAGGGCCAAGAGGCTGCCCAGCCTGCTTTTCTACGGTCCGCCCGGATCCGGCAAGTCCAGTCTGGCCCTGCTCCTGGCCCGCGGCGCGCAGCGTCCCTATAAGCGCGTCAGTGCTCCGGAGGCCGGAATACAGCAGTTGCGGCGCATGCTTTCCGGGACGGACCTCCTGATACTGGACGAGGTGCATCGTTTTTCCAAGGCCCAGCAGGATTTTTTTCTGCCTCTGCTTGAAAGCGGCGAACTGACCCTGTTCGCCACGACCACGGAAAACCCGTCCTTTTGCGTGACCGCCCAGCTTCTCTCCCGCCTGCATGTTCTGCGCCTGCGCCCCTTGGCCGTGCCGGAACTTCTGCGGCTTGCCGAACGCGGAGCTCAGGAGGCGGGCGCGGAGTTTGCCGGACAAAGCCTGGAGATGCTGGTGAACGTCTGCGGGGGCGACGCCCGCATGCTCCTCAACCTCGTGGAATACGCGGCGGATTTGCCTGCGGACAAGCGCACGGAGGAGGGCATAAAGAAATCCCTGCCGGAGATCGTCGCCAGGCACGACCGGCTGGGCGACAAGCATTACGACCTGGCCTCGGCCCTGATCAAATCCATACGCGGCAGCGATCCGGACGCTGCGGTCTATTATCTGGCCTGTCTGCTTGAAGGGGGCGAGGACCCGCGTTTCGTCTGCCGCCGCCTGATCCTCTCCGCGGCCGAGGATGTGGGACTGGCCGACCCGCGCGCCCTGCCTCTGGCCGTCTCCTGCCTGCATGCCGTGGAGGCGATCGGGATGCCCGAGGGGTATCTGCCCATGGCCGAGACGGCGATTTACCTGGCCCTGTCACCCAAGAGCAATTCGGCCTATGCCGCCTATCTCGGCGCGCAGCGCGCTGTGCGCGCCGGCGGGGCGCATCCCGTGCCCCTGCACCTGCGCAATCCCTGCGCGGGGCTGCAAAAGGCCTGGGGCTACGGCAAAGACTATCTCTACCCGCATAGTTACCCGGAATCCTGGGTGGAACAAGAGTATCTGCCCGATGAACTCCCCGAGCGTCAGTTCTATTTTCCCAAGGGCGCGGGGGACGAGGGGGAGCATTATGCCTGGCGCAAAAGGATTCTTGAACGGCTAAAAAAGAAGTCCGAGGGGAAAGGCTAGGAGTCTGTCGGAGAGAGACGCCCGTGTCGAGATAACATATTGATATTTTTGAGTATTACGAATGCGATAAATGTATGCGCATTAATAAATTAAATATGTTATGTTCAAAATCCTGCAGGCTCCCAGAGCGTGTTAACGGAGTGTTGATTAGAGCGATAATGATTTCCCACTGGACCCCTCGACGGAACTTCTTGAAACATTTATCGGGAGCGCAGGGCAAAGCCCTCGCAAAAAAACGGCGCTTCCATAAGGGAACTTCTATAAACCGTCTTTTTGCCCCTGGCGGCGTCAGGATCCTTTCGCCAACGGGTCGAATATGTTGAATATACTCCCCCTTGTCGAAATTCGCCTTCCTTGCCGGGAAACAAAAATCCTGGTTTGTAGAGGTTCCCATAAATCAGTGCTTGCATGGCATTGAAGAGGACAGCAGTGAATCTTTTTCCCTTTCCAGGCGATTCCTATGAGACTCCGGAAGGAGCGGCCGGGTTTGAACGTTTCCTGCCCTCCTTTTTCTTTGCCCTGAACGTGGCGGATATTGTGCGCCATGACGGACACCTGGCCAGGTCCGGACTCTACGGGGGGAAAGAGTGGGTGGCCGGGAGCACGGCCACGGTGCGCGCCCTGGAGCGCTGCGGGGTGCGCCTGCGTTTTTGCGGCATGGGGCACATCGACAGGGTGGAAGGACCCTGCGTCTTTGTGGGAAACCACATGAGCACCCTGGAAACCTTTGTGCTGCCCTCGCTCATCAATCCGCGCAAGACGGTGACATTCGTGGTCAAGGACAGCCTGCTCCGCTATCCCTGGTTTGGCCCGGTGCTGCAAAGCCGGGACCCGATCGTGGTGCGACGCAAAAATCCGCGCGAGGATTTCGCCACTGTTTTAGAAGAGGGAATCGAGCGCCTCGGCAAGGGCATTTCGCTCATCGTCTTCCCTCAGAGCACGCGCACGCCGGTCTTCGATCCCGCTGTCTTCAACAGCATCGCCGTGAAACTGGCCAGACGCGCGGATGTGCCTCTGCTGCCCGTGGCCTTGCGCACCGATGCCTGGCGCAATGGAAAATATATCAAGGATTACGGTGGATTATGCACGGAAATAAGAGTAAGTATCCGCTTCGGCGAGGCTTTGCGCGTGTCCGGCAACGGCAAGCGCGAACAGGCCCAAGTCTGCGAATTTATCAGCGCCAGGCTTGCTGATTGGGGGCTGCCGGGCAAAGGCGGAGAACTGTCCGCCCCGGAGCGGGATGCATGCGGATTTGAAAAAACATACGGAAATCAATGACCCTGGATAAGCCTGGGACAGTGAAGACGCAGGATGCGGCATTTTTTGCCATCGGCTACCCCTTGCAGGATATGCGACTGTCATCCACCGGAATGAAGCGGGTCTTATCCGCCTCTCCCGCATAGGGTCCCTGTTTGACTTCAATGATCTCCGACTGTTCAAGCATGACCAGCCCATGCCCGCCATGGGCCAGGAGCACCAGGTCACCGGGATGCAGGATACGGCTTTCCAGGTAATCCCGGCTTTCAGGCGCGTAGATATCAAGCCTGACCTTGCCGCTTTTGATGAACAGGACTTCCTGCGTCCATTCGATAGTGCGCGGCAGGGGGTTATGATCATGGGGCGCGATCCTGTATCCCCCGGGGTGCCGCATGTAGCCCAATTGTTGGGAAAATGTCTCCGGAGTAAAAAAGGCGATGCCGTCTTTCGAATAGCAGCTCCGAAGGATCAAGGCCAGTGTTTTACCGTTGCCTTCCAGGGTTTCAAACGGCTCAACGCAGGTGGAAGCATCGCTGCCGGCGACGGATGCAGGCGGCGTACTTCCGCCGTACTGTCCGGGAGAGACAGCCGGTTTGCTACCGGCAACGACGCTCTTTGTTTTTTTCCGTGCACCCATATCAGTATCCCCAACTCCGGCGGCAAGCCGCCCGCCGGACGCGTTGTTGCAAGCCGGCGTGAACGTTTTTTACGCCATTGGAGCAATTTCACTTTGAAATTGCTCTGGAGGCCGCGCGAGCGGACGCCCGCCGCGAAGGCGCAAGCGCAATCTATTTGCGCGGTTAAAGCGCCGGAGCGGACGCGGCCTGAAGGGAACCTCTATAAACCGTGTATAATCTCAAAGTTAAGTGCGTTAGAGCGGGTTATACATTTTCAATGTCAAACAGCTTTAATCCCGCTTGAGTGTGAATTGGCGTCAAAGGATGCTTTTGCCTCGCAACAGTTCCCAAAGCCGCCGGATCTGGGCCGCGTTTTCCGCAAAGCGGTTCTCGGCCCGAAGCAACACCTGTCTGGCATGATCTTCGTCACCCTGTCCCAGAAAGGCTTTGGCCGCATAGACCTCCGCCTCCCAGCCCAGGCAGGCGCCTTCCTCCCGCGCCGCTTCCAGGGCCTCGTCAAAGCGCCCGCTGTTGTAAAACGCGGCGAGTACATGGCGGGACCTGTCCCGGTTGCAGGCCGGGTCCTTTTCCTTCCATTCCCGGCTGAAAACCAGCAAAGACACATAATCCCCGCTTTCCGCAAGATTTTCGCAAAGCAGGGCATAATGGGCGGGACGATATTCGTTTTCCGCAACGTAGCGCGCAAGCAGGCGAGCGGCTTCGGCGCGTTCGCCCAAGGCCATCCGCGCGTAAGCCTCAAAAAGCCAGGCTTCGGGAAACTCGGCGCGCAATGAGGCCAGATCTTCCGCGATCCTGCCCAGCACCAGTATTTTGTCCGGATGATGCAGCAGGCTTTCCGTCTCGTCGGAATAGACAATTCCGGAGGGAATGGCCGCTTTTTCCCCGGACGCCACCTCGGTCAGGCTTTGCAGGATATAGACGGAACGATAATAGCGATCCCGCGCCTGCGAGGAAACCACCGTCCCGCAAGAGAAAAAACGCGTCGCCAGAACCGCGGCGAGAGCGGAAAAGCAAACGACCGCAATCAGGAAAACCCGAAATCGAATATTGCGCATGCGCACTTGTGTGGAAAAAGGTGGTTGTGATACAGTTTACAAAGTCTTTCATTCTGAAAACGCTTTGGGCCGGTACGACGCCAAGTTGCGGCCAACAGGGAGCAAATTGGCGTCGATTGCAGGCAAAGCCCGCAGTCCGCCGCGAAGGCGCGGGCGACATCGGCTGCCGCCGCAAAACGCCGGAGCGGGCGCGCCTTTCCGCATTCAAGCCCACCCGAATGCGGCTTGCCATGAAGCGTCTCCTTGTCTTGAGCGGGCAGAAGAGCTATAATCCCTTGCGGACATGGCGTCAAGAAAGCCCATTTGCGTGGCGCATCCGCATATACAGGATGTCATAATGCCTTTGACAAAATTCGCTCTCCTTTTTCCGGCCGTGTTGCTCGCAGCCGCCCTTTCGCCCACCGGCGCGACAAGTGCCGGCCGGACCGACATGCAAAAATCCCAACCCTTTTACGAACAGACCCAGGGCGGGGAGATCCTGGTCGCGCAGGCGGGACGCGATCCGGGGAAACCCGGCAAAAAAACGCGGCAGGATGCGGAGAAAAACAGGGTTTTGACCTACGATGCCTATGGGCCGACGACGGTCAAGCCCGGCACGGAGCCCAGGGAACCGGCGCCGTCGCGCCCAATCGGAGAAGTGGAAACAGATGCGCTCGGCCGTCCGGTCGGGCCCGTGCGGTTTTATGATCCGCCGGGGATGCAGGCTCTTCCGCAAAACCCCGCCGCGTCAGGAGAGCTTGGTGAAACCCTGCCGCAAGCCGCGCCTTTCCCCGCTTCCAGTGCGCCGCTCCCTCCGGCTGCGCCTTTGCAAAGTCTGCCGGCCGATCCCGCTCGATCCCCGCTTTTGCAGGAGCCTGCCCCGTCTTCCCCGGAAGGCGCGCTCTCCGGGCAGGACCAGCCCTTTGTCCCCCCGACCGGCCCGGGACCCTTCGGGGTACCGCAGCCGCCACGGGAAGAACGCCAGGGTCCGCGCCCAGGGGTTGTGCCCCTTGAAGACACCCGTCCCCCCGGTTCAACCGCTCCGCTCGTATATATCGCCCCCAGACGCTCCCCCGACCCCGGCTCGGGGCTTGAATCGCCGCAACAGCCGTCCGACGGAAGCGGCGGCGAAACCGGCGATCCTTCGTCTTATCAGGCACTCCCCTATGGGACCGAAGCTCCCACGGGTTCCGCCGGAGGTCTCACGGACCCCATCGTGGGGGCCGGAAGCGGGACTCTCCTGCTGGACCTGATCAATGCCGAGCGCGCCAAAGGCCGAATGTGCGGGGGCACGCGCATGCCTCCGACCCACGCCCTGCAGGCCAATCCCATTCTGATGGACGCAGCCCTGCGTCATGCCCGGGACATGACGGCGCGGCGCTATTTCTCCAGCGTCTCACCGGAGGGAATCACCGTCGGCGGACGCCTGACAGAGGCCGGGTACACCTGGGCTTTTATCGCTGAAAACCTGGCGCGCATGGAAGGAGGGGAAGAAGCCGTGCTGCGCGGCTGGCTGAACGCCGAAAGCCGCTGCGTCAATCTCATGGGAGCGGAATATTTTGAAGCCGGCATAGGACACGACCCCGCAGGACGCAACTGGGTGTTGACGCTTGCGGCGCCCGTGCCCTGACCCGGGCGTTTGCGCGCTTGGGCACAGGCAAGCCCGGCAAGAGGAGAATTAGCAAAGCGTCTCATAACCAGGCCGCATTCAAACGGGTTTGAATGCGGAAAGGCACGCCCGCCTCGGCGCATTACGGCGGCAGCCGATGCCGCCTTCGCGGCCGGTTGCAGGCTTTGCCCGCAGCCGATACCGGTTTGCCCCTGTCGGTCGCAACCTGGCATCAAGCGTAAAACGTCCGGAGGAAAATTACTGATGTACAGCGCTTTCATTTTTTTCGCCATCCTCGTCGCGTTTCTCTTCTTATGGACGCGCAAAGCCCTTGCGGCCGAGGATGAAAGAAAGTCCGAAGAGACAAGCGCCTCCCGATCTGCCCTGGATATCCTGGAGTCCGCGAACCGTGCCAAAAGCGAATTCATAGCCAACATGAGCCATGAAATACGCACGCCCCTGAATGCCATAATCGGCATGGCCTACCTCCTGCAAAAAACCCGGCTGACAGCCGTCCAGGAAGACTATGTCGGCAAGATACATTCGGCCGGGGTGACACTTCTGCGGGTGGTCGACGATATCCTTGACGTTTCGAAGATCGAATCCGGCAATCTTGAAATCCGGGACGTTCCCTTCAACCTTCACAAACTCATTGAAAATATGGCGGGGGTCATCGGGGAAGCGGCGGAAAAGAAAGACCTGGATGCAATCTTTTGCCTGGACGGAAACGTGCCGCTTCAGCTTGTCGGAGATCCGGACAGGATTTCGCAGATTCTGCTCAACCTTGCCGGCAACGCCGTCAAATTCACGGAAAAAGGCGGCCTAAGCCTGGACTGCTCCCTGAATAAAATCGAAGACGGCAAGGCGTTTCTGCGCATTGTGGTCAAGGACAGCGGCATAGGCATATCTCCGGAACAGATGGAGAACATCTTCAAGAGCTTCACTCAGGCTGAAGCCTCCATAACGCGCAAATACGGAGGGACGGGTCTGGGTCTCACGCTTTCCAGAAAACTGCTGGAGCTTTGCGGCGGGCGCCTGGCCCTGGAAAGCGAGCCGGGATGCGGCACACAGGCCATAGTCGATCTGCCTCTGGAAATCGGCGAAGGCGCGGAAACGGCGGTGGACTGCCCGTTGCGCGGCCTGCGCGTCATCCTGGTGGAACCGGGCGAAACGCAAAGACGGCACCTTGAAAGGATGCTGCTCGGCCTGGGTTGCGAGATTCTGGCCGTGGAAGACATGAGCCGGGCCTTCGCCGCCGCCGCGGGAGCGGACGAGGGGCACTCCCCGTACCGGCTGGTCGTGCTTCCCCTGGCCCTGGCCGAAGAAGAGAACGGACGGGACGTAAAGCATCTGCGCACCGACATGCGTCTGAGAAATTCTCCGCAGGTAATCTGCATAGTCCCCTTCGGACATACGGACAGCGCCAGCTATGCCATGACCAGGGACACGCGCAGGCTGATCGCCGGCATCGTGCAGAGACCGGTCATATCCTTTCTTCTGGAAAAAGCCATGGTCCAGGCCCTGAGCAGCGCCGTGGAATCCGCAGCGACCGGGCCGGACGCGGCGCAGGCGGAACAGGACGCCACCCCTTATTTTCCGAACTGCGAGGTCCTCCTGGCGGAAGACAATCCGGTAAACCAGCAGATCGCCATCGCCCTGCTGCAAGACGCCGGCATCACCGTGACGGTGGCCGACAACGGCGGAAAGGCCCTGGAGATCGTGAACGCGCAGCCGGATCTTGTCTTTGACATGATCTTCATGGATTTGCAGATGCCAGAGATGGACGGTTTCACCGCCACGGCCCGACTGCGGGCCGATCCCCGCTTTGCCGAAACGCCCATAGTGGCCATGACGGCCCACGCCACCGAAGAGGAACGCATGCGCTGCCTCAGCTCCGGCATGAACGACCACATACCCAAACCCATAGACGTGGCCGCGCTCTACAGGACTTTGCGCAAATACCTCGCCCCCGCCCGGCCGGCGGGCGAAAGCGGGAAACCGGACGAAGATTTCGCGCGCGGCCTGGACGAACTGGTGGCCCTTCTGGCGGACGACGATGCCGAGGCCGGCAAACTTTTCAAGACCCTGGAGCCGCGCCTTGCCGAGGTGAACGCGGCGGCGGCGGCGACAGCCGCCGAGGCCATGGGGAGATTCGATTTCGCGGCGGCCCTGGCCATTCTTACGCCCATGCAACGCGGCCTGCGCCAGACCGGGACTCGGCCGTGAACGGCGGGCGGGCGCCCCTCCGGGAAGCGGAAAAACCGCGCCGTCCCCGGCCTTCCTCCCTGCGCGCGGAGCAAACCCGTTCCGCGGCCGAGGCGGTGCGCGACCTCTTTGCGGGCCTTGGCAGACCCTGGCAGGGCAGACTCAAGGAACTGTGGAGACATTGGGATATGGTGGCCGGGGAGGAAATAGCCCGCGTCGGGCGTCCGCTGGGCTACGGCAGCAAAGACCGCAGCCTGCTTCTGGGCGTGGACGACGCCATGGCCCTGCAGGAACTTTCCCTGCAACGCGACGATATCCTTGAGCGCTCCAACGCTTTTATGAACGAAACCTTTTTTCTGAACCTGAAGGTGCGGCTGCGCCGGGATCAGACCGACCTTTCCGCCCTGTAGCCATGCCCGGCCCTTCCAAATTCCCTCAAAAGACGCCCCCGAAAGAAAAAATCCGGGCCGTTTCCGCCGACGAAACCGGGCGAACCCCGGAGCCGGTGGAGATGTTCCTGGCCCATCTTGAACTGGAAAAGGGCTATTCCATAGCCACGGTCGCGGCATACGGACAAGACGTCATGCAGTTTGAGGAAGACCTCGCCCGCCGCGGGCTCTCCCTTGCCGCCCCGCAAAACGTCACCCGCCGCCACATACAGGCCTGGCTTGCGGACCTGCACCGCAGGGGGACCGGCAAGACTTCCATGGGACGCAAACTCTCCGCCCTGCGCTCCTTTTTCCGCTTTTGCGCGCGCATGCGCCTGATCGAGGCCCTGCCCAGCGAAGGAATCGGCAATCCCAAGACGGAAAAACGTCATCCCAAATTTTTAAACGTGGACCAAGCTTTTGCCGTCCTGGAGCCGGGAAAGGAAACCGCTTCCTCCCCTCTCCCTCCGGACAGGCATGAGGCCCTGCGGGCGCGGGACCTGTGTCTGGCCGAGGTCTTATACGGCTCCGGCCTGCGTGTTTCCGAAGCGCTTTCGCTTGACGCGGACCGCGTCCCGTTTTCCCCGGAAACTTTGCGCATCAGGGGCAAAGGGGGCAAAGAGCGTCTGGCTCCGGTTACGGAAACGGCCAGGGAAGCTATAGCCCTCTGGCTGGAAAAACGCCCAATCCTTGCGATGGAAAATGAGCGCGCCCTCTTTGTGGGGATGCGGGGCGGGCGTCTGAACCGGCGCGAGGCCCAGCGCATCATCGCCGGGCTCTGCCGGCGCGCCGGACTCCCCCAGACAGTGTCCCCCCATGCCCTGCGCCATTCCTTTGCCACGCATCTTCTGGAAGCAGGGGCGGATTTGCGTAGCGTGCAGGAACTCATGGGCCACGCCCGCCTGACCACCACCCAGCGCTATACGCATCTCAATCTCGCCCATCTGCTGGCCGTCTACGACAAGGCCCACCCCAAATCCGGGGCGGCCGAAAAACCGGACCCATGACGCGGCTGACGCAATAAGATGCGTCAGTTCCGACCCATAATCCGTCTTTAGCGAAATTGAGAAAAAAGTTAATAAGATGCGTCAGCCCCGACCCATGAGGAAGCGCCGCTTCCTTATGCTTTGGAATCGGCACAGGCCACCGTCAGGGCAGAGTGTAGTTCATTCCCGGCAAACGGCGCACGCGCCCGCGCACTTCCAGCAGGGCGAGCAGCGCGCTTACTCGCGCCGCGTCAAGCCCCAAGGCGCGGCTTAAAACGTCAATATGCGCGGTTCCCTGCGCCAGGGCGGCAAGAATACGCGCTTCCTGCGGATCGGCGGGTTCTCCCGGACCGGCTGAATTTGCTGTATCCTCGGCATTTGCGGGATATGCCCGGCCTGATGTAACCGCGCCGGTTTCCCGCGTATTTTTCCCCGGACCCCGCAGGAGAGGCGGGCGCCGTCCCGGCCGCGCCGGGGGATGGCGTTTTCCCGCCTCTTGCTCTCCCTGCGCAGGCGCCGTAGGAGCAAAATTGCGACCGGAGGCATCAATGGCTCCGTCCCGGGCCCCTTCCGGATCCAGGAGGCGTTTTTCCAGGGCCGCGCGCGCGTCTGCGGCCAGAAGACAGGCCAGTTCCACAAGGATGTCGTCCGCGTTGAAGACGGCCTTGGCCCCTTTGCGGATCAGATCGCGGCAGCCGGCGGAAGCCGGGGACAGGGTATGTCCGGGGACGGCGAAAACTTCGCGGTTCTGCTCAAGGGCCAGACGGGCGGTGATCAGGCTGCCGCTGCGCCTTGCCGCTTCCACCACCAGCACCCCCCGTGACAGACCGCTGATCAGGCGGTTGCGCCGGGGAAAATTCGTAGCCGCAGGAGGAGTTTTGGGGGGAAACTCGGATAAAAGCAGACCTCCGTCCTTTTCCAGGCGGGCGAACAAGTCCGCGTTCTCGGCGGGATAGACGAGGTCTATGCCGGAGCCGAGCACGCCTATGGAGCGTCCGGCCTCCTCCATCGCGGCCAGTTGCGCCGCCCGGTCAATGCCCCTGGCCATGCCGGAAATGACGCTCACCCCCGCCCCGCTCAAAGCGCGGGAGAAAAAGGCCGACACGGCCAGCCCTTCGGACGTGCATCCGCGGGCACCCACCACCCCTATGGCAGGAGCGCCCAGCAGAGACAAATCACCCCGGCAGTAGAGAAGCGGAGGCGCATCGGGCAGCTCGCGCAACAGTTCGGGATAGGCGGGGTCGGAGTGCAGAAGGACAGGACAGCCCAGGCGCTCCATGGCTTCAAGTTCCGCCTCCGCCGCCTCCCGCCATTCGCCCCTGTTCAGATTCCGGGCGACTGACAGGGGCATTTCCGCCATGGCCGCGCATTCTTCCGGCCTCTCCCGGCAGACTTCAAGCGCTGCGCGGGCGCTGCCGTAAGCCCGCAAAAGCCGGTCGGCGCGTGTAAGACCCAGGCCGGGTGAATGGCGCAGGGCGAGGGTCGCCCGCAGTTCTTCGCCCCGCCCGGAAACGCCCGCCGCGATCATGAACCGGAAACGCGCCTGCGGGCCGTACCGGCCGCGGAGGACGCGGGATAGTCGTCAAGCAGGAGCTGCCAGTAGAAACGGGCGTTGCCGGTGTCCCCGATGCGCTCATAGGCGTACCCGGCCTTGAGCAGAGCATCCGCCGCCTTGGGATGGGAGGGGAACTTCAGGGCTACATCCTTGAAAGTGAGAATCGCGGTATCATACTGTCCCCTGGCGTAGGCGCATTCGCCGAGCCAGTACATGGCGTTGGGGGCGAGGCTGCTTTGCGGCGCATTTTTCAGGAAATCGGCGAAGGCCCCGGAGGCTTTTTCATAACTTCCCCGGTAATACAAGGCCAGGGCCGCCTGATAGGCCGCCTTGTCCCCCGCGCGCGCCGGAGAGGGCGTGGCCGCCGCTTTTCCCGCCGGGGACAGTCCCCCGGTAAGCTCCGGCGGCTTTGTCCCGCCGGAAGGAAAGGCCGGGCGCGTATCCTCCCGCGGGGAAACGGGATCGGCCGCGCGCTCCTTGTTCCGCCCCGGCGCGGCGTTCTGTTCGGGGACGGTATTTTGCCCCGGAGACATGGCGGAAGCGGCCGCAAGGTCCTCTCTGACGCCGGAAAGCAGATAAGAAATCTCGGGCGTTGAACCCGCCCTGAACGAAACATCCCGGGCGGCTCCCTTCTCTTCAGCCCCGACCGATGGGCGTTCCCGTTTTTTGCCCTTGTCCCGGCCCGTCTCCTGGCGCAAGGTGGCTATGTCGGCTTCAACCCGCTCCAGACGTTCTTCCGTCCGTTCGATACGCAGGTCCAGCACCCGGCCGACACGCAGAGAGTTTTCCTCAAGCGAGGCAAGACGCTCCCTTTCGGACGCGGCGCAGCCGGCCGCCAGCAGGGCCGGAAAAAGCAGGTACAGCGTACGCATAAAAACCGCCTGTGTTGCCTTCAACTTTGCGTCTGCCGTCCGACATCGCCGCCGATCAGGGCGGAAACGTAGAGTTCCGGATCAAACGGGCGCAGGTCTTCCATTTTTTCTCCGAGGCCCACAAAGGAGATGGGGATGCCGAATTCGGCCGCGGCGGCGACGGCGATGCCGCCTTTGGCCGTGCCGTCCAGCTTGGTCAGGATCAATTCATCCACGCCGACGGCCTGCCTGAAAATGCGGGTCTGGCTCAAAGCGTTCTGGCCGGTGGTCGCGTCCAGCACCAGTATGCTGCGTTGCGGCGCTCCGGGATGCACTTTCCCGGCAACGCGCACGATCTTTTGCAGCTCTTCCATCAGGTTGGCCTTGGTATGCAGACGCCCGGCCGTATCCACAAAAATCAGGTCAAAGCCTTCGCGCAGGCCTTTTTCCAAGGCCTCGTAAGTTACGGCGGCGGGGTCCGCCCCCTGCCCCTTGGCGTAGAATCCGGCGCCGGCCCGTCCGGCCCAGATTTCAAGCTGCTCCACGGCCGCGGCCCGAAAAGTGTCCGCAGCCGCCAAAAGCACCTTTTTCCCCCGCATGACCTCGCGGTGGCAGAGTTTGGCTATGGTGGTGGTTTTCCCGACCCCGTTGACCCCGAAAACCAGCGCCACTTCCGGGGAGGTGACAAGCCCGACCCGGCGCGGAGGTTTGAAAAAGCCCAATAGTTCGGCATGCAGCGCCGCGCGCAACAAGCCCGGATCGGACAAACCTTCGGCCTCCGCGCGTGCGCGCAGGGCCGCGCAGACGCTTTCGGCCACCCCCGCGCCCACGTCGGCCAGAATCAGGGTATCCTCCAGTTCCTCCCAGAAACTCGCGTCAATGGCCCGGCCGGGCAGGAAAAGCCGGTTCAGGCCGCCGGCTATGCGGGCGCGGGTACCGGAGAGCCCGTCCGCAATCTTGAGCATCAGCCGGCTGCGCTCGTCATCCTCGTCCTCCAGGTCCAGGGCCAGGGCCAGGCGGTACTGCAACTCCGAGCGGAAATCCTGGAGCCGCTCATAATCCATGTCGGTCAGCCAAAGCCTGAACTTGCGGACAAATTCCCCACGCTCGGAGGGCGGGGTTTCCAAGGCGGCCAGGAGGAAGGAAATGCGGGAGTAAAACAGGTCATCGGCGCGGGTCACGCCCTCAAGAACCACCCCCAGCCAGGCGGAGAGTTTCGGCTCGGCCCGCCGCAGGGCGGTGAGCATTTCCTGTTCTTCCGGGCTTAAACGAACCGGGTCGAACGCGGAAACCGCCTCTTCCCCCTCTTTACCGGCCCCGGCGGCCGGACCGGAGGAAAAAAGAGCGCGCAGGGAAGAGAAAAAACCCACGATCAGCCCTCGGTTTCCCTGGTCTGCCGGTATTCGGCCACGACTTTCTCCGTCACGGGCGGAGGGGCTTCCTCATAATGGGAAAACTCCATGGTGAAGCTGCCCTGGCCGCCGGTCATGGAGCGCAAATCCGGGGCATAGCGCAGTATTTCGTTCACGGGCACCAAGGCTTTGATTTCGGTTATCCCGGCTATTGAATCCGAGCCCTGCACCTTGCCCCGGCGGCTGGAGAGGTCGCCGATCACATCGCCCATGCTGGCGTCGGGAATGGAAATCGTCAGTGTCACTATAGGCTCGAGCAGGGTGGGCCTGCAGGTTTCCATGGCCTTTTTGAAAGCCAGGGAACCCGCCACCTTGAAGGCCATTTCCGAGGAGTCCACGGTATGATAGCTGCCGTCATAAAGTCTGGCTCTGAAATCGACCATGGGGTAGCCGGCGAGAAACCCGCGCGCGGAAGCCTCCTGAATACCCTTGTCCACAGCCGGAATATACTGGCGGGGGATGACCCCGCCGACGATGCCGTCCTCGAAACGGTAGCCCGCCCCGCGCTCCAGGGGGCCGAATTCCACCCAGCAGTCGCCGAACTGCCCACGGCCGCCGGACTGCTTCTTGTGTCTGCCCTGAACCTGGGCCGTGCCCCGGATGGTCTCCCGATACGGCACCTTGGGGGTCTTGAGCAGGATGTCCACCTTGTAGCGGCGCTTCGCGCGTTCCACGGCGGTTTCTATATGCGACTGCCCCATGCCGGAGACGAGAATATCGCCGGTTTCCTCATCCCGCGCCAGTTTCAGGGTGACGTCCTCGTCCAGAAGCCGCTGCACGGCGGCGTAGACCTTGTCCTCCTCGCCCTTTTCCCTGGGGGCCAGGGCGTATGAGATAAGCTGCGGGGGGAGCGGCGGGCTGGTCAGGGCAAAGGCCAGCTTTTCGTCGGAGAGGGTGTCGCCGCTACGGGTGCCCTTGAGTTTGGCGAAGGCCACGACAGCGCCGGGGCCGATGCCCTCTTTCGTCTGGGTCTGGCTTTTGCCGACCATGAAGATCGGGGCGCCGAGACGCTCGCTGTCTCCGTTTTTCATATTTTTCAGCACGCTCTCCGGAGTTATGAGACCGGTGAGAACGCGGGCGACGGAAAGCTGTCCGGCAAAGGGATCGGTAATGGTTTTGAAGACAAAACAGACGGCCGGCCCGCTTACGGAAGGCACAAGCTCCTTGCCGTCCTCTCCGGAAAACGGCGCCCGTTCAAGGCCGGAGGGCAGCAGGGCCTCCACGGCGTCGAGCAGGACTTTGGCGCCCTTGTTTTCCAGGCCGGAGACAGCGGCTACGGGCACGATCTGCCCCCGGATCACGCCCTGACGCAGACCCTGTCTTATTTCTTCCGGGCTTAAGGAACCCTCGTCAAGGTATTTTTCCATAAGCGCGTCATCGCTTTCGGCTATATTTTCCACTGCCGTCTCGCGCAAGACTTCAATATTCTTGACTATATCCGCCGGGATATCATCTTCGCGCAAGTCCTGGCCTTCAAAAAGCAAACAACGTCCGGCCATGACGTCCGCCACCCCTCTGAATGCCGCCTGTTCTCCTACCGGCGCGTACAAAAGCACGCTGCGGATGCCCAGGATGGAGGACAGGCCCGCGTAGGCGGAAGCGAAATCGGCGCGCTCGCGGTCCATCTTGGTTATCGCGCACAGCGCGGGCAGACCGGCTTTTTTCACCGCGTTCCACATGCGCCGGGTGAGAGGGCGCACCCCGTCAACGGCGTCAATGACGAAAATCACGGCGTCCACCCCGGCCAGGAGCAGATCGATGTCGCCGATAAAATTGCCGTCGCCCGGAATATCCACCAGAAAATGCCGCGCGCCGTTGCGGACGAAGGTGGCGAAACCCGGCTGGATGCTTCCCCGCCGCTTTATTTCCTCCGGCTCAAAGTCCAGCGTCGTGCTGCCTTCTTCTATTTTGCCGAGGCGGTTCATGATCCCCGCTTCCAAAAGCAGCATTTCCGCAAGGGTGGTTTTGCCGCAGCCGCCGGTGCCGACCAGTGCGTAGGTGCGTTGTGCCTGAATGGTATCGGACATAGATTCTCCCTTTTAAAGAAAATAACGGCGCCTGCTTTCAGGAATAGGCCGGGTTATGTTGTCAAGCTTGCGCCGCCGCAAACGGGCCGGAAACCGCGCTTTCGGCGAGTGTTCCATAGTCAATCCTCAGGTTGATTATGAGATATCTTGTAGAGAGCCGGACGGGATTTTGTCAAGAAAAAGACCGGGAAACTGGCGCCACAATCGCCTTGACCGATATGGGACGAAAAGCTAGTGTCATGCCATTCGCAGAAGGTCATGACGCAGCCCGGCGAAGCCGGGCGCGTCGCCGTGGCGGCGCAAGCGCGGCAAGCCCGCGTTTTCGCCGCGCGGTCTTATCGCTTAAAACGAAGCGGATGCGCAGTTTCAAGCGATGCATGACACCAGAGCGGAAAGTAGCGGGCCGTCGTTGGAAGCAATCTTGGACAAAAATCAGATACCCCGCCATGTGGCTATCATCATGGACGGCAACGGCCGTTGGGCCAAGGCCCGCAACCTCCCCCGCGCGGAGGGGCACAGGCGCGGCGCTCTGGCCGCGCGCGCGACGGTGGAGGAATGTCTGACCCTCGGCATCGCCGAACTCACGCTTTACGCCTTTTCCAGGGAAAACTGGTCCCGCCCGGCCGAGGAAGTGAACTTTCTCTTCAGGCTGCTTGAGGAGTTCATCAACAAAGAGCTCTCCGCCCTGGAAAAACAGGGTGTGCGCCTTGAGGTCATAGGCGACGAAGACGGGCTGCCGGCTTATGCGCGCAAGGCCCTGACCCTGGCCCGCGAACGCACCTCGGCCAATTCCCGCATGATTTTGAATCTGGCCCTGAACTATTCCGGCCGGGAAGAAATCGTCAGGGCCTGCCGCCTGTTCATGGAATCCGGAGCGCCGGCCTCCGCGTGCGATTGCGAGGGTCTGGCCGGATATCTCTATACCGCCGGGCGCCATGACCCGGACCTGGTCATCCGGACCAGCGGCGAAAAGCGGCTCAGCAATTTTCTGCTTTTCCAGACAGCCTACAGCGAACTGTATTTCTGCGATACGCTCTGGCCTGATTTTTCGGCCGCCGATCTGCACAAGGCCCTGCATGATTATGCCGGCAGGATACGGCGCTTCGGCGGCTTGGGCAAAGAGCCGGGGCAAACTGTTTAGAGCGTTTTAACGTTGGGATTATACGCGGTTCATCTTCAGGCCGCGCCCGCTCCGGCGCTTAACCGCGCGAATGGATTGCGCTTGCGCCTTCGCGGCGGGCGGCCGCCAGAGCAATTTCAAAGTGAAAGTGCTCTGGAGCGTTTTACGTTTGAGGTTGCCGGGAATGAAACAAAATTCGGAGGCCTTATGATCGGCGGCGGATATGCGGACAGGATCAGGGGGTTTTCCCGGCGTTTCTCCCTGCGGGCGTTGTGCGCGAGCTTCCCTGCCCGGCCGGACGGGGGCCTTTCCCCCGGCCTGGTCCGCATCGGCACGGCCCTCGTCCTGGCCCTGGTCTTTATTCCGGCCATCGCCCACGGGGGGCTGCCCATGAACCTGGCCCTTTCCGTCGTCGCCTGCGTAAGTCTGGGAGAATTCCTGGACATGCACGGCGGACGGAGGAGTCTGATACGCAAAACAGCGGGCTTTGTTTTCTGTTTTCTGATCATCATGGCCCAGCTCCTCGGTCCTGTGGCCACCCTGATCGCCGTCTCTCTCGTCATTTTGACCGCCGGTCTGGCTTTTCTTCTGGACTTCGGGCGCGGCAACAGCGAGGCCAGGCTTGCGGATCAGGCCCCTCTTTTCGCCGGTATCCTTTATATTCCGCTCGTCTTGCAGCTTGGCCTCTATCTGGCCCCGGCGGAGCAGGTGCTCGTGATACTGGCCGCCGTGGCCTCGGATACCGGCGGCTATTATGCCGGCACGCGCTTCGGCAGACACCGGCTTTGCCCCGCGATCAGCCCCATGAAGTCCTGGGAAGGTTTCTTCGGCGGACTGGCGCTCTGTCTGCTGGTTTGCGCCGGCATGGGCGTCATGTCCGGGCCTCTGGAATGGCGTTTTCTGCGCCTGCCGCCCTGGCTCTGGCTCCTTGTAGGCCTGATCCTGCATCTTGCGGCCGTCGCGGGCGATCTCTTCGAATCCGCCGTCAAACGCAGCCTGCAACGCAAGGATTCCGGCTCCATTCTGCCCGGGCACGGGGGAATGCTGGACCGCACGGACAGCATCCTCTGGACGCTCGCCGTCTACATGCTGCTTCGCCTGATTGTGCGCCTGGCCCAAGGGTCTTAGCGCCGTGCTCGACTATATTTCCAAGCTTGACCGCGCGCTCGTACCGCCCGAAGGCGGGGCGCGCTCCATCGCCCTGCTCGGCAGCACCGGCTCCATCGGACGTTCGGCCCTTGAAGTGCTGCGCCTGCATCCGGAAAAATTCCGCGTGCGCGCCCTGGCCGGGGCGCGCAACATACCCCTTCTCGCCGCGCAGGCCGCGGAATTCAGGCCGGACTATCTGGGTCTCATGGCTGAGGACGACATCTCCCGTCTGCGCGGACTTTTGCCAGCCGATTTCAACCCGGTCATCCTTTCCGGCCGGGAGGGCTACGAGCGGATCGCTTCGCTTGCGGAGGCGGAAATGGTACTCTCGGCTCAGGCGGGCGCGGCGGGGCTCCGGGCCACCTACGCGGCCGCGGCGGCCGGAAAGATTATCGCCTTGGCCAACAAGGAATCCCTGGTCCTGGCAGGCGGAGTTCTGCGCGCCGCCTGCGCCCGCAGCGGCGCGGTCATTTTGCCTGTGGATTCCGAGCACAACGCGGTGTTTCAATGTCTGGCCGGAGGCATCGCCGCCCGGCGGGACGGGACCGGGCAGACGCAATCCGGCGTATCCCGGCTCATTCTCACCGCCTCCGGGGGGCCGTTCTGGGGAAAGACGCGGGAATTCCTGAAAACCGCCAGTCCCGAGCAGGCCCTCGACCATCCCAACTGGAGCATGGGGGCCAAGGTGACCATAGATTCCGCCACCCTCATGAACAAGGGGCTGGAACTCATCGAGGCCGGCCAGCTCTACGGCCTGCCCATGTCCGCTTTGGAGGTCGTGGTACACAGGGAATCCGTGGTCCATTCCCTGGTGGAATTTTGCGACGGCGCCCAGCTCGCCCAGTTCGGACGTCCGGACATGCGCATCCCCATCGCCTATTGCCTGGGGTTTCCGCATCGCCTGGGCAGCGGTCTGCCCGGCCCGGATCTGCCGGCTCTGGGCGCTTTGACTTTTGCCCGTCCGGATGCGGAGAACTTTCCCTGTCTCGCCCTGGCCCGCCGCGCCCAGGAACGCGGGCGGGGCTGTCCGGTGGTCCTGAACGCCGCGAACGAGGAGGCCGTTGCGGCTTTTCTCGCCCGCCGCCTTGCCTTCACCTCCATCCCCCTGGTCGTGGAGCATTGCCTGGATGAGCATTGGGAAAGGGTCGCGGGGGAGGCGGGGCGCGGCGACGGCCAGGTTTCCGGGCTCTCCGACGCCGGGCCGGAAGACGCCGGGAGGCTTGGCCGCGTGGGGAAAAACGCGCCGGATCGGTATGCGGACGCCGCCGGAGAACGCGCGGCCGTAGAGGGGATTTTCGCCCTGGACGCCCTCGCCCGCAGCCGGGCGAAGGAGATCATCGAAACTTTGCCCCGCTCCATTTAACCCAGATAAGGCAACGACGGTATGCATCCGACTCCCGATTCCGGGCCTTCCGCCCTTCTTGATCAGATCGATCAGCGCCAGACGCTGATCAATAGGTACAGGCCGTTCACCGACAAGCGATTGCTCGATCAGTTGAAGTCGTACTATCGCATCGGTCTTGTATATACATCAAACGCGCTTGAGGGCTTCACCTATTCGGAAAGCGAAACCAGAATTTTAATCGAAGAGGGTCTTACCGCCGGTGGAAAATCCCTTCGCGACGCCCTGGCGGTGACAGGCCACGCCAAAGCTTGCGATTATATGTTCGAATTACTTCATTCAGCCACTATTGCTGAAGAAAATGTTTTATTTTTCCATAAGCTTCTTGAAGGCAGTTTGGACAATGAATCCGTTCCGGGTGAATATCGCACTACCGCGGCTTTTGTGTTTTCAAAAGGGACCGGAAAAACTTTTCTCAAACCTTCCCAAATACCTGTAGCCATGGAAGATTTTTTCAGCTTTGCGGCCAATGAGAGAGATAAATATCACCCTGTCGAGTTTGCCGCCATATTACATAAAAAATTGGTTTCCATACATCCTTTCGCCGATGGCAACGGTCGGGTGTCACGTTTGGTCATGAATGCTTCTCTTATACAAAAATCGTTTTTGCCGATTATTATTCCGCCAATTCTCAGAGCAGAATACATTGATTCCCTTAATGCCTCAGATCAGGGGAATGATTCCGGGTTCATGAATTTTATGTTTCGCCGTCAGATTGAAGGACAAAAAGAAATCATTCGCCTCATTGAAGGCGAAGATTACGTCCTTGCCGGCACGGGCTTTCCGGCTGAAAAGCCACGGGAGAAGACATGACGCGCGGGAACTGCGCCCGCCTTTCCCCTTTCCTGGCCATGAGCATCCTGGAGAAAGCCCAGGAACTTGAGGGGCGGGGGCGGCACATCATTCACCTTGAGATCGGGCAGCCCGATTTCGAAACCCCTCCCTGCATAAGGGAAGCGGCCTTGCGTGCTCTGCGCGACGGGAAAACGTCCTATACCCACAGCCTGGGAATTTTGCCCCTGCGCGAAGGCATAGCCGAATACTACCTGCGCGAATACGGCGTTACGGTCAGCCCGGAGCAGGTGCTGGTGACCAACGGCACATCAGCGGCCATGCTCCTGCTTTTTTCCCTCCTCTGCGGGCAGGGGGACGAGGTGATCACGGCCGATCCGGCCTATGCCTGCTATGAAAATTTCATCCGGTACACCGGGGCGGAAAATATCCGCGTGCCGGCCGGAGAGGCGGAAAATTTCCAGCCCGGCGCGGAAAAGGTGAAAAGCCTCGTGGGGGCGCGCACGCGGGCCATACTGGTCAACTCGCCCTCCAATCCCGCGGGCACGCTTCTGGGCAGAGAGGAACTGCGGGGCCTGGCTTCTCTGGGACCGATGCTGGTTTCGGACGAAATTTACCACGGTCTGGTCTACGAGGGCAGGGCCGTTTCCGCTTTGGAGATCAGCCCGGACTGCTGCGTGCTGGACGGATTTTCCAAGCGCTACGCCATGACCGGCTGGCGCGTGGGCTGGCTGATCGCGCCGCCGAAGCTGATGCCCGCGCTGCAAACCATGCAGCAGAATTTTTTCATCTGCGCGAACAGCATATCCCAATGGGCGGCCCTGGCCGCGCTGCGCGAGGCGGACGCGGAGGTGGAAGCCATGGCCGCGGCCTATGCGGAGCGCCGCCTCGTTCTCCTTGAAGGCTTGCGCAGTCTCGGCTTCAGCATAGGCTCGCGTCCGGCCGGGGCTTTTTATGTGCTGGCGGACGCGCGGCACATGCTGCAAGACAGGAAGGGAGGGCCAGCGGACAGTCTGGCGCTTGCCCTGGACATCCTGGAAAAGGCCGGAGTGGGCCTCGCCCCCGGAATAGACTTCGGCCCCGGCGCCGAGGGACACCTGCGCTTCTGCTACGCCTCTTCCCGGGAAAACATCGAGGAAGCCGTGCGGCGGCTGGCTTTGTACATGGAGAGAACCGTCTGATACAGAGTCGCGCCCGAACGGGTTTGAACGCGGAAAGCCCGCCCGCTCCGGCGCTTTACGGCGGCAAGGGAAGGGCTGTGGGGCTCCGCCCCAAACCCCGCCGGGGGAGCGTCGGCCGTAGGCGAGGTTTCGAGCCGTACGGATGACGACAGCAGCGATAATGATTTCCCCCGGTATGAAAAAATTTTGTCTTTCCCGGAAATTTCGCCGGTCCGGCACTTGACGAAATTTTCGAAACGGTATAGTGACTTTATCGGAAAGCATTGCATTAGGACCAAAACGTCGGCGCGTGTTGGCAACCCTTTGCAGGGCTTGTGCTTTTCCGTGTGTCGGTGCGTTGCGTTCGGCAAGTGGGCGTAATGTTCCGAATAAGCCCCAAACAATCTTTTCGGAGGAGTTCTATGAAACGCTTTACCCTCATTTCTCTGGTCTCCCTCATGCTGATGGCCTTTGCGGCCGCGGCCGTGGCGGCGCCGGTGGCCTGCCAGACGTCCAAAATTCAGAGCTTTGACTTCCTCCTCGACTATTCCGGGTCGATGATGATGTTCCACAAGCACATGGCGGAGAACAAGTTCAAATTGGCCAAACAGGCCCTGCGTCGCATCAACGATCGCATCCCTGAACTGGGCTACACCGGTTCCATTCACACCTTTGCGACCAACAGAGAGGTCGTGAAACAGCAGACCTACAATCGCGCGGTTTTCCAGAAAGGTTTCGATTCTCTGAAGAACACCTACGAGGTGTTCGCTCGCCTGACCCCGATGGGTGACGGCATCGCGCACTGGAGCAAGGCCCTGTACGCCGGTCTTCCCACCCCCACCGCCGTCATCCTGGTGAGCGACGGTGAAAACAACCGCGGCATCGATCCCTATGCCGCCGCCCAGGCCGCTATAGCCGCCAATCCGGGCCTGGTTTTCCACATTGTCTCCCTGGCTGACAGCCCGGCCGGACAGGCCACTCTGGACGCCATAGCCAACCTGCGCCCGAAAGAAAGCGTAAGCGTGCGCGCTGAAAACATCATTGACCATGACATCGTTGCGGACGGTTTCGTGTCCGAAGTGTTCTGCGCCAGCGGCCGCATCGTGCTGCGTAGCGTGCAGTTCGCCCTCGGTTCCGCCGAAATCACCCGCGAGTCCGCGGCCATTCTCAACGAACTGGCCGGCATTCTGCGCGGCAGCGCCGCCAGCGTCCAGGTTGACGGCCACACTTGCAGCCTCGGCACGGAACCCTACAACCAGCGTCTGTCCGAACGCCGCGCCGCAGCCGTGAAACGCTATCTGGCCGGCAAGGGCATCCCCGCCAACAGCATCGCCACCCGCGGCTTTGGCGAAACCATGCCCAAGTTCGACAACAGCACCGACGAAGGCCGCCGGATGAACCGCCGCGCCGAGATTGACTTCAACCGCCGTTCCGCCGTTGATTTCAACTATCGCCGCGCTGACATCGACTTCAAATAACACGGCATGATTACAGAAAGGCCCGGCTCCGCCGGGCCTTTCTGTTTCGGATTTCCGCAAGGAAACCGGCAATCGGCCGCAAAGGCTGACGCGCCGCCGCAAACGGCGGCGCTTTTTTCTTGAGAACAATACGTGAAAATTTGAGGTGCAAAATGAAGTATTTGTTGCGAGTGAGCCTTGTTGCGGCCCTTTTTGTCTGCTTTAGCGCGGCGCCGGCCTTTGCGGCCGCGGATGCCGCCAAACCCGCCCCGGAGGCGAAAAGCGAAACCAGAGCCGCCCCGGCGAAAGCCGCTCCCGCCAAAGCCGCCCCGGCGGCGAAAAGCGAAGCCAAGGCTGCTCCAGCCAAAGCCACCCCCGCCAAGGCCGCTCCTGCGAAAGCCGCTCCTGCCAAGGCGGCTCCCGCCAAGGCTAGCGCGGACGCAGATGACGCGATCAAGCAGAAGCTGGACGAGTTCGCGCGCAGTATCGTGGATTCCTTCAACCGCACCATCATGCCTTCGGAAAAGAAAAAAGAAGTCAAGAAAAACAGCGACGGCACCTATATCGCCCGCTACATCGCCGTGGACCCGGTGAGCATCAACACTTCCTACAAGAAGTCGGAAGGCAATCCGCCGGTGGTCTATGTAGGCACCATACGTTATGTGGAAAAGGAATTTTATTGCATCGCCGCCACCAAGGCCGCCGCGGAGCGCGGGCCCTTTGCCCTGAAAAGCAGCGAGAGCACGACCGAACTGGTCAAGTATGTGAAGGGCCGTTGGACCTACTAGAACATTTTATGCTTGAGATTACCGCTTGACGGCGAAACAGGTTCGCCTCGCGGCAATCTCTCGTCAGGGATTTGCGGGCAAATCCCGGGCGGTTCGTCTTCAAGGTCAAACCGCTTCAAAGCGGAAGCCTGTGGTTTTTTCAGCCCCGGCGGATGGCTTCGATCAGGGCAGTGGTGGAGAACCCTTCAAGCAGGGGCAGAGAGAGAACCTTTCCTCCCCGCGCCCGGACAAAGTCGCCTCCGACGATTTTCTCCACGTCCCAGTCGCCGCCTTTGACCAGCACATCCGGTTCAAGCAGGCGAATCAGTTCCGAGGGGTCGTCTTCGTCAAAGCCGACCACAAAATCGACGCTGGCCAGATGCGCCAGCACATAGGCCCGCGCGGGGAAAGGATTGACAGGCCGGTTGGCGCCCTTGCCCAGAGCGCGCACGGAGCGGTCGCTGTTCAGCCCCAGAAAGAGGGCGTCGCCTTCAGCCCTTGCCCTGCTCAGCAAATCCACGTGGCCGGGGTGCAGCAGGTCAAAACAGCCGTTGGTGAAGACAAGAAGTTTTCCTTCGGCGCGCAACCGCTCCCGTCTGCTGAAAAGCAAGGCGCGCGCCCTGCCTTCCGGCAGCCCCGGAGGGATGATCTTCGGAGAATCAAGCCGGACAGGCATGGTTTTTATTCGCATAGTATTTACTTGCAAAAGCGAACACTACGGAACCCTAAAGGCTTTGCACCGCCGAAGGCGGCGCAAGCCGCCTCTGTCGGGGGAGTTTGAAGGGGCAAAGCCCCCCTTCAGGGGAACAATCAGCGTTTCCTCAATGCCAATGCCTGCAAGCGGGCAAAGCCCGCCTGCAGGCACCCCGCGGCGCGTCCGCCGCGAACCCGGAGGATGTCCGGATTTTATGCGTTTCGTCACACGCAGCCGGTCGGCTTCGGCAAACCGGCCATTTTGCAAGCCCCCTTGCCCGGACCGGAAGGAAAGAGTTCGTAGACTTCTTTCAACTTATAGCCGGTATTTTTGGACAGGATGCGCACCATGGGAGCGATGCCGTTCTTTTTATAGTAGTCCTGCAGAAAATCCAAAATTTTCTTGTGATCCGGAGTGATTGTAGGTATACCCTCGGATTCCTTGACATACTCAAGCCATTCCGGGGACCACTCCTCAAAGCGCAGCAAAAAACCGTCCTCGTCCACTTCAAAGGTTTTCCCGTTATAGGTGACTTCTGCCATTGTTTTCTCCTTTTCAGACGGTATGTTTGATTATCTCTTCCCGTAAAACGGACAAGAAGTCAATAGCAAGGCCGCCGGACGAACGCATCTTGTACGGATTTCCACAGCCGTCCGGCCGAAGCCTCGGCGAAGCGGCGCAAGCCGGCAGGCGACCGCGCAATCCCGGCGGCGGCCGATTCCCTGTTCCGCCGATTGACAGCGGCGGCCTGTCCGTATAACTGTACCGGGCATACGGTAAATAAAAATAAGGAAGTTATATGCGCAAAACAGGCCTCTACGACCCGCAATTCGAACACGACGCCTGCGGGGTGGGTTTCATCTGCCGCCTGGACGGGGAAGCCAGGCACGATGTCATCAAAATGGGCATTCAGGCCTTGTGCAACCTGACACATCGCGGTGCGGCCGGGGCGGACGCGGATTCCGGGGACGGCGCCGGCATCCTGTTCCGCATCCCGGACGCCTTCGTGCGCGACCGGTTCGACTGCTCCCTGCCGCCGCAAGGCTCTTACGGGCTGGGCATCGTTTTTCTCCCTACGGAGGAAAAGGCGATCGCCCGATGCCGGGATCTGATGCAGGTCACGGCTACCGCGGAAGGCTTTCGCATTCTGGCCTGGCGCGACGTGCCGGTCAACCCTGACGTGCTCGGCACGACGGCGCGGGCGAGCCGGCCCCATATCTGTCAGTTTGCGGTAAGCGACGACAAGGGCGGCGGCGACGAGGCCCTGGAACGGCGTCTGTACGTTCTGCGCAAATGCATGGAGCGCGAGGCGGCGCGGGCCGGGTTTTCCGCGGACGACTTCTATCTACCCAGCCTTTCCTGCCGGGTCGTGGTCTACAAGGGCATGATGATGGCTTCCCAGATAGAGGGATTTTACCACGACCTCGCCGACGAGCGCGTTGCCTCCGCCTTTGCCGTAGTGCACCAGAGATACAGCACCAACACCTTCCCCTCCTGGCGTCTGGCCCATCCTTTCCGCTGTCTGGCCCACAACGGGGAAATCAACACCATCCGGGGCAACTGCAACTGGCTTACGGCGCGCGAGTCCGGGCTTTCCTCGCCCTTGTTCGGCAAAGACGGCAAGGACATCCGCAAACTTTTTCCCTTGATCGAAGCGGGAGCCAGCGATTCCGCCAATCTGGACAACGCCCTGGAGCTTTTGCTGCGCGGCGGCCGCGGTTACGACCATGCCATGGCCATGCTCATTCCCCAGGCCTGGGGGGCCAAATATCCCATGGGGCCGGATTTGCGCGGATTTTTCGAGTTTCACGCCGGATTGATGGAGCCCTGGGACGGCCCGGCGGCCGTCGTCTTCACCGACGGCCTGCGGGTCGGCGCCTGCCTGGACCGCAACGGCCTGCGCCCCGCCCGCTATACCGAGACCAGCGACGGGCTGGTGGTACTGGCCTCTGAAGACGGGGTGCTGGATTTGCCGGAGGAGCGGGTGGTCAAAAAAGGCGCCCTGCGACCGGGGCAGATGGTGCTTGCGGATATCGTGGCCGGGCGCCTGATCGAGAATGTGGAGATCAAGAGCCGCCTTGCCCGCTTGCAGCCCTACCGGCGCTGGGTGGATGAAAACCGCGTGGACGTCCCCGGCCTTTTCAGCGTGGACATCGATTTTACGCGCAACGTGGACGCGGCGCTGCCTTTTCTGCAATGCCTCTTCGGCTATGATCGCGACGATTTGGACATACTGCTCTGGCCTATGGCGGAGAAGGGCGCTGAGCCGGTCGGCTCCATGGGGGCGGACATTCCCCTTTCCGTGCTGGACGCAAGGCCGCGCTCCCTTTTTTCCTATTTCCGGCAGCAGTTCGCCCAGATCACCAATCCGCCCATAGACCCGATCCGGGAATCCCTGGTCATGTCCCTGATGACCTTCATCGGTTACCAGGCGAACATCCTTGACGAAGAGCCGGGTCAGGCCAGGCTCATCAAGTTCAAGCACCCGATTTTGTCCAACAGCGACTTGCAGCGTCTGCGCGAAAACCGCGAACCCGGATTTGCCTGCCGCACCCTGGACGCCACCTTCACCCCCGAAGCGGGCGGAGAGAACGGCGCGGCCCTGGCCGCGGCCTTGAGCCGTCTGGAAAAGGAGAGCGCCGAGGCCATCGGGGACGGCATAGGCATAATAGTCGTTTCCGACAAGCAGGCGGACGGGATAAAGCTTCCGGTGCCGGCCATACTGGCGGCGACGGCTGTGGCCAAGGTCACGCGGGAGCGAGGCAGCATGAACGTCGGCCTGATCTGCGAAACCGGCGAAGCGCGGGAAGGCAATCACATGGCCCTGCTGCTCGCGCTCGGGGCCTCGGCCGTAAACCCATGGCTGGCCTTTGAAAGCGTCGCGGCCATAGCCGCGGCGAACGCCGGTCTGCAAGACGCGCCCAGCCCCACCGGAGCGGTGGAAAATTATATTGCCGCCTTGTGTTCCGCCCTGCGCAAAATCATGTCCAAAATGGGCATTTCCACCCTGCGCAGCTACCGGGGAGCGGGCATTTTCGAAGCCGTAGGCCTTGGGCCGACCCTGGTCCAGGCCTATTTCCCCTCCATTTCCTCGCGGGTGGGCGGGGTCGGACTCGAGCATATCGAAGACGCGTATTTGCGCAGGCGCGACATGGCCCTGCGTCTGCGCGAGGAAATGCTGGCCGTGGACGGCGATGAGGAAGACGAGGAAGAAGAAGCTCCGGGAAGCCCTCTGCCCGTCGGCGGGTTCTACCGTTTCCGCCGCGACGGCGAAGCCCATTTGTGGAACCCGGAGACCATCACCCTCCTGCAGACGGCTGTGCGCAACGAGGATCAGGAAGCTTACCGCCGCTATGCCGGTCTGGTCAACAACCCGCCCGGACAGCCGTTTACCCTGCGCCATCTGCTGCGCTTTACGCCTGACCCGGCCAGACCGCCCCTGCCTTTGAGCGGGGTGGAGGGGGCGGATTCCATCGTGCGCCGTTTCGTGACCGGGGCCATGTCTTTCGGCTCCCTCTCCAAGGAGGCGCATGAAACCATGGCCCTGGCCATGAACGGCATGGGGGCGCGGTCCAACAGCGGCGAAGGCGGGGAAGACCGGGAACGCTACAAGCCTCTGCCGGACGGGAGATCCGTGCGCTCGGCCATCAAACAGGTGGCGAGCGGGCGTTTCGGGGTCACCCTGGAATACATGATCAATGCCGGCGAGCTGCAGATCAAGATAGCCCAGGGGGCGAAACCCGGCGAGGGCGGACATCTGCCCGGGCACAAGGTCAACAGCGAAATAGCCAGGGTGCGCAACTCCACTCCCGGCGTCAGTCTTATTTCTCCGCCGCCGCACCACGACATTTATTCCATTGAGGACATAGCCCAGCTCATATACGACCTGCGCCAGGCCAACGACGCGGCCCGGGTTTCGGTGAAGCTGGTTTCGGAAACGGGCGTGGGCACCATCGCGGCCGGCGCGGCCAAGGCCATGGCCGACTCCATACTGATTTCCGGGGCGGACGGCGGCACCGGGGCCTCGCCCCTGTCTTCCATAATGCACGCGGGCTGTCCCTGGGAGATCGGACTTGCGGAAACGCAGCAGACCCTTGTGCTGAACAACCTGCGCGGCCGGGTGCGCCTGCAGGTGGACGGGCAGATGAAGACCGGGCGGGACGTCGCCGTGGCCTGTCTGCTGGGAGCGGATGAATTCGGCTTTGCCACCGCCGTGCTGGTGAGCATGGGCTGCATCATGATGCGCAAATGCCATACCAACGGCTGCCCGGTCGGGGTCGCCACCCAGGACCCGCGCATGCGCGCCCGTTTCAGGGGAAAACCGGAACATGTGCTCAATTACTTCCGCTTTGTCGCCGAGGAGGTGCGGGAAATCATGGCGGAGCTGGGATTTGCGAATATGGCGGAAATGACCGGGCAGGTGGAACGCCTGAAGCTTGAGCCGCATCCCGCCCTGCCGCACACTCGCCATCTGAATTTCTCGGGTCTTCTTTTTGCCCCGCGCGGGGACGTCCGCCGTTATTCCGGCGCCTCCGAGGCCTTTGTCCAGGCCGGCAAAGGGCTGGACGACGAGCTTCTGCCCTTGCTTGACGCGGCCGTTGAAAAAGGCGAACGCCTTGAGTTCGAGCGCCGGGTGCGCAATACCGACCGCACCCTGGGGGCGAAGATTTCCTCGCGCATCGTCCGGGCCAGGGGGATGGAAGGACTGCCGGACGACAGCATCCGCCTCAATCTCTACGGCGCGGCGGGACAGTCTTTCGGGGCCTTCGCCGCCCGCGGCCTGACCCTGCATCTGCGCGGAGCGGCTAACGACTACGTGGGCAAAGGTCTGTCGGGCGGACGCATCGTCATCAGCCTGCCGGAAAACGTCGCGCCGGATTTTCTCTCACACAAGAACATCATTGCCGGAAACGTCGCCCTGTACGGCGCGACCGGCGGAGAGCTGTTCCTGCGCGGCCGGGCCGGTGAGCGGTTCGCCGTGCGCAACAGCGGCGCGACCGCCGTGGTGGAGGGCGTGGGGGACCACGGCTGCGAGTATATGACCGGAGGAACGGTTGTGGTGCTCGGCCTGACCGGGGTGAATTTCGCCGCCGGCATGTCCGGCGGGATCGCCTATGTCTATGACAAAGACGGTCTTTTCGACAGCCGCTGCAACCTGGAGATGGTGGACCTGGTTTTGCCCGCCGAGGCGGACGAGGAGGAATTGCGCGCGCTCATCGAGAAGCACCATGCCTATACGGGCAGCCCTCTGGCCCGCAAACTGCTGGCCGGCTGGAGTTGGGAAAAGGAGCGCTTTCTCAAGGTCTTCCCCATGGAATACCGCCGGGTTCTCGGCGAGATGTCCGCAGCG
The DNA here is from genome assembly GCA_031288535.1 of Desulfovibrio sp. Taxonomy (GTDB): domain Bacteria; phylum Desulfobacterota; class Desulfovibrionia; order Desulfovibrionales; family Desulfovibrionaceae; genus Frigididesulfovibrio. The sequence goes on along the minus strand of JAITRF010000069.1, from coordinate 5,433 downwards.
GACGCGGCTACCCCGCGCCGTGAAGTCGGACCGGTGTGATCGCGGGATTTTCCGCCGCCCTCGGTCCAATTCCGGATAAACCGCTTCAATTTTATCCGGAATTGGCATCGCGCCTGCCCGACAGGCGCCAAAACCGCAGGGTTCGCAAGAAACGGGCGGGGTTTGCCCGCCTGTGGTTCTCCAAATAAATGGATCGTTTTATTTGGAATCCGATCAATCAGTAACCGGATGCATGCCATGAGCACATACAGGTCCATCAACGAGAGGATCCACGATTTCAAGCCGGTGGAGGCCGAGCCACGGGCCGCGGAACTGCGCGAAGAACTCAGGCGCTGCCAGGACTGCGGAATTCCTTTTTGCCACGCCTTGGGCTGTCCTTTGCTCAATGCCGTGCCGGAGATAAACGCGGCCGTGTTGAGCGGGCGCATGCGCAACGCGCTTGCGGTTCTGCTCGCCACGAGTCCTTTTCCCGAGTTTACCGCCCGCGTCTGTCCGGCCTTGTGCGAAGGCGCCTGCGTCCAGGGTTTGAACGAGGTTCCGGTGCCCTGCCGCCGGGTGGAGTTTGCCGTCATCGAACACGGCTTTGCCGAAGGACTGGTCCGGCCGCGTCCGCCCGTGCGGCGGCGCAATCTGAGGGTCGGGGTCGTCGGCTCCGGACCCGCCGGTCTGGCCGCCGCCTGGAAGCTGAACCAGGCCGGGGTCCAGGTCAGGGTCTACGAGCGCGACGCCAGGCCCGGCGGCTTCATGCGCTACGGCATACCGGATTTCAAATTGGCCAAGGATGTTCTGGACAGGCGCGTCGGTTTGCTTGAGCGGGAAGGGATTGTTTTCGAATGCGGGGTGGAGGCGGGCAGCGACGTCTCGGCCCGTCTGCTGGCCAAAAGGCACGACGCTTTGGTGCTGGCTTGCGGAGCGAGGCGGAAACGCGACCTGTCCGTGCCCGGACGCTCTTTGTCCGGCATCCATTTCGCCACCGACTACCTGGCCTTGCAGAACAGGCAGAATGCCGGAGAACTGGATGCTTTGCCCGAGGAATACAGCGCGCGCGGGAAACGGGTGCTGGTCATAGGCGGAGGCGACACGGGCGCGGACTGCATGGGCACTGCCTGGAGGCAGGGGGCGGTGGCGGTGAGCCAGTTGGAAATCCTGCCCAAACCCCCGGAGACGCGCGCCCCTGACAACCCCTGGCCGCAATGGCCGCGTATTCTGCGTACCTCCAGCAGCCATCTGGAGGGAGGGGACAGGCTCTTTTGCGTAACCGCGACTTCTTTTGAGCCGTCCGCGGACGGCGGCCGCGTGGGTTACGCGCGCTGCGCCGAAGTGAGATGGGAAGGCGAGGCGGGCGCCTTGAGGCCGGTGGAGGCGGACGGTTCGAGCTTTGTCCTGCCGGCGGAACTGGTTCTGCTTGCCATGGGGTTCACCGGGATTGAGGAAGGCGATCTGCTGGCGGGTCTGGCGGCCCGGGCCGACAAATCCGGCCGTCTGTCCCGCGCCGAAAACGGGCGCGTCGCGCGCGACGGGCAGGGAGAAGGGGACACCTTGGCTTCCTTTCCCGTTTACGTTTGCGGCGACGCGGCCCTTGGTCCTTCGCTCGTGGTCAGGGCCATGGAAGACGGTCTGCGTACGGCCGGGAAAGTGCTGGCGGATTTTGCCGCTGCCGGCGAGTACTGACCGGCTCCCTCCCGGCGGACGTGAGCCTGCGTGCAGAGCAAAGCCCGGCGTGAAGCAGGGAATTCTCTGAAGGGACAAGTTTCGGGTATAAAGGAATTTCCGATGAGGCCGGGAGGGGCGGCGGGTCCGACCGCGCGGGAGACGCGTCTATGCCTTTGCGGGATATGCCGGAAAACCTCAGGATCGCCAGGCCGCAGGCCGGGCAGTCGCTGCAGTACGTCATGCGCGCCGGGCGGACCTATGCTTTGGACTTCGCTCCGGAGACGGCGACACTTGAACACAGCGGCGGCGATGTGCGGCTTTATTTTGACGACGGCGGCGCGGTTTCCCTGAAAGGGTTTTTCCAGGTCCTGGGCGAGGGAGATTTCACCTTGCGTCTTCCGGACGGGGCGCTGGTTTCCGGCAAAGACATGGCCGAGGTGTTGAACACGACCCTTGAGGACTTCCAGACCGATGGGGCGGGGTTTTCCTTGGCCGCGGCGGCCGGCGCGGCGCTGCGCCCGGTCCCGGCGCCGTGTTCGCTGCATGAGGCGGAGATCGATCCCGGCATCCTTTCTTCCGGAACGGATCAGCTTTTTTGCGGGTCGCGGGAAGGGGATCCGGCGCCGGTTTCTTCCTTGAGCGACGGAGATCGGTTGCCGGGGCAGGACGAGTTGTGGGAGGCGGAGGTGGAAGTTCTGTTGCGCCTCCATTTGCTTTAGAGCGGGTCGACATTGACGAAGTTGACCCGCTCTTGCGGGGATTTTTCTGTAAATCCCCGCCGCGGGATAGTCGCGTGGCTAACGGGCTTTGCCGTCGAGCGACAATCTCAAGCGTAACCGGGGGAGGCAGTGCGCGCAAAGGGATATGGGCGGCCGGAGGCAGGGGGCGTTGACGCGCGGCCCATGCCGCACCCGCTGGCGGATATTTACCTGGAAAACCTCCTGGTGCAGAAGGGGCTCTCCGAGAACACCCTGAGCGCTTACAGCGCGGATTTGGGCGATTTTCTGAGCTTTTTGCGGGACAGGCTGCCCGGTTGCGCCGATGACGAGCTTTTGCGCGCCGTTGACGAGCAGATACTCTTTTTGTACGTGGTATTCGTGCGCAAAAGGGGTCTGGGCGGGCGCAGTCTGGCGCGGAGGCTTTCCGCTTTGCGCGGTTTTTTCGCTTTTGCGCGCGAGGAGGGGGTGCTGGACAAGGACCCGGCCCGGTTTCTGGAAAATCCCAAATTCGTGCGTTCGCTGCCGGAGGTGCTTACGCGCGCGGAGATGGAGGCGATACTGGCCGCGCCAAGGCTTTCGGACAAGCTGGGGTTCAGGGACAGGACCATGCTGGAATTGCTCTATGCCTCAGGTTTGCGGGTATCGGAGCTTTGTTCGTTGCGCGCCCTGGATTTTGATCTCCAGAGGGGAATTTTGCGGGTATTCGGCAAAGGGGCCAAGGAGCGTCTGGTGCCGGTACATGCGGAGGCGGCGGCTTTTCTGGCCGATTATATGCATATCTGGCGGCCGCTTTTCAAGCCCGTGGCGCAGGAACTTTTTCTGAACCGGTCGGGAAAGGGGCTTACGCGCGTGGCCGTCTGGAAGCTGGTGCAGAGATACGCGCTCAAGGCAGGCGTCATAGTTCCCATATCTCCGCACACTTTCAGGCATTCTTTCGCCACTCATCTGCTGGAGGGCGGGGCGGATCTGCGTTCCGTGCAGATGTTGCTGGGGCATGCGGACGTCAGCGCCACGGAAATTTACACGCATGTGCAACGGGAACTGGTCACGCGGACGCACGGCCGCTATCACCCGCGCAACCTGAAAAATTGCGGCCGATAGGGCGTTATGAGGGAAAGGGAACTGGAAAACTTTTTTCAGCGGAAAAATCGGGACGCCCTGCGCTGGGACAACAAGCCCTGCGGTGTTTCTCCAGACGATGTGGACGAAGATAAGGTCAAAGCCTTTGTGGCGCGGGCGGGCCTGCCTTGGGATACTTTGCCCAATGCCCTGCAAAAGCTCGACCTGATACGGGACGGAAAGCTGCTCAACGCCGCACAGGTCTTTTTCGCCAAAAAGCCGGTTGTCAAAATGCGTTGCGCGGTGTTCGCCTCCACCACCAGCGCCACACTTTTGGATCATCCCGATTATGAAGGCGATATTCTTGAGCTCATTGAGCAGGGGCAATCCTACATTCTGAAAAATATCTTCAAGGGCATGCGGTTGGAAGGGTTGTACCGGGTCGACGTGCCGGAGCTTGCCGTGCCCGCCTTGCGGGAAGCCCTGATCAATGCCTTTTGCCATCGTGACTACCGCGACCCCGATGAAGTCCGCATAGCCGTGTTTCAGGACCGAGTGGAGATACGCAATCCGGGGAAACTGTTCGGTGGTTTGACCTTGGAAAAACTGCGCGACGGCAATGTTTCCGCACGGCGTAATCCGCTGATTGCGGACATGCTCCGGCGCATCCGACTGATTGAAGGCTGGGGGCGGGGTATGCCGCTGATTCTGGACAATGAGCCGGATACGCGGTTTCAGGAAGTTGCGCACATGTTCATCACTGCCTTTCCCCGGCCGTCCTTCACGCCGGATTACGCGGCCAAGGCTGCCGCCAATGGAGAGGTTGCGGGGGAAGATAACGTCACGGCTGGCACAAGCGGCACCAGCACAACTAACACAACTAGCACAACCGACACACCCGACACTAGCACAACTAGCACAACCGACACTAGCACAACTAACACAACTAGCACAACCGGCACCAGCACAACTAACACAACCAGCACAACCGGCACTAGCACAACTAGAGCATTTTAACTTTGAAATGCTGTATATCCACATGAGCTAAACCAGCCCAGGGCGTCGGTAGCGGTGACGGCGCTCAGGGCTGTAGCAGTAGCAGTGAACAGCTCTTCTTCTGTTCGTGGCTTTATTCCACGCAATATTTGTTTGATTTTGCTCCACATCTTCTCAATCGGATTGAAATCCGGGCTATAGGCAGGGAGAAACAACACTTCTGCCTGGCGTTTGCGGATTGTCTCGCAGGCTTTTTCAGACTTATGAGCTCTGAGATTGTCCATGATAACAATATCACCAGGCCGCAAGGTTGGCGCGAGCCCTTCTTTTATGTAAGCATCAAACATCTTGCGATCTACTGCCCCTTCAAAAATAAGACTTTCCGTCACGCCGTCAAATCTGATTGAAGATAGGATTGTCATTGTTTCCCAGTGCCCGCAGGGAGCAGAGTCCAGGCATCGCTTTCCGTCACGGGCACGGCCATAAAGGCGCGTCATGTTCGTTTTCAGGCCCGACTCGTCCAGAAAAATCAACCTGTGTGTGTCCACTGCCGCCTGAAACTCTCGCCATTCATCACGGCTCTTGGCTATCTCCTCGCGCTCTTGTTCGCTTGCCTTCAGAGTTTTTTTTAAAAACATAACCCAGCTTGCGGGTAATCTTATGAAGTGCGGGCAAAGAACATTTCTTCTCAAAACGCTCTCTGAGCTCGTTGAGCGTGGCGTCTGGATTGCTCTCTATATAAGCAGCCAGTTGCTCCAGCTCCGAAGCGCTGAATACAGAACGCCTGTGCCCTCGTTGCGAAGGAGTAGGCTGCTCTTGTCGGCTTTTGCGGATCCATCTGCCAATGGTTTCAATGTGATATCCAAAAATATCGGCAAGCTGCTGCCTGCTGGCAGTTCTGGCCTGATAAGCCTTTACGACAATAAATCGGATTTCAGGTGTTGCTATCTTCATGGTGAGGGAAGTCTAGCAAATTTCTACAACTTTTCAAAGTTAAAATGCTCTA
>JAITRF010000067.1 GCA_031288535.1 Desulfovibrio sp. | reverse complement strand
CTTTACATCGGCAGTCTGTGCCTCCCGCGCCTCCGCGTCGGGCTGAAGGCGAAGCCTCGGCCCGATACCGGGTTGCAACCGACAAAGAGCACCCGGCGTCAGGAGTATTTGTCCGCGATTTCTTTGGCTTCGGCCAGAGAATTGTCCTTGGTGTAAGCTTCCAGGGCAAAGGCGGCGGCTTTTTCTTTTTTGTTCCACTTCAGATAAAGCTTGGCGAGGTTGAGCACGGTGCGCGGGTGTCTGCCGAAATTTTTTATGGCGCTGAGATATACGGCCTCCGCCTTCTCGAATTCGTTCAGACCCATGTAGCACTGGGCGGCCATGCCGTAAGCCCTGGCCTCCTTGGGAAAGGTCTCCATGGCCTGCTCCAGCATTTCCGCTCCCTCGAAAAAGAGCTTGTTCTCTATAAAAACTTCGCCGATCCGCTCAAGCACGCCCTTTTCCTTGCCGAACTCCTCCGCCAGCAGATGCAGGGAGGCTTTGCCGCGCGGGGCTTCGCCCGCGCCCAGATATTCAAGCCCCTTCTGCAGGAGCGCCTGCCTGCGCTGGGCGCGTTCTTCCTCGGCGTTGCGGGCGCTCGTTTCCACGCTTTCCTTCAGGGCCTTGAGCACCAGACGTAACACCGAGCCCAGCTTGGCTTCCTTGCCAGGCTGATAGGGGATCGTGGCTTTCGAGGAATGAGTCAGGCTTTCAAAAAGCTGGCGGACCACCGGTTGGCGGTTCAGTTCCTGCACGCATTCTATGATCATCACTTCGACCTCGAAACGGACCGTGCCCGGCAAGGCCTGCGGCTGAAAGGCGTCCAGGCCGGAGATCATGGCCTCGACGGCCCGGATGGTGTCGTCGCGCTTCAACAAAGCCCTGGCCCTGCTGAGATTATGTCCGATGGCCTGGGGCACGGCTGCCACTGCCATGTCATTCCTCCCAAATCTTTTTTACGTACGTCGCGTTTGCCCGTAAAAGAGCCAAAACTCCCGGCGGAACCATAAAGCTTATGTCGCGCCCGCCAAGAAAACGCGCCCGCGTCAACGAAGAGCTCAAATCCAGCGCGGGGATGGCAATGTACATGATTTTGCCGCCAAGAGGCAAGACGTGCGCGCTTTTTATTTCCGGCGGATCCTCCCGGCCTGGCGGCAGAGGCGCGGCGTCCGGCCTCAACTCCGCCAGGATCGCGGAAAAATCCCCCAAACCGCAGCCGGAACGCGGCAAAACGACGAGATCCGCAACGTCCGGGATATCCCGGCCCTGCCGCCAGCCGGCGAGCTGCCTGAAATCGTCGCAGCCAAGGGCGAATGTCAGGCGCGCGTCCGGAAAGCGTACGTTAAGCGCCCTGAGCGTATCTATGGTATAAGAGGGACCGGGGCGTTCGTTCTCCACCTCGCTGACGGAAAAGGGACAGGGAAGAGGACCCGCCAGATCCGCCAGAGCGGCGCGCAACATGTCCACGCGCAAGGCAAAGGGCAGGAGCCTGCGCCCGGTTTTGTGCGGGGGGTTCGCGCAAGGCAGGAAAAGACAGGCGGAAGGGCGCAGTATTTCCGCGCATTCAAGGGCGGCGCGCAGATGCCCGGCATGCGGGGGATCAAAACTGCCCCCGAGCAAAAACAGAACCTTCGCGGCGCACGATGCCCCGCCGGGAACCTTTCGCCCGGCTCTTTTCCGGTTCGGCATGGCCTTCAGTATTCCCTGCAACTCCAGACCATGCGCCCCAATACCTCCACCACCTCCTCGTTTTTCCGTATCGGGAGGTCTTCATAGTCCGGATTGTCCGACCGGATGAGCAAAACTCCCCCCGGACGGTTCTCCAGGCGTTTGACCATCAGCTCGTCCTCCATGCGCAACAGGTAGATGCAGCCCGAACGCACGTCCTTCTCCCACAGGTTCACCAGAATAAGGTCTCCGTCGGCCAGAGTCGGACTCATGCTGTCCCCGGCCACCTCAAAGAGCTTCATGCTGTTTTCGTCGCCGCGTTTGCGGGAGATGAAACTGCTGTGGAACGAATAATAGCCTTCCGTGTCCGGGTCCGTTTCCAGCCCGCCGGTTCCGGCGCGCGGACGCGCCTTCAGCCGTTCGATAAAGACCAGATCCGGGCGCGTCTCGTCCCGGCAGGCGAAAAATTCCGGCAGGGAAAGGTCCAGAGCGGCGGCGATCTTTTGCAGAACCTCCACCGAACCCGGCCTCGCCCCGGTGTGAATTTGCGAGATGTAGTTCTGGGCCAGACCCGCCTTCTCGGCCAAGGCCGCTTGCGTCAAACCCTTTTTCTTTATCCAGAAGCGCAGGGCGTCCGCTGTGATTTTATTTTCCCGCATGGCGATACCTTTCCTCGTCCGGATCAGGCTCCGGACAACCCCTCTTCCCTGCCCGGCCCGAAAAATCCTGGCCCGGAACGCAAAAAAAGGCAACACACTGTTTGAGATATTTATTGACATTGTAATCTCTATATGAGATAATATCTCTGTTAGCAATAATTCGTCGATGCAAAGGCCCGTATGGACCAAGGCTGACGCATCTTGTCGCGTCGGCCCTGCGGCGGCGCAAGCAGCGCCCGAAGCCACAGGCTTCGTAAGGAGCAAGCGTCGCCCGAAGCCGCAGGCTTCGTAAGGAGCTAGTCGGCTTTGCCGCCGCCGCGAATCTCAAAGCATATATCATAATATTCTGAATTAACAATGTAAAAATTTTGGATGCGTCACCCTGCCGTATGGACAGAATGGAAGCCCTGGAAAAATATCCGCCGCCGCTGGCGGACGTCCCGGAGGAAGAACCGGAAAGCAGGCTGCAAAGCGAGCGGCTGCTGGCGGGGTCCGACCTCTTTTATCTGGCCCTGCGTCTGTTGGGGCGCGAGGACATGGACAACGACTTCGTCTTCGCCCGTTGCCGCGAGGTCTGCGCCGCGCCGGACGGGCGCCTCGACCTCTGGGCGCGCGAGCACTACAAGAGCACGATTATCACGGTCTGCCTGACCATCCGGGATATTTTGCAAAATCCCGAGCTTACGGTGGGCATATTCTCCCACACCCGCCCCACGGCCAAGTCCTTTCTGCGCCAGATCAAGCGCGAGTTCGAGGGCAACCGGGTTCTGCAACTGCTCTTTCCCCACGTCACGCCGCCGAGTAAAGGCGAAAAACGCACCTGGTCCGAAGACGAAGGGCTGGTCGTGCGCCGCAAATCCAATCCCAAAGAAGCCACGATCGAGGCTTGGGGACTGGTGGACGGCCAGCCGACGGGCAAACATTTTTCCCTGCTCGTCTATGACGACGTCGTCACCGTGGAAAGCGTCTCCACCCCGGAGATGATCAGGAAGACTACCGACGCCTGGCGTCTCTCCCTGAACCTCGGCGCCCGGGGCGGAAAAATCCGCATGATCGGCACCCGTTACCACGCCGCTGACACCTATGCGGCCATAATGGAACAGGGCAGCGTAATCCCCCGCATCCACCCGGCCACGGCGGACGGAACCTTTGAAGGCGAACCCGTGCTGCTCTCCCGCGAAACCCTGGCCGAAAAACGCCGGGACATGGGACCGTTCATCTTCGCCTGCCAGATGCTGCAAAATCCGCTGGCCGACAAGGCGCAGGGCTTCGCGCCCGAATGGTTCAGACGCCTGCCCGGAGACAGCCCGGACGCCGCCGCCATGAACCGCTACCTCGTCGTGGACCCGGCATCGGCCAAGAAGAAAACCAGCGATTACACCTCCATGTGGGTCGTGGGCCTGAACACGGACAACAATTACTACGTCCTGGACGGCGTGCACGACCGCCTGAACCTCTCCGAACGCGCCCGCGCCCTCTTCGACCTGCACCGCAGACACCGCCCCCTGGCGGTCGGCTACGAACGCTACGGCATGCAGGCGGACGTGGAACACATGCAATACCGCATGGAACAGGAGAACTACCGCTTCAACATCGTCGAACTCGGCGGCTCCATGCCCAAACCCGACCGCATCCGCCGCCTCGTGCCGGTTTTCGAACAGGGACGCGTCTATTTCCCCGCGCACATCTTCAAAAAACGCGCCGACAACACGGCCTGCGACCTGAGCGACGAATTCTACCGGCTGGAATACGTTTCCTTCCCCGTGTCCGGGCACGACGACATGCTGGACTGCCTCTCCCGCATCCTGGACCCGGAGCTGGGAGCGGCCTTCCCGATGGCGCGCTCAAGCGGCGGCAAAACGGCGATCCAGAAATCAAGACTCTGGGATGATTAGAACATTTTACCATTAAAGGAGACAATCATGTGCATGGGCGGAGGAGGGGGCGGAACCCCCGAAGTGAAAAGGGCGCCGGTGGCCCCGGCGGTGGTCAGGCCCATAGAGGCCAACGCTTCGGCGCAGAGCGCGGCAGAGGACGAGAAACGCCGCCGGCAGGCGGCATCCGGCCGCTCCGACACCATTTTGACCGGCGGGACGGGCCTCGCCTCGGAAGCCCGGACCGGCAAAAAAAAGCTGGGGGAATAGCATGGACGGACGAGAATACCGCCTGCGCTGCTATCGCCGCCTCCTTGAGCTGGAGGGCGAGCGCAAAAAGGGCTGGGAGAAGCACTGGAAGGACCTTTCCAGGCATTTCCTGCCCCGGCGCGCGCGTTTTCTCGAGGCGGGCGAGCGCACCAACGACGGGGACGAAAAGAACCGCCTGCAGGACGACACCGGCATTCTCGCCGTGCGCGTGCTGGCCTCGGGGATGCAGGGCGGTCTGACCTCTCCCGCCCGGCCCTGGTTCTCCCTCACCCTGCAGGACGAGGACGCGGCCCGGCGCGAGGACGCAAGGCTCTGGCTGCACGCCGTCTATGAGCGCATGGCCGCCGTATTCGCCCGCTCCAATTTCTACGACCAGATTCACATGCTCTACCGGGAACTGTCCGTGTTCGGCACGGGGGCCATGCTCGTGGAGGAGGACGCGAAAAGCGTGGTCCGCTGCCGCACCCTGACCGTGGGCGAATACGCCCTGGACGTGGACGCGGCGCACCGCGTCGACACCCTCTACCGGCGCGTGCGCATGACCCCGCGCCAGATCGCGGAGGCCTGGCCGGACACCTGCCCGGACGGCATCCGGCGCATGGCGGACGACGCGCGCCAGGACTGGCTCACCCTCCTGCACGCCGTCGAACCCAATCCAGACCACCGCGAAGGACTTGCGCGCAGACAAAGCCGGGAACGCCCCTGGCGCTCCGTCTACATGACCCTGGACCGGGGCGGCAACGGCACCCTGGAGGACTCCGGCTATTACGAGTTCCCGGCCCTGTGCCCGCGCTGGAACACCACGGCCTCGGACATCTACGGCTCAAGCCCGGCCATGGACGCCCTGGCGGACTGCCGCATGCTCCAGAAAATGGCCGAAGACGGATTTCTGGCCCTGGAACTGGAAGTCAAACCGCCGCTCCTCAACTTCACGAACAAGGAAGAGATCGACGTTTCCCCCGGCGCCGTCGCCAACGTCGCAAGCCTCGCCCAGGGACAACAGGCCATAGTGCCCATGTACCAGGTCAAGGCCAACCTCCGGGAGCTTGAAGCCGCAAAAGACAACATCCGCCGGCAGATCCGCACGATGCTCTATAACGACCTCTTCATGATGGTCTCCGGCGAGGACAAGCGCATGACCGCCACGGAAGTGGACGCGCGCAACACGGAAAAAATGCTCCTGCTCGGACCGGTGATCGACCGCCTGCGCTCGGAGCTCTTCCAACCGCTGATCGAGCGCGTGTTCGGCATCATGGACCGGGCCGGACACATCCCGCCCGCGCCCCCGGAACTGGAAGGCCGGGAACTGAAAGTCGAGTTCACATCCATCCTGGCCCAGGCCCAGAAGGCGGCGGGGCTTAACGGCGTCCTCCAGACCTTCGGGGTCGTGGCCCAGGCCGCGTCCGTCAACCCCGAGGTCCTGGACAAGTTCGACATGGACGAAATGGTGGACCAGATCGCCGAGATGAACGGGGTCCCGCCCCGGCTGATCCGTTCCGACGAAGCAGTGGCGGAACTGCGCGCCCGACGCAAACGGCAGACGGAACAAACGCGCATGCTGGAAATGCTGCGCCAGGGCGCGGATACGGCGAAAACCGGCGCCGAGGCCGCCAAAGCCGCCGGGATCACCCCGGAAGCCCTGCAGACGCTGGAGACGAAGGCGCAAACGTAGCGTTTTTTAAATGCTTTAAGGAAAATCAATTTCCAGGGAGGATGCAAAATGTCTGAAGACGTGAGCGGATTGCCCGGCGAAGCCGGGAACGCGGGAGAAAACTCCGGAAGCGGCGCCGAAGGCGGCGCAAAGGGCCAGGACGGCCCGACCCTGCTCGGCGCTCCGGAAGAACCCGGCGCGGACGGCGAAGGCGCGGGCGGAGAAGGCGGCAGTGACAAATCCGGGGACGGGACGGGGGCGAAGGATAATCCCGACGATCCGGCCGCGTCCGTTCCCGGCAGACCCGAGGACTACAAACTGGAGTTCGCCCCGGAAACCAGGGTGGACGCAACGCTTCTGGAGGCTTTTCAGAAGACCGCGCACGAGCTCGGCCTGACCCTGGGGCAGTCGCGGAAGCTTGCCGCGCTCTACGAGGGCCATGCGGCCAGAATGGGCGACGCGGCGGAAAAGGCGCAGCTTGAGGCCCTGGACAAGGCCCAGGCCGACTGGGAGGCGGAGATCAAATCGGACATGAACTTCGCCGCGGATTTCGCCCACGCCCGCGCCGCCCTGCGCCAGTTCGGGTCGCCCGAGCTTGCCGGGGTCATGAACCAGACGCGCATCGGGTCTTTCCCGGCCTTTTTCAAATTCGTGGCCGCCGTGGGCAAGGCTTTGGCCGAACCGGAATTCAAGGGCGCCGGAGGATCGCGCGGGGATTTGCCTTTGCGCGACCGCCTCTGGCCGGACATGAAATAATTCGGACCACCGAATGAAGGAGACGAAACGATGCCTTACACTCCGAGCATGGACCCCGCGAAGGTCCGCACCCTTGCCGAATGGGGCGCCCTCTTCAAGGCCGACGGCAAACCCAACGACGTGATCGAACTGATGGACCAGGAGAACACCCTGCTTGACGACATCCTCTGGAAGGAAGCCACGGATTACGACGGCAACCGCACCGCCCTGCGCGTGAAGCTGCCGGCCGTCTACTGGCGCCGCCTGTATCGGGGCACGGACGTCGGCAAGAGCATGGTCACCATGGTCAAGGACCCGGTAGCCATGATGGAGGCGCGCTCCGTCATCGACGCCAAGCTTCTGCAAATCCACCAGAGCCAGGCCAAGGCCTACCGCGAAACCGAGGCCCGCGCCTTTATGGAGGCCATGCGCCAGGAACTGGCCGTCGCCGTTTTCTACGGCGACATCAAGGGCAACCCGGACGGCATCCACGGCCTTGACCCGCGCTATGCCTACAAGAACGCGCCGAACGTGGTCGACGCCGGCGGTGGCGGCTCCGAATGCGCCTCCATGTGGGGCGTGGTCTGGGGCGATAACGACGTCATGGGCATATTCCCCAAGGATTCCCCGGCCGGCTTGAGCCACAGGGACCTGGGCGAAGAGGCCGCCTTTGACGAAAACGGGCGCGAGTTCAGGGCCGTCAAGGACCTCTACGAATGGAACGTCGGCCTGTCCGTGCGCGACTGGCGTTCCGTGGTCCGCATCTGCAACCTGCCCGTGGAGTCCCTGACCCTGAAGAAGGGCGACGAGGGCTTCGTCGATCTGCACCGCCTGACCATCATCGCCAAGAACAGGATACCGCCGGAAAAGCGTCCGCGCCTGCGCTGGTACGTCAACCAGGACATAATGACGGCCCTGGAGCTTCAGGCCACGGACGCGGGCAACGTCACCCTGGTGTACCACAAGGAGGACAGCCGTCCGGCCGGGCCGCTGTTCAAGTCCTATTCGGTGGCCGAACTGCACGGGGCTCCCGTCCGGCAGTGCGACGCCCTTCTGACTACGGAACAGGCGCTTGAAGCGGTTTGATATCGGAGCATCCGGAGCGGGCGCGGCCTGAAGATAAACCGCGTATAACCTCAAAGTTGAAGTGCTCTAAAAAGGAGACAGCGATGCTTATCGATCAACTGTGCGTTTTTTTCGACAACACGACCGTAACCGCGAACGCGCAAAGCCCCGGTCTTCCCCTGCCGATCTACGCCGGGCGCTTCGACGCCCGCGGCATAGCGGTACTGATCAAGGGCGCGAACGCCGCGGATTTCCTCGTCAAGGCGCAGGAATCCGACGACGACGCCACCTATGCGGACGTGGCGAGCTGCAACATAAGCAAACCGGCGAACGCGGCCGTTTTGGCCGCGATCGAAATTCCGGCCCGGACGCGGAAAAAGCGTCTCCGCCTCAGTTATACGGCTACCGGGGCCGCAATCGGCGATGGAGAGGGCGGCACGACGACCGGACCAATCACCGGCCTGAGCATCTTTGCCGGCTTCACCCGCGACGCGCCCGAACCCTACGCTCCGGGCCAGTACGTCAACTCCGGCAGGACGGTGGCGTGACGATGGGCAAAGCCCGCCCGCGCCAATCTCGCGGACGTCGCCGCGCTTCACGTCGTCGGAGCGTTTTTTTCGGACCAGGCGGTTTCAATGGCAAAATCTCTGAAAGGGAATCCCTACAAACCGGGATTTTTGTTTCCCGGCAAGGAAGGCGAGTTTCGACAATGGGGAATATATTCAACATATTCGACCCGTCGGCGAAAGGAGCCTGACGCCGCCAGGGGGCAAAAAGACGGTTTATAGAGGTTCTCTGAAACGCTTCAGGAGCATCCATGCAATCCACGGTTCAGTTGTTCAACACGGCTCTGGCCCGTCTGGGCGGGGAAATCTTCGTCCCTCTCGCCTCTCCGGCGGAAGACGGCGAACTCGGGCGCTTGTGCGCGAATTTGTTTCCGCACGTGTTGTGTCTGACGCTTGAGGCTTTCGGCTGGTCGTTCGCGGTAAAACGGGCGCTGCTTGCGGAGCCTGTTTTCGCCGGGCCGGCGCATCCGGATTACCCGGTGCGCTGCGCCCTGCCCGCGGATTGTCTGAGGCCTCTGGAGCTGGACGGAGAGACGGGGATTTCTCCGTGTTTTATCCTTGAGGGCGGGCATTTGCTCTGTGACGCGCGTCCGGCCGTTCTGACCTATGTGGCGCGGGTCGACGACCCCAGGCTGTGGCCTTCCTGGTTTGCGGACATCCTGGCTTGGGGGCTTGCGGCCGAGTTGGCGACGGCCAGGATCAACGACCCGCGCCGGCAGCAGTTTTACGCGCAGCAGTACCGGTTCGCCCTGAGCGAGGGTATCGCCGGGGACAAGAACCGGCAAAAACGGCGCAAACCCGTCTCGCCCTGGCAGACGGCGCGGTTCGGGGGCGCGGCGTGCCCGCGCTGACCCTGCAGGGGGCGTTCACCTCCGGGGAGCTTTCCCCTTCCCTGCAGGCACGGGTGGACCTTGCCAAGTATCAGCAGGGTTGCCGGACCCTGCGCAATTTCCTGGTCCAGCCGCATGGCGGCGCGGTCAAGAGGCCCGGCTTCGAGCTTCTGGACGCTTTGCCCGGCGAGGCTTTCCTGATCGGGTTCGTGTTCGGCGGGGACCAGGCTTATGCGCTTTGCTTCGGGGATTACTGGCTGGAAGCGGCGCGGCCGGACGGGTTCGTCCTGAACCAGGACGGGTCGCGTTTTCATATCGAAAGCCCCTATGGTCTGGAGGAGGCCAGGGCCATGTCCACGGCGCAGAGCGCGGACGTGCTGTTCATCGCCTGTCCGGGCGCGGTTCCGCGCAAGCTGCAGCGTTTCGGCCACGATGACTGGCGTTTTGAGGACATGAGCTTCGACGCGCCCCTGGACCCTCCCGCCTGGAGCGATTACGCCGAGGCGGAGGAAACGGCCTTCGAATCGGCCTACGGCGCGAACAGCATCTACTACAGGACGGGCGGCGGGCTTTCGGCCCGGTATTACCTCATCGGGGAAACCATGTACCGCAAGCTCGATCCGGACTGGCAGGAGAAAAACCACCAGCTCGCCTACGGCGCAGGAAACGCCTTCAGCAAAACTGATGGGGAGGATTCGGAAGGCAATCCTCATACATACTATTCGCCGATCAACGAAAACCTGTACCGCAAGACCGGGGCGGCGGCGAACATATACTTCGTGAACGGGGCGAAGATGTCGGACGGCTCGGCGTCCCCGGCCCAGTTGATCACGCCCTATTCCTATTATGTGACGGCCGTGGACGCGCAGGGCAAAGAGAGCGAGCCGTCCGACGCAGCCGGAATCACCGGCCCGGCTTCGAGCAACTGGCAGGGCGGGGATTACATCGTGATGTCCTGGCAGGGGACGCCGGGCGCGGTGGAATACCGGGTCTACAAATCCGAGTACGGCGCGGCCCCCGGCTATATCGCCACTACGCAGGGTTTGAGCTTCAATGATTACAACATCGCGCCCTCTGTGTCCGAAGGCGCGCCGAAGTATGAAAATCCCTTTGTGAAGACCGGGGACGCCGGGGAGATTGTCGGGGATTACCCCGGCACGGTCTGTTTTTTCGAGCAGCGTCTGGTTTTCGCGTCCACCCCGAACCGCCCGCAGACCATCTGGATGAGCAAGAGCGGGGACTACGGCAACTTCGCCAGATACACGCCGCTTACCGACGATGCGCCGATAGAGCTTACGCTCGCTTCCCCGGAAGTTTCCCCTCTGGTCTGGATGGCCTGGCTGCGTTCGTTGATTCTGGGCGGCACGGGCATGGAATGGGAGATTGACGCGGCCGGACAGGGGGCTTTTTCAGCCGGGAACGCCAGGGCCGTGCCCCAGAGTTACCGGGGCAGCGCGCGCATCCGGCCTTTGATCGTGGGCAACGTCCTGCTGCATGTTTCCCGTTCCGGGGCGCAGGTGCGCAGCCTGCAATACGACTTCGGCTCGGATTCTTACGGGGGCACGGATCAGACCATTCTGGCCGCGCATCTTTTCGAGCGGGAGGGCATTGTGGACTGGGCCTACCAGCAGTCCCCGGACTCCATAGTCTGGGCGGCGCGCTCGGACGGGGCGCTGCTCGGTCTGACCTTTCAGGCGGAGCACGAGGTGTTCGCCTGGCACCGGCACGACACGCAGGGGCGCTTTGTTTCCGTCTGCTGCACACCGCGCGGGCGCGAGGACGCCTTGTTCGCGGTGATCGAGCGCCGGGGGGTCTTTTATCTGGAGCGCATGGCCGAGCGCTACCGGGGCGGAGACCCGGCCCGCTCCGTGTTCCTGGACTGCGCCCTGACTTACGAGGGAACGCCGATCGGGAGCGTTTCCGGCCTGGAGCATCTGGAGGGGCAAAGCGCGGGCGTCTTCGCGGAAGGGGCGACGCAGCCGCCGCGCGTCGTGCGGGACGGGCGGATCACCCTCGATCGCCCGGCTTCTCTTGTGACTGTGGGTTTGCCCTACACGGCGGAGCTTGAGACCATGCCCGTGGAGATCATCGGGCGGGACGGCACGAGCGTGGGCCGGAAAAAGTATGTGAACGGGGTGAACGTGCTGTTCCGGGACACGATGGGGGTGGAGATCGCGTTGAACGAGGGGAAGTTCGAGACTGTGAAGTGGCGGACGACGGAGCCTTACGGCAAGCCGCCCGCGCCTTTTTCCGGGATCAGGAGCGTGACCCTGGCCGCTCTCGCCGAATTGCAGGCCACGGTGCGCCTGCGTTCGGAGGGGCCGACGCCGGTGACGGTGCTGGCGGTCATGGCGAGCATGGAGGTCAAGGCGTGAGATGGCGCATTGAACAGGCGCGGCCCGAACATGTTCCGGCCGTGGCGGGGCGGATGCGCGAGGCGGACAAACGCGAGGTCCGGGCTTACCGGCGGCATGCTCCGGAGGAGGCCCTGCGGTTTTCCCTGGCCCGTTCCCCGGTGGCCTGGACGGGGTTTGTGGAGGACGAGCCGGTCGCTATGTGGGGAGCGGCCGGGGTTTCCTTGCTGAGCGCGGTCGGTTCGCCCTGGCTTTTGGGCACGGACGGGCTCGAAAGGGCGGGTCCGGTCTTTCTCAGGCTCAGCCGTCCCTTTGTCCGCCTTATGCAGCGAATTTACCCGCGCCTTGAGAACCACGTTCACGCGGGCAACGTCCTTTCGATCCGCTGGCTGAAGTGGTGCGGGTTCACCCTGGACGATGTGCCGGAATTGTTTAACGGAGAGGAATTTTACCTGTTCTGGAGGGACGCCGATGTGTGAGCCGATGACGATAGCGAGTTTGGCGGTAACGGTCATATCGACCGCCGTGGGCATGATGGCGCAGGGTCAGGCGCAGAAGGCGCAGGAGAAGAGCGCGAAGGCCGCGGCCGCTTACAACGCGCAGGTCGCGGAGAATGAAGCGGCCACGCAGCGCGAACTTGCCCGGGCGGAGAGAGAAAAGGGCGCCGCGGACGCGGAGCGGCAAAGGCGCATGGCGGTGCGGCGCATGGGCGAGATGCGCAGCAATCTGGCCGCCTCCGGCTTTGAGACGGACAGCGGTTCGGCCCTGTCCCTGCTCGGGGAGAGCGCGGCTGAAGAGCAGTATGACGTGGACGTAATCCGGCGCGACGCGGACATGGCCGCATGGCAGCGCGAGGCTGCGGCGGCCGGCGCGGACAACGAGAGAAATTTCGCCCTCTGGCAGGGGTCGCGGGCGGGAGGGGCGTCCGGTATGGCCGGGACCCTGCTCGGCGGCATCGCCGCGGGTCTGGGGCAGTACAACGGCTATGCCCGTACGGCGGCCAAGAAAACCGACGGCATGCAAAACGCGCTCAACCTCGGTTACAAGGCGCTCGGCGTGGCCCGGGCGGGAGGCTACTAGCCCATGGCCGTCATCATCCGCAGCTATCAGAGCCAGGCCCCGATCCGCACCGGCGGCGCGGCGGGCGCCGGGCGGGCGCGATCCGCCGAAGCCTTTACGGGCGGGGTCGACAGGGCCATGCCCGGAGCGCTGAATGCCTTTGCACAGGGTCTGGATAAGCTGAACCGGGCGGTCTTCGACGTCGAGATCGAAAGGCGGCGGGAACTGATGGAGTTGGAGCTGTTGCAGGACATGCAGCGGTACCGGTCCGGCATGGACAGCGCCGACGATGCTTTCATGCGGCAGTTCAGAGGCAAGGACGCGATGGGCGCGGAAGAGCAGGCCGCGGCCCGTTACGGAGAGAGCTTGGACGCCCTGCTGAAGAAATGGGAGGGCAACAGGTTCGCGCAGAACTATTTGCAGCGACAGGGCGGGGCTTTGGGCGAGGCGGGCGTGAAGCGGATGCGGGATTACCGGAACAAGCAGCAGGAAGTTGTTTTCGGCGAAACGGTGCAGGGACAGATGGCGCTTGCCGGGCGGATGGCTCTTGATCCGCGCTATTCGGCGGAAGAAGCGGATGAGGCGCGACGCAAGGCGGAAAACTTGAACATCCGGTTCCACCTGCGCCGGGGTCTGCCTGCGGAACGGGCCGTGGCCGAGAACATGGAGAACCGGCGCAAGGCGGCGCTCGCCCAGCTTGATATGGATGTCGGGGCGTATCTTGAGCAGGGCGACATCGCCGGGGCAAATGCGGCGATGGAGAGAGTCCTGCGTGATCAAGCCGCAATCGGCGGGAAGGAAATCCGATACGGGTCTTCCGACGAACAGACCCGGAAATCCGCGTTCAATCGTCCGGAGGGGGAAGGGGCAGGGTTGATCGGCGCGGCGGACGTGCGGATATTGCAGGACAGGATCGAAAAGTCCGCCGAAAAAATAAAATCAAATAACGCATTCAACATATTAAAAAATATTCCTATGGATGAAGCGGTCGGTTTGCTGACATCTACAGAAGGCAGAAAGAGATTTGGCCTTAGCGGAAAGCAGGCGGATAACGTCGCCGAAATGCTCAGTACAAGGGAAACCTGCAAGCGCAGAGCGGAAAAAGAAGCCCGCGACGCCGCTGCGGCTGAAGTCATGACAAACGCGGTAAACCTCGCGCTCGGCGCAAACGGCCTGCCTGCCGATCCCGTAACTGCCCTGCAAATGATACGCGACAATCCGCATATTGACGGCAGAACAAAACTGGAATCAACACAGGCTCTGAAAAAGGGGACAATCAACAGCGATGATCCTTATTTTGTCACAGACATCAAGGAGCGCATGGTCAATGGCGAACCTGTCTCCGATACGGAAGTTGCCAGGGGAATAGCGACAGGGAAGTTGAGTCTTGCGACAAAAGACAGGATCTCCCAACTCAGGGAAGAAATGGCCGGTCCACGGGGCGGGCTTATTAAATATGCGACCAATGCGATAAAGGAAGCATTTAAGGCGGATACGTTGATTAGTGGAACTCCGGAACTGGCCATGAACAAATACTCCGCGCTAAGAGAATTGGATCTTGTCATCCAGGAAGGAACCGAAAAGGGCGATCTTATGGAACGGCTGGACCCGACATCAAAAAAGTTCGCTCTTCCCGGCATTATACAAAGGAATAAAATGTCATTTGAAGACAGAATGAAGGTTGTGGCGAATAGATATTCTTCATCAACAGACAGCGAAAAATTCAAAGCGATGGATGATTACCTCGAAAAACAGCGTGGTGGCAGGAAATGAATGTCTACCGGGAACTTCTTGAGGGCGGTTTCGCTCCTGACGACATCAGCAGGTACATGCGCAGCCGGTTCAAAGAGGGTGGATATTCTGATCAGGAAATTGGCGAATACATCAATGCCAATACAGCCGCTCTTTTCAAAGAAGACGGAAAACGGGAAGCTGTGGCCCCGCCTGATGCGATAACTCCCTGGGAAGCCTACCGGGATTTGACGCCTTTGGCGCAGAGCTTTGAAGAAGCGGGGAAAGACAGCTTTTTCGTACATGGCCTGCAAAGCTCCGTTTCCGGACTCTACCTGCGTGAACAGCTTCCCGATGCCGTAAGCCCGGAGAAACTGGAGGCCGCGGATTGGAAAGATCGGCTCTCTTTGAGCATCGGTCAGACGATAGGCGACATCCCCACGATTGTCGGCGGCGGAGCGCTCGGCGCGATAAGGGGCGGACCTGCGGCCCCGGTTACTATGTTCGCCGGGGCTATGGCGCTTACCGAAGGATTCCGGGCGTCCTATATGGACCGCATTGCCAACGGGCATACGGAGGATTTCTTTTACCTGGGCGGTCTTTGGGACACCATGAAAGCCGCCGGTAAAGGCGGCGTAATCGGCGCGGCTACAGGCGGGGCGGGAATGCTGGCAAAAGCGGGGGCGGCCGCCCTCGGAGCTTCCGCTCCTCTGGCCTCAACGGCGGGGGTTGCGGCGGAAGTGATGACTATGCCTTCGGCTGCCGGAGCGATTGAAGGCCGTTTGCCGCACCCGCAAGAGTTTGTTGACGCAGCCATGTTCATCGGCCTCATGCGGGGCGTCAACGGTATCAGGCATATTCCCGCGATTGTCCCCAAACTCCGGGACATTTACGTCAAGCTCGGAAAGGGTCCGGAAGAAGTGGCGCGGGCGGCGCAAGCGGATCAGACGGTGCTTCAGGATATTTTGTCTGAAAACGTCACTATCCCCGGCGCGTTCGCGGAGGCGACGCTGAATCGGCTGAAGGCCGGTGAGGAAGTTCCCACAGAGGAATTGCAGGGGTACCGCGATCATGCGTGGGCACAGGCGATATTAAACGAACGGGCTGGTCCTGAGGCAGTGAAAAGCCAGCTTGAAGCCCTTGCTGACAAAGCGGTACGCGGTGAAGGATCTTCCGACAGAACGGCATGGGGGTTTATTGGCGAGAATGAAGCTGCCCTTTTGGCGGAGCAGACACAGTTAGATATTCAATCCGGCTATTCGCACACTGTGGATGTGTCTGCAATGCGTCACGCTTTGAATAAACACGGCAGCCCACAAATAGAGATTCCTCGCGGGCAACTGCCCATTACCGTTGACGATCTTGTGCGCATTCCTGAAATCGTGCGCAGTGCCGAACGAGTGATTCATGCTGGGACAAACAATTTGGGCAACGATATTATCCGCTACGAAAAGACATTGAATCGGGAAACCATTTTAGTGGTTGAAGAAGTTAGGGCAAAACGCAACCAACTTGCTTTTCAAACCATGTGGAAAAGAAAAGCCGACGAACCTGCATCTCCCCCTTCTCACACGTCCGAAACGCTTCGTGGTATGAACACGACGAATGATATGGAAAACAGGCCGTTCGGCTTATCGGATGTAGAGAATATCGCCTTTCCGGAAAATGTCAACCCTGAGGTTCTCTCTCGCCAAGGCTTCTCTACCCAAGTGCCCGTTGATCCGAACAAACGCCCAACGAGGCGGTGAGCGTGTGCCCCGATTACCATGTTGCAGGAGCTATGGCGCTTACCGAAGGATTCCGGCGTCCTATATGGACCGCATTGCCAACGGGCATACGGAGGATTTCTTTTACCTGGGAGGTCTTTGGGACACCATGAAAACCGCCGGTAAAGGCGGTGTAATCGGCGCGGCTACAGGCGGGGCGGGAATGCCGGCAAAAGCGGGGGCGGCCGCCCTCGGAGCTTCCGCGCCTCTGGCCTCGACGGCAGGGGTTGCTGCGGAAGCGAAAACTGTCCGATTGCCGGGAATTTCACGACGTCAAGCAAATGAAGGAGGCAGCCGTATGACCTTTGAGGAAGAAAAGAGCGTAATTTTTCTGATCGGCCTTACACTTGCAGGGGCGGCAATATGACCCTCGAATCCGCCGCAAGCAAGCAGATTTACGAAGGCAACGGCGCCGCCAGGGAGTTCCCCGTGCCCTTCAAATACGCGCGGACGGACGACATCCGCCTGCTCTTCACCGACGCGTCCGGTGAAGAGCATGAGATAGGCGAAAACTTCCAAATCGCCGTCACATCCTCCGGGGACGCCACGGCGGTCTATCCCGTGGCGGGCGGTCCGATCCCCGCCGGAACCACGCTGACCGTCTATCGGGCCACCCCGAAGACACAGATCGTGGACCTGGAAAACACCGGCGCCTTCAACCCCGACGTGCTGGAGCACGACGGATTTGATCGCCTGGAGATGCAAATCCAGGAACTCCAGGAGGAAATTTACCGCTCCATCAAATCGTCGCTCTCAAGCAAGGACCCGCCGCCCTTTGTCGGGGATTTTTACAGGCAGCTCGCGGAACTCTTCGAAGGCTACCACGCGCAGCTCGCGGCAATCCGCGACGGGGCCGAAGTCTCCGCAGACCGGGCGGAAGCCGCGGCCAACGAAACCTACCTCGAATCCGGCGTGTTCAACCTGCGGCGGGTCTTTGCCGCGCCCGCCGACATCGACGCGGGCGGCACGCTGGCCCTGCCGGTCGGGTACTATCCCGCCCGCGCCTCCA
Source organism: Desulfovibrio sp. (assembly GCA_031288535.1). Classification (GTDB taxonomy): domain Bacteria; phylum Desulfobacterota; class Desulfovibrionia; order Desulfovibrionales; family Desulfovibrionaceae; genus Frigididesulfovibrio. Next base: position 12,124 of record JAITRF010000067.1, on the reverse strand, counting down.
TGCTGCTGAACTGGCAGGGGTTGCCCTGCGTCCCGAAGGACGCCGATGCGGGCAACACCGGAAAATATCAGTATGAAGAAGTCGGAGACGATCCGGATACCCTGAGCTACACGGTGAAGGTCGGTTTCCCGGTGCGCGCCGGGGAGGTAATAGACGTCTGGGTCGTAACCTCGGCCCTGGGCAGGAACCTGGACGCGATCCGGGCTATAGCCGAACAGGTGGCGTCGTTGGCGGCGCAGGCGCAATCCGGCATGCTTGCGGCCGGAGTTTACGCGCAAAACGCGGCGGACGGGGCGGCCGCGGCGTCGGATAGCGCGGCCAATGCCGCGTCAAGCGCCACAGGGGCGGCGTCATCGGCGGCCGCCGCCCAAAGCTGCGCGCAAGACGCGGCGGGGATCAAGGAAGACATCGAATCCCTGCAAGGTATCGTCACCTACCTTGACGGACGCGACTTCGGCGATCCGGCCGACCGCGCCGACTGGCAGCAAACGCTTACGGATTACGCCCTGGCGCAGGTGCCGGAGTGGAGCGCCGTGCCGAACTCCTGCGATATCGTGAACCAATGGGACGGGCATGAGTGGATTTACAATATCGAAACCGGCAGGTGGATTGACTTCGGCGCGTCCGCCGTCGCAAGCGCCACGAACGCGACGGCCGGGATCGTCAGAGGCAATGCGGCCGTCACGGGGAAAATCTCCGTCGGGTCTGACGGAGAAATGACCGTCAATACCATCCCGCCGCAGATTACGAAACTTGCGTCCGCCCTGGCCGCGAACGGCGTGTTTTCCGTGCCGGAATACAGGATGGGCTCGGGGATGCTGAAAATATACCTGAACGGGCTGTTGTGTCCTCCCGGAGCGTCGGGCGCGGACGGGTTTTACAAAGAAATTGACGCGACGACGATCCGGATATTTGAAGCGCTGCCCGCGGGGGCGACCATAACCGCCGTTTCGTCGGCGTAATTCCGTTTCCATGCCAAACACGTCCTTTTGTTTGCTGTGGAAACGGGGTGCGTGACAGGAGGTCGCGCCGAAATACGAAGTATTCCGGAGGCAAGGCGGAACCGCGTTTCGCCGCAGCCGACGGATCAAAACCGCATGGATGCGGTTTTGCTCTGGAAACCGAACAAGAGGAGAGTAACGCATGGCATTTCCACCGATCTTGAAATCCGGCTCGCAACTGAACCCGTCCTTCGGCACGGTCGAGGCGGCGGCCGATACCATCGTCGCCAGGGACGCAAACGGCCGGGCGCAGATCTCGCCTCCCGCGCTGGCGGCGGAGATCGCAAACAAGGGATATGTGGACGAGGTCGTCCCGCCGGCGGCCGGAGCGGCCGCGGCCGATGCGGACGGAACGCGCGGGACTGCGGTGTACGCCAGAGACGGCGACGCCGCAAGCCGGGACAAGGCCGCCACACCGGCCGGAGTGGCGGCGCAGATAAACGCGAACAAACCCCTGGCGGTCAAAGCCTGGGCGCTCGTGGACGGCGGCAGCCCCGCCGTCGTGCAGGGAAAAAACGTCACATCGGTGGCGCGGACGGCAACGGGCAGGTTTACAGTTTACAGCCCGGAGATAACCGAACAAAGCTGCGTCGTGGTCTCGTCGCTCGGCACCGCGAGCTACGGGGCGGCCAACGTCAACGCGCTCGCGGCGGGCAGCGCCGTGGTGCATTGCTTCGCCGGCGGCAGCGCGTTTATGAACTCCTTTTTCAGCATCGTCGTATTGGGGGATTGAACATGCGCGGCGACAATTTTGCCGAGGCTTTCGAGCGGCTGCTGCAGGACGAGGGCGAATACGCCGACAATCCCGAAGACGGGGGAGGCGAGACCTACAGGGGCGTTTCCCGCAAGAACTGGCCGGAGTGGGAGGGCTGGCCCGTCATCGACGCGATAAAACGAAACGGGGGCGGCGCGCGCAAAAACATCAACGGCGCCGCCGCGCAAAACTCCCGTCTGCAGGACGCGGTGCGCGAGTTCTACCGAAAAAACTTCTGGACGCCGACCGCCTGTCTGTCCGGGGTCCCCGCCTTGCGCTCCAAAGTTTTCAATTTCGGCGTCAATGCGGGATTGAAACGCGCCTTTGCGACCCTGCAAAAGGCGATCAACCTGTGCCGGGAAGACGAGGGAAAAGCTGAGCCCGCCGCGAAGGTTCCCCTGCGGGAAGACGGCCTGTTCGGGCCAGCCAGCCGGGCGGCTCTGGAGGAGGTTCTGCGCGGGCGAAGCGAAGACGCCCTGATCGACGCCATGTGCCTTGAGCAGATGCGCTTCTACGAAAATTTTTTCCGCAACCGGCCGTACTGGGGACGATACCCGCAACGCGCGGCCTTCGAGCGCCGCGCGCGATGGAGGGGCACGGCATGAAATGGACGGACCTGATCACCGGGGCGGACGGCAGGCTGAGCCGCACCCAGATCACAATCTGGATCGCCTTTTTCCTGACCATAGGCCTTTTGCTGGCCGAGGTCGCCGTAGAGAGGCGCGTGCTCACCCCTCCGGTTCTGGGGGTGCTTTGCGGGTTGCATGTCTTCGCGCTCCTGGATCGCATGGACGCAAGACGCATTGATCTCAAACTTTCAAAAGACGGAGCGGAGGTAAGCATGGGAGGGAAAAATGGTTAAGTTCCTGCTTGGTCTGGCTGCGGCCATTGGCGCCGTTCTGGCCTGGGCTGTCCGGGGATTCTTCGCGAAAGAGGCGAAAACAGAGCGCGACGCGGCCCGCGCGGAGGCGGTAAAGGCGCGCGGAAAAGCCGCGGCCGCGGAGAACGAAGCGGCACAGTTGAATTCCCTGCGGAAAAAGGAGGATAGAATCCATGCGTCCGACGCTTCTGAAATTGCTGCTGGCCTTGACGCTGTGTTCGGGCCCGGGCGGTTGCGCTGACCGGCCGCTTCCGGCCGGTTCGGGGATTGCCGCGCCCCCGCGTCCGCCCATGCTCCCCGTGGCCTGGACGCACGCAGACGGCGGGCATTGCCTTTCGGACGCGGCAGCCCGGAATCTGCTCATCAACATCGAACGGCTCAATGCGCATATCGGGATACTGGAAGGCAACGCCAAGGCCGGAAACGGGGAGGAACCGTGACGCGGACCGTAGCGCCAGTGCCGGGAGTCCGTCGGAGAGAGATGCCCGTGTCGTGCTGATATATTGATATTTTTGAGTGTTACGGATGCGATAAATTTATGCATTTATCGGAAAGATACTTTCAATGACAAATGCTCTATACCATTTTGCGCTTGAGATTGTCGCCTGACGGCGGGCGCAAACGCCCCACCCCGATTCTCTCGAAAATCTTACCGCAGAGGACAAATAAAGCTTGTCAAGTCCCAAGGGATTCTGCTAATCAAGCCGAACCCGGACCAGTCCGGGAATACCAGCGGTCGGAGGAAGTGTATGCCAACAAGTTCGGAACAGGAAACAGGCCTTGACGGCGAACTCAGCTTTGAAAACGCCCTGGAAAATTATCTGAACCCGGATTTCGGGGATCTTGAGGAAGGCTCCATCGTAAAGGGCGAGGTGGTGCGCATTGACGAGGACAACATCCTTGTCGACGTGAATTTCAAGTCGGAAGGGCAGATACCGGCGGGAGAATTCCGCGACCTGTCCGGGTCCGTAGGCGTAAAAATCGGGGATCGGATAGACGTCTATGTCGTGCGCAAGAACGAATCCGAAGGCACTATCACTCTCTCCTATGAAAAAGCCAAGAGAATGCAGCTCTTCGACCAGCTCGAAAAGATGCAGGAAAACAACGGCACCTGCAAAGGCTGCATCTCCAAACGCATAAAAGGCGGATATACCGTCGACCTCGGGGGGGTGGAGGCTTTTCTGCCCGGGTCGCATGTGGACTTGCGCCCGGTGCCGGACATGGACGCCCTGGTCAACCAGGAATTTGAATTCCGCGTGCTCAAGATAAACCGCCGGCGCAGCAACGTCATAGTTTCCCGCCGCATGCTGCTGGAAGAAGAACGCGATTCCAAGCGCAAGGAACTGCTCGGCACCCTGGCGGAAGAGCAGACGGTCAAAGGCCGGGTCAAGAACATCACCGAATACGGCGTGTTCGTGGACCTCGGCGGACTGGACGGCCTTCTGCATATCACGGACATGTCCTGGAAACGCATCCGCCATCCCAAAGAAATGGTGAGCCTCGGCCAGGAGTTGGACCTCAAGGTTCTGTCCTTTGACCGCGATACCCAGAAAGTCTCTCTGGGCCTGAAACAACTGGTGGCCGACCCCTGGCAGGGGATAACGGAGAGATTTCCCACCGGCCGCATTCTCACCGGGCGCATCACCAACCTCGTGGACTACGGAGCCTTTGTGGAACTTGAAACCGGGGTCGAGGGCCTGGTGCACATCTCGGAGATGTCCTGGACGCGCAAACTGCGCCACCCATCGCAGATGGTCAAGGTGGGCGACGAGGTGGAAGTTGTGATCCTGGGCGTGGATCAGGATAAAAAACGCATCTCCCTCGGCATGAAACAGGTCAAGCCCAACCCCTGGGAAATCGTGGCGGAAAAATTCCCCGAGAACACGGTCATCGAGGGGACCATCAAAAACATCACCGAATTCGGCATGTTCATCGGCATCGAGGACGGCATAGACGGCCTCATCCATGTGTCCGACATAAGCTGGACAAAAAAGATCCGCAATCCCGCCGAGGTCTATCAGGTAGGGGACGTGGTGCAGGCCAAGGTGATCACGGTGGATCAGGACAACGAGAAGTTCACCCTGGGCATCAAGCAGCTCACCGAAGACCCCTGGTCCTATGTGCCGTCCCGTTACCCGGTTGGTTCTCTGGTGGAAGGCACGATAACCAATATAACCGATTTCGGCGTCTTCGTGGAAGTGGAAGAAGGCATCGAAGGACTGGTGCACGTTTCCGAGATAAGCAGCAAGAAGATAAAGTCCCCGTCCGAACTCTACAAGGAAGGCGTGGCCATCCAGGCCAAGGTCATCCACGTCTCCGCCGAGGAGAGAAGGCTCGGGCTGTCGGTCAAGCAGCTCAAGGAAGACGAGGAACGCAAAAAACCCAAGGAATTCCGGACCACGGCCGGGGAAACCGGCGGACAGACCCTGGGCGATTTTATCAAGCAGGCCACGGAAGAAGCCCAGGACAACGAAAGCGGACAATCCTGAGGCCGCATCCCCCGATAACGAAAAAGTCCGGGCTGAAACGTCGTTTTCCGGCGCCGTATGCAAAAGTCCACGCAACCCGCGTGGACTTTTGCGATAGAGCGGTCAACATTGAAAATGTATCCGCTCTGCGGGATTGTAGCGGGGCGGACAGGCTTTGCCGTCAGGCGGCAATCTCAAGCGCAAGATGCTCATAATGGGCATAATCGGCCGGAGTTGGGATGAACGACGACAAGGTGCTGACGGTAACGGCTCTGACGGACGCCATTCGCGGCAAGTTGGAGGGTGCTTTCCCTCTGGTCTGGGTGCGGGGGCAGGTGACGGATCTCAGCCGTCCGGTTTCCGGGCATCTTTATTTCGCACTGCGCGACGAGTCAAGCCGCATTGCCGCCGTCTGGTTCAAGGGCGACATCCAATCGGGAAATTTCGATCCCCTGACCGGGGAGGTTTATGAGGACGGGCCGCGCGTTTCTTTGGCGCAGCGTCTGGAAAACGGGCAGGAGGTGCTTTGCGCGGGCAGGGTGGCCGTGTACCGGCCGCGCGGCATCTACCAGCTGGTGATCGAGTACGCGAGCCTTGCGGGCGTGGGCAGCCTGCATGCGGAATTCGAACGTCTGCGCGCCCGGCTGGCCGTGCTCGGCTATTTCGCGCCGGAACGGAAAAGGCCTCTGCCCGGACATCCGCGGCGCGTGGCCCTGGTTACGTCTCCACAGGGGGCGGCCATACAGGATTTTCTGCGTTTGTCGGAAACACGGGGACTGAGTTCGGTGATCCGCATTTATCCCGTGCCGGTGCAGGGGGAGGATGCCGGGCCGAAGATCGCGCAAGTCTTGCGGCGGATCGGGGAAGACGCGGATGTGGTGGTATTGATTCGCGGCGGCGGTTCGCTTGAGGATTTGTGGGCTTTCAACGACGAGACCCTGGCCGGGGCCGTGTTCGCCTCGCCTGTACCGGTGCTGGCCGGCATCGGGCACGAGATTGACTTCACCCTGGCCGATCTGACGGCGGACGTGCGGGCGGCCACGCCGAGCCATGCGGCCCAGCTTCTTTTTCCGGACCGGACGGAGCTCGCGGGGCGGGTGGAGCGCCTGGAAACGGCCTTGAGCGCCATTTGCAAGCGCCGTCTGAGCGATGCGGCCCGGCGCCTCGAGGGTTTGGAAACGGGTTTGAAACGGCTTTCCCCGTCCAGGATGCTGGCCGCGCGCGAGGGACGGCTCGACGCGGAGACGAGGCTTTTGCGCGCCGCCGGCCGCGCCTTTCTGGAGGCCGGGACGCAGAGCCTGGACGCCGGGGCAAGACGCCTGCGCGAAGCGGTCGGCCAAGCCCTGGCGCGGGCCGATCACAGGCTTGAGATCGCGTTTCTGCGTCTTGAGGCTTTAAGTCCCGAAGCGCCGCTGGAGCGCGGCTATGCCCTGGCCCGGAAAAGCGGGGGGGGGCTTGTGCGGAGCAGGAACGACGTTTTCCCCGGCGAACTTTTGACGCTTACCGTTCTGGACGGAGACGTGCCGGTGCGGGTAGAGGACGCGCATGCCTGATTTGGCGCATTCTCGCGGAGAATCCGGGAACGGATCCTGTTTCGGGCTTACGCGGAACCGGTCCGGGCGAAGCCGGGTTTTGCGGCGTCCGGCCCCGGCCCGCGCGGGAATTTTGTCTTTTCCGTTTTCTCTGGAGAGAAAAATTTTCCTCTTCTGCGCGCTTTTTTGCCTTTTATTCCCTTTTGCCGCACGGGCGGAATCCGCAAAAGAGGGCGGGAAGCCGGCGGGCGTGAGCGCGGTCCGGGCAGGGGAGGCGCGGGAAAACCGGGTCGGGGTACGGGCGGGAGAGGCGCGGAAGATACGGACGCGGCAGGCTGCAACATCGGGGCTGCCGGTCGCGCGGAACCTGCTGGCCAGTTCCGGGCGCGACCCGCGCGCGGTGCAGCCGGAAAAGGATTTTTTGCTTGAGGTCCCGGATTACGCTTATGACGGCGAGGCCATTCTCCTGCGCTTCGGCGCGCGGGGGGCGAAATCCGTAATTTTTGAACTGGGAGGGAAAAGGCTGCGGATCGCCGGACCTTCCGGACTTTCCGGGCCGTCCGGACGGCAATCCGGGCTTTTTGAGGCCCTTTTGCCCGTGGCCCTTGACGCCGCCGCCCCGAATCTGCCCTTGTCCCTCAAGGTCGTGTGGGAGGGAGGCAGAGAAGAGGAGATGCGCGCGCCCCTGCCTTTGAAGAAGCGCGGTTATCCCGTGCAAAAACTGACCGTGGCAGGCAAGTTCGTGAATCCGCCCCCGGAAATGGCGGAAAAAATTAAAAGAGACAGGGCGGAAATTCGCGCGGCCGTCCGCAGAACAAGCGGCGCACGGCACTGGCGCCTGCCCATGGTGAGGCCAGTGCCGGGGGAAGTGACCAGCCTCTACGGGTCGCGCCGCGTCTTTAACGGGGCGCCGAGGAGCCCGCACAAGGGTACGGATTTCGACGCGGCGGAAGGCGAACCCGTGCGGACCATCGAGGCGGGCGAGGTGGTCCTGGCTTCGGAGCACTATTACGGCGGCAATACGATCCTGGTGGACCACGGTCTGGGGGTGGTGAGCGCCTATCTGCATCTGTCCGCTTTCAAGGCGCGGCCGGGACAGAAGGTGGAGCGCGGCGAGACGATAGGCCTGGCCGGCAGCACCGGGCGCGTTACCGGCCCGCATCTGCATTTGTCTTTCTATGTGCTGGGTGAAAGCGTGAACGCCGGAACCTGCCTTGAACCGGCGCCGGGCGCGGCGGTCGGGAAGCCGTGACAGGATGTCAGGCCGGAATTGGAAGCATTTCGAGAGGCAAGGCGAAACAGCGCGTTCGCCTCGCCGCCAAATCAAAACCGCAGGGATGCGGTTTTGATTTGAAATTCGGACAAGGAGCGGGCATGTACATAGTCACCGGCGGGGCGGGCTTCATAGGCTCGGCCCTGCTTTGGAAGCTGAACGGCCGGGGTGTCGGCGACATCCTGGTGGTGGACAACCTGGGATGCAGCGAAAAATGGAAAAATCTGGTCGGGCGCGATTTTTCCGAATACCTGCGCCGGGACGCCTTTATGGAGCTGCTGGAGAAAGACGGCCTGGAAAAAATAACCGGACCGGGGCTTTCCGCCGTCATCCATCTTGGGGCCTGTTCCTCGACCACCGAGAAAGACGCGGATTTCCTCATGCGCAACAACCTGGAGTACAGCAAAAAGCTCTGCCTCTACGCCCTGCGAAAGGGGGCGCGCTTCATCAACGCGAGCAGCGCCGCCACATACGGGGACGGGAGTTGCGGCTTCGACGACGACCCGGAGGGGCTCTGCCGTCTGCGGCCGCTCAACATGTACGGCTATTCCAAGCATCTCTTCGATCGCTGGGCCTGGAAGGAGGGATTGTTCGCGCGTATGACCAGCCTGAAGTTCTTCAACGTCTACGGGCCGGGAGAAGAACACAAGGGCGAGATGCGCAGCATGGCGCACAAGGCCTTTCATCAGATAAAGGCCACCGGGTCCATCCGGCTTTTTCGCTCCGATTCCCCGGATTATGAGGACGGAGGCCAGAAACGGGACTTCATTTATGTCAAGGACTGTGTGGAGATCATCTGGGAATTGATTCAACGGCCTGAATTAAACGGCGTTTTCAACGTGGGCACGGGCGAGGCGAGATCCTGGAACGACCTGGCGAAGGCCGTGTTCAAGGCGCTGAACCTGCCGGAGAAGATGGAATATATCGATATGCCCGCAACGCTTGCCGGCAAATACCAGAATTTCACGCAGGCGGGCACGGGACGTCTGCGCGCCGCCGGGCTTATGCGCGGCCTGCATTCCCTGGAAGAGGGCGTGGCCGATTATGTGGTCAATTACCTGTCCAGGGGCGAGCCTTATCTTTAGAGAACCTCTATAAACCGTCTTTTTGCCCCTTGGCGGCGTCAGGCTCCTTTCGTCAACGGGTCGAATATGTTGAATATACTCCCCCTTGTCGAAACTCGCCTTCCTTGCCAGGAAACAAAAATCCTGGTTTGTAGAGGTTCCCTTTAAACATCAGATCATTATTAAACATCAGATCATTATTACCCTCCGTTCTGCATAACGCTCTGCAGGAATTTGATCGCGGCTTCGGTGTCGAAATCCTGGCTGGCGTCGAGCCCCGTATAGCAGGGGTCGGAGCGGATTTCGACGGTCTGGGGGGAATCCTCCGAGTTCGCGTCGTGCAGGGTGAGCGTGAGCTTGTCGTCGGAAAAGACCGCTTTCAGGCTGACGTCTCCGTTTTCCGAGGAGAAGGCGGCGCTTTTGGCGTCGCTTTGCCCGTCGTCCTTTTGCAGGTTGGCAAGCAGCGTGTCCAGGTTCTCCACGTGCTTGAAGTCGTCCAGAACGTCACTGCCGGAAAAATCGCTGATGACTTTGTGGGGCAGGCTGTTGCCGGCAGAGGCGTTCTCGTCCCCGTCCCCGGCGGCAAGCGCGGATTCGTTCATGCCGCTGAAGATGGCGCCGGCCTCGCCTTTGTCGAATAGCGAGCTGTCTTCTCCCGGACCCACTATAATCTTGTGCAGGAGGGAGCCCAGCGCGCCGGCCCCGGCGTCCGGGCTGATCCCGAAGCCGGCGTTGTCCGCGTCCGCGTTGATCTCTATGGTCTGGCTGTTCTGTCCGTCCGCCAGCACCAGCTTGAGCTGTTCCCCCGAGAGATAGGCCTTGAGGCTCACGTTGCCGTAATCGCCTTCAAATACGGTCGTCCCCTCGCCCGCTGCCGGGTCTTCCACCAGGTGCAGGTCGGCGAGCAGGTTGTCCGCGCAGGCCAGGTTCCGGAAATCCAGGATGTCGTCCCCGGAGAAGCCGTTGATGACCGTTTTGCCGCTTCCGATGGCGTCGGCATCCATGACGAAGACGTCGCCGCTGCCTCCGCTGTTGATTATGTTGTCGCCCGAGCCGACGTGCACGACGTTTTTCCAGCCCGCGGTATTGACGACGTTGTCCCCGCCGCCGGTATAAATGACGTCGCTGCCGCCCCCGCCGTCTATGGTGTCGTTGCCCGAATCCCCGTAGATGGTGTCGTTGCCGGCTCCTCCACGAATCCGGTCGTCGCCGCCTCCGCCCTTGAGGAGATTGTCGCCGTCTCCGCCGTCTATGGTGTCGTTGCCGCCCTGGCCGTAGATGGTGTCATTGCCGGTCCCGCCCCTGAGCAGGTCGGCGCCGCCGCGCGGCAGTCCGTCGGGGCCGAGGACCGTGTCGCTTTCCCCGAACCGGTCGGCATTGTCCTTGATAAACGCGCCGATTTCATCCTTGTTCACCGCCGTCTCGTCTCCCCCGTGCAGGGTCTGGGCGAGATAGGAGCGTACTATGGACAGGGAGGCGCCGGGGGCCAGATCGCTTCCCGGCGTCCAGGGCGCGTGACCCGGTTCCGTAAACCAGGGATTGCCCGTGTCGAGCAGGAAGTCGGCGTTCAGGGCGTCGCCGAAGATCAGGGCGTCGCCTCCGTCGCCGGCGTAAACCGTGTCATTGCCCACCACGTCCGCATCGGCCACTGGCGAGGCCGCGGCCAGCGCCGCCTGCAGTTCCGCGGCGCTGGCTATGGACTGGGCGCCGCCGGTGTTGTCCAGCTGATTGAGGAAGTGAAGGGGCACCCCGCTGATATTGATGCCGATGACCTTGAGGTCGAGGTCTCCGCCCAGGGACTTGAGCAGGGAATCGCAGGCGTCCTTGGAGTTGCCGTATTCCGCGTCGCCTGCCGTCCAGCCGGTGCCCGCGTAAACCGCGTTGTTCCCGGGCAGATCGCTCCAATGCCCGTTTTTGCCGGCGCTCTGGAAGACCCCGGAGGCGTTTATGCGATAAGCCGCGCCGGAGGCGTCGGTCAGGATTTCGCCCTTGGCGTTGTAGTACACCTCCGGATAGCGGAAGTCTTTGTTGCTTTCTCCGCCCGAGTCATAACGGTTGTAGACGCCGGCAAAGGTAGGGGGCGCGGCCAAGGTGACGCCGCCGGAGGTGGTGTAATCCCGGTAAAAGTGCGTGGGTTCGCCGTCGGTGATGAAATAGGCCACGTTGCCGTACCCGGCGTATTCCGGATTGGCGCCCTGGGAGGCGAACCAGGCGTGGGCGGTGTTGAAGCCGGCCTCGTAGTTTGTGCCGTCCGCGGCCTTCATGCCCAGGACATTGGCGATCATGTCCCCTCCCGTCCAGGTGACCCCGGCGGCAGGGGTCCAGGCCCCGCCCGCGTGGGGCTGGTATTCGAGGATATCGCCGTTGAAGCGGAATTTATATGCGGAGTCGTCCGCAAGGATCGCCCCGGTTTTGTCCACTCCCACCGTAACCGTGTCCCCGCCGATTTTTAAGGTGGCTATGCTGTTGGGGTGCTTGCCGTCCGTCCAGGTTTGCAGGTCTCCGGCATCAAGGTTTGCGTCCGCGAAATTATAGGATATGCCGTTGGCAAAGCCGATTATGCTCAAGTTGACCTTGCCCTCGTAGTTCGCATATTGCTCCACCAGACCGGCCAGGGCCAGCTTGGCGGAGACAAAGCCGTTATCCTTCATGCTGTCCGAGGTATCCATGATCACGGCCATATTGTAATCCGGATAGGAGGTGGTGAAGCCGGCTCCGCCCGGGTCCGCCACCAGCACGTCGTCTCCGACCCCGCCGCTCAGTTTGTCCACGTGATCCGAGCCGGAGGAGCCGATCAGCAACTTGTCCGGAATGATGTCTATGTCCAGGGAAGCGGTGTCGCTGCCGCCTGTGCCTGTGAGGGTATAGGAGAAGCTCTCTTTCAGGGATTCCCCGCCGGGCGCGTTGGATGCGTACAGGGCCTTCACCTGCGCGTTGTCCGTATCCACAGCGTACTCGTAGGCGCCGTCGCCGCGCACGGTCAAGGTTCCGTATTTGCCGACGACCACGATGTCGCCGTCGGCATTCGGCCCGCCTGATCCGTCCACCGCGGTCACTGAAGCCTGATCCCCTGCCGGTATCTTGTCGTTGTTCTTCAGATCGCCTTTGATGATCTGGGCGCCGTGCTCGTAGACCTTGCCCGCGTCATCCTC
>JAITRF010000064.1 GCA_031288535.1 Desulfovibrio sp. | reverse complement strand
ATGTCCGCAAAAGCCGGGATATAGCCGTCGTGGTCCAGGACAGTGTTGATTTTGACGCCCCCTTTGTTGTGGCGGTAAGCTGCCCAAGGAAACAGCGAAAGGCACAGGCTTATGACCGTATGAGCAGCGGAGGCAGAAGCGGAAGGAGACGGAGGAGATGAGGTAAATTTTCCTTGATGAGCCGGGTGAGGCTTTGCCTTTTTGCTTTCGTAAAAATCTAGGCCGCGAAGCGGCGGGACAAGAATAGCCTTGATTCCGTCCGCTTTTCCCGCAAAAAATGTGGAAAAAGCGGATGGATGGGACGAGTGAGGTGACGTCCGGTTTTCCCTCATATTTTTTGCTGCGGGAAGGGCGTTGATATACTCCGTCAAACCGAGTAGACTTTCTCGCGTTTTGTTGCTTTTCAGGCATGTTTACCCCTGCATTTTTGCGACCATTCTGCGGCTTGCGATCGCAAAAAGTGACCATTTTGTGACTCACGAGCGTAATTTACATGAATGCGCCGAAGGCTATTTCTCCTTGGCAGTCAACGGGAATATGCATCTTGTGATGTCATGTATGCAAGGGTATATTTTTACAGTTCCACCTTTTCAATGTTAAACCGCTCCAGCGCCATGTCCGCAGGAGGAAATTCACATGCGCATAGGAATCAAGGACATCGTGCCCCTGTTTTTTTTCGCCGGGGTAGCCCTCTCCCCAGCCGCCCTGGAACATTTCGGCCACGCCCTGGATGATGCGATCTCCCAGTATATAGTGATGGCCGGAGGTCTGGGCCTCCTCTATTTCACGCTTTCCCTGCTGACGAAAACCGGCAGATGACCGGAACCCGTCTCAAAATCACTTGAAACATTTAAACCAGTGAGACGTCATATCGTTCCCCATTTGAGATGCAATCCATTGAACAATTCTTGCATTAAAATTCAGCATGTTGAGCGCATGGACCACGGCATTGGCGAAGGAAACCGCTATCACACCTGAACCATCCTAACAGGCATGATGACCGCTTCGCCGTCAGGCGGCAATTCTCAGGCGTAAACCGCTCTGGAGCGCAATGCCGGAAAACGCGCTCCCCCGGCCCGTTTGAACGGCTTTCACCTCATACTCCGCAGGTCCGAAGGGGAAAATATGGGTATCGAACTTTGCATCCACGGCCATTTTTACCAGCCCCCGCGCGAAGACCCGTGGCTGGGCGGCATTCTTGCCGAGTCCAGCGCCGCGCCCATGCTGAACTGGAACGAGCGCATCCTGCGCGAGAGCTACGCACCCTTGTCTTTCGCCCGTCGCCTGGACTCCGAAGGCCGCATCGCGGACATCATGAACTGCTATGAGTGGATAAACTTCAATGTCGGCCCTACCCTGCTGCGCTGGATGCGCTTCTCTTCCCCGGAAACCGTCCGGCGCATGCGCGAAGGCGATGCCAAAAGCCTCGCACGCTGGGGCCACGGCAACGCCATGGCCCAGGTCTACCACCACATAATCATGCCTCTGGCCACGGATGAGGATCGCCGCATCGAAACGCGCTGGGCCGTAGAAGACTTCCGCTTCCATTTCGGACGCGCCCCGGAAGGCATGTGGCTCCCGGAATGCGCAGCGGACCTGCCCTCGCTGGAAACCCTGGCCGAGGCGGGCATAAGTTTCGTCGTCCTGGCCCCGCGCCAGGCAAAGACCGTGATCCTGGAGGGCAAACGCGTGCCGGTCACGGAAGACAGCCTGGACTGCGGAGAACCCTACAGGATCCGCCTTCCCTCCGGGAAATCCATCCAGGCGGTTTTCTATAACGGCAAACTCTCACAAAGCATCGCCTTCGAGGGACTTTTGCGCAGCGGCGAAGACTTCTGGCGGCGCATATCCGCGGAATCCGCCGCTCTTCCCGCGAAAGGCAGGAAAAGCTCCCTGCTCGCCCTGGCCACCGACGGCGAAACCTACGGACATCATTTCGTATTCGGAGAAATGGCCTTGGCCTATGTTCTGGCGCAGGGCTACGCAGGGCGGGACGCGATCAGCCTGACCAACATCGGCGCGTATATCGCCGCCCATCCGCCCCGCCTGGAAGCGGAACTGCATGAACCCTCGTCCTGGAGCTGCGTGCACGGGGTGGGACGCTGGATGCGCGACTGCGGCTGCCGGGACGGAGGCCACGGCGACTGGAATCAAAAATGGCGCGGTCCACTGCGCGAAGCCCTGAACCTGATGCGTTCCAGGGTACGCGAACACTTCGACAAAGCGGGAGGAGACTGCTTCACGGATAAAAACTCGGCTTTGCTGGACTACGGCCGCGTCCTGGCCGATCCGGAACAGAGCGATGACTTCGCGCGCGTTTGGATCAAAGACGGAAAACGGGATCCGGCCTTCAAGCTTCTGGACATGCAGGAGCATTCCCTGGCCGCCTTCGCCAGCTGCGCGTGGTTCTTTGACGACATCGCCCGCATCGAGCCGGAAAACGCCATGATCTTCTCCCTCAGGGCCATGGAGCTGCTGCTGGAATGCCGGGGTCCGGACATCAGGGCAGAAGTGGCGAAGGTCCTGGAAAAGGCCCTCTCCAACCAAAGCGGCGCGGGCACGGGCCGGGACGTTTTCGAACATGAGGCCGTAGCGCGGAGCCAAAATCCGGCAAGCCTCTGTCTCCTTGCCCTGGCCCTGCACGATGCCTGCGGCAAAGCTTTGCGGCCCGGCGAATCCATAAAACAAGACTGGCCGCGCCTGAGTGTGGAGATGAAATGCGAGGGGGAAAACCCTCCGCAGGGCACGGCGATCATCCGCTCCGGACATGAGGACCGGGGAATGCGCCATCTCTGGCGCATTGAAAACGGCCCCGGCGGGGACAAGCCGCCTCTCGCCGAAACGCGCCTGTCCACGCTCCCCGAAGATATCGCATCCGGCCGGCCCTCAAGCCGGAGCGTCAAGGACTTCGCCCGCCCTCTGCTGGACTGGCTGCAAACAATGCGCCTCGACATGCTCCAGCAAAAACTGGAGGAAGAGCTTTCTGTCCGGGCGGCGCAGACCGCCTCCCTGATCCTGCCTTGGGAGGAATGGCAGCACGAAGTGCCGCGTCCGGATCTCTGGGCCGGGCTCGCCCCCTACCTGGCCCTTGAATACATGAACAACCGGCATTTGGAGGAAAAAAGGCGCTCCCAGCTCGGTTCCATTCTCTCCAGGCTGCTGAACGAGCAGACGCGGGAGCTGGCGGCCAGGCTTCTGCGCCGGGACATCCTTGCCGCATTAGAGCGAATTGGCATTGAAAATGCCCATCCGCTCCACGGGAATTTGCCTGCAGACCCTCTCCGCGGGCTTGCCGCAAGACGGACTTGTTTCGCCATTGAGCGGCAATCTCAAGCGCAAACCGCTCCGGATGCGGGCGAAAGCGATGCGGCGCTCGCGCTCATGATGCGCAGGGCGCGGCAAATCATACCGGATATGGACTGGTGGGAGGCGCAGAACAGAATCTGGCTCCTCGGCCCGCACCGCTACCCGCAATGCGCCCGCGAACTGAATTTTTCCCTCTGATTCCAATGCCATATAGATTTGTTTCAATTTTATGCGGGATCGGAATTGCGCCTGCCCGGGCAGGCGCCAAAAGCGCAGGTTTTGTGAAGAGCAGGCGGGCTTTGCCTGCCTGCGGCTCTCCAACTACAGCATTTTATTTGGAATCCGAATGAGGAGACATGAGCGGCGCGCCTGAGAAACTTCTCGTCTGGATCGGCACCCCTTTCTTTTGCAGGGAAATGGAAAAGTTCGGCTGGCGCGTTGCGTATCAGCCGTACAAACCGGGAAGTTTCCACACTGCCGAAAGCATTTTGGAACTCACCGGAGGCGAGCGGCCGGATCTGACCCTGGCCGCGGACGCCAGCTCCCCCCCCTTTCTGCTCGGCATGGAAACCTTTCCCTGGCTGACCGCTTTCTACTCGGTGGACGCCCATATCCACAGCTGGCACCACATCTACGCTCAGGGCTTTGATATCTGCCTCGTTTCCCTGCCGGACCGCCTGCCGCTTTTTACCCGGCGCATCCTTGACCCCTCCCTTGTCTGGCATTTCCCTCCCTATGCCAGGGACGAATTCCGCCCCCCCGCAAATCAGCCGGAAAAGGAATGGGACCTGATCTTTGTGGGCAACGTCACGCAGGAGTACCAATCCAGACGCGCGGCCTTTCTCTCCGAAACGGCGGAGAAATTTCCCGGCCTGCGGGTCTTTCCCAAAGGCTTTTTCCCGGATATCTATCCCAAATCCAGGCTGATCCTGAACGAATGCTCGCATGGAGAACTGAACTTTCGCGTCTTCGAGGCTTTAGGCATGGGCGGGTGCCTGCTCACGCCGGACATCGGCCGGACTTTGACGGATATGTTCAGGGACGGAGAGGAACTCTTCACCTACCCGGCCTATGACTCGACGGCCCTGGCCGCGCTGGTCGGGCGTCTGCTCCATGACGCGCCCCTGCGCGAGAAGACGGCTGCGGCCGGACTTGCCCGCATAGACGAGCGACACCGCGCAAGCCACCGTGCCGAAGAACTTTCCCGGAAACTGCACAGCCTCATGCGCGTGGACAAAGCCAAAAGCCCGGTTGCCGTGCGTCTGGCCAAGGCCGCGGAAATCCATCACAATTTTCTCCGCCCGCTCTACCTGCACCACGCGGAAAGCCTCGAAGCGGACTTCATGCGGGAGGCCTTTCTCTCGGCGGCCAAACCCCGATCCGCCACACAAAAAAAGCAAATTGCCAAATAGCTTGCATCGCAAATGGGAAACGAGACAAGGCTGCTCAGGGCATTTTGTAATCGAAAATATCCGTCCTGACGAAATGCTCCGGGCGCAAAGCGTGGCGACCCCCGCGAGATCGGCGCAGGCGGGTGCAGTTTTTTTTAACGGGGAGGATCAGGAGTCGTTTCTTGGCGCCCGCTTTTTCTTCGCCTCCGGGAAGGCCGCATCCAGGCGTTCCAAAGCGGCTTCGTAATCAAAGGACTCGACGTGCGCCGTTATGACGGCGAGAGCCGCGGTTACTCCGGGCTCGTAGTCAAAGCCCGCAAATTTTTTGAGGCAGGCCGTCACGTCCTCGTATTTGAAGGCGGCCAGACCAGCGCGCAGGGCGCGCAAATCCCCGATCAGCGCCGCCGGATCCCCGGGAACTTTGGCGATGGTTTCGTTATTGCGGCACAGGACGTTGAGGTCCTGGCCTATGGAGCGCAGCTGGCGCAGGAGGGCGGGAAGGGTGTGCCGGCACAGGCCCAGATTTCCGGCGGCCGCCAGTTCCTCCACTTCCTTGGCCATCGCGGACAGGCCCTCCGCCCCGATCATGGAGAGCGAACTTTTCAGGCTGTGCGCGTGCACGCGTAATTTATGCAAATCACCCCTCTCCGCCGCTTCTCCGAGGAATCTGCCGATCTGGGGTATCTGGCCGCACATGAGGTTCAGCGAACCTTCAAAGACCTTCTGCGAGCCGCCCACCAAGGCGAGGGCGCTTGCTACGTTAAGGCCGGCTATCCGGGCTGCGCCACGCACCAGAGAAGAAAATTCCACAATTTCCGCTTCTCCGGCGGGCTTGCCGATCTCCGGCGCGGCCGTGTCCGCCTCACGGCGCAAATGCGCCGGGACCAGGGCGCTTAAAACAGCATCCAGATCGCTTTTGAGCAGTGGCTTGGGAATAAAGGCGTCCATGCCGGAACTCAGGAGGTGTTCTTTGGCCCCTCTCACCGCGTTGGCCGTAAAGGCGACAATGGGCAAGCCGGCGTATTTCTCGCCCATCTCCCGGATCCTGGCCGTCGTCTCCACTCCGTCCATTTCCGACATCATGTGGTCCATAAAGATCAAATTGTAGTCTTTCTCCGCGACCATGCGCAGGGCCTCCGCCCCGGAAACCGCCGTATCGCACTTGAGACCGTACCAGGTTTCGATCAGTCCGGAACAGACGTTCAAGTTGACCTCATTATCGTCCACAATCAGAATTTGCAGGGACTTGTCATAATGATACCCGATGGCGGGCGTTTTCTGGGACTGGACGGGGACATTGAGGCTCACCACCTTGGGCAGGGCGACCGTAAAGACGCTGCCCCGGCCGTAGTCGCTTTCCACATTGATGCTGCCGTTCATGCGCTCGACCAGGGTTTTACATATGAACAGGCCGAGACCCGTGCCCTTGATGCTCCTGTTCTTTGTGTATTCCGCCTGGGTGAAGGGCTCGAAAATCCGTGAAATATCCTCGCTTTTGATGCCGATGCCGGTGTCGGTCACGGTGAATTCCAGGCTTTCGTCAAAGACGCTCACTATCAGGGATATCTTGCCGGCGGAGGTGAACTTGACGGCATTGCCGATCAGGTTGAGCAGCACCTGACGGATGCGCACGTCGTCGCCGATGAGGAACATGGGCAGTTCCCCCCTGGCCTCGAACTCGAACTCCAGGTTTTTCGCGGCGGCCAGACTGGAGGCAAGCGCGGACACGTTCTCAAGCATCATCCGGAAATCAAAATCGCCGTAGACCAGGGGCATCTTGCCGGATTCCAGCCTGGAAATGTCCAGAACGTCGTTGATGATGGAGAGCAGCGTCTCCGAGGACATCTTTATGTCGGTTATGCGTTTGGCGAGTTTCGCGTCAAGCTCGCCCGAGTTCAGCAGGATCTCGACTATGCCCAGAATGGCGTTCATGGGCGTGCGGACTTCATGGCTTATATTGTTGAAAAAGCGGATTCTGGACTCGGCATCCGAGGTGATCTTCTTGTTGAGCAGAGAGAGTTCGTGCGCCTCCTCCGTCAGGCGTTCCGCCTCGGCGCTTTTCTTGCGCAGGGTCTGGCGCATCGAGCGCAGGGATGAGAAAAGCCGGTCAATCTCGTCCACCCCGGTCTCCGGCAGGGAGGCGTCGAAATTTCCGGAGGCCGCCGTTTCGGCAAAGGCGGTGACGCCCAGCAGGAGCGCGTGCAGCCTGTCCGTGCGGCGCAGGAGAAAAAAAACGCCCAGAACGGCGGCGCCGGCGCCGATAAGCGCAATCCCCACGGTCAGGATTAGACGCAAGCCCCCGTCAATTCCCGGAAAATCCGTCGCAGCCAGAATCCCCAGCGCGGCCAGGGCCAGAACGGGACAAACGGCGCCAAAGACAATAATTCGGAGCAAACTCCCGGCTCCTTTCACACCGCGCCTCCATTGCGAACCGTACGTACGTCTGTGCGCGCGCAAACGAGCCTTTGCGCGCCGGATTTTTCGCGCGCCGCTCATTCGAATACAAGCCATCTGCCGTTGTCGACGATGCCGCGCGCGATACGGCTGACGTCCTCGCCGTGCTCGACAAAAACTTCGGTCAGGTAGGGGTCAAAATGTTTGCCGCTGTTTTCCATAATCATACGCATGGCCGTTTCGTGGGGGAAAGCCTCTTTATAGGGGCGTTGCGTGGTAATCGCGTCATAGACGTCGGCTACGGCCACGATGCGGGCCGATAAAGGAATCTCCCGTTCCTTCAGGCCGTTGGGATAGCCGGTGCCGTCCCAACGCTCGTGGTGGGCGCGGGCTATCTCGCGGGCCGTGTTCAGAAAGGGATCGTCCATATGCCGGATGAAAAGATCCAGAACCTTCTCCGCATGCACCGGATGCGTCCTGACCACGGCGAATTCCTCCTGGGAAAGACATCCCTTGTTGCGAAGGATATCGTCCGGCAGGGCCACTTTCCCCAAGTCGTGCAATTTCGCGGCATTGATGATGTCGTCCGCCTGGAACCGGGTCAGTTCGTACCCATCGCGCGGACAGTCCAGAAGATGCGCGACCATGATGCGCACAAATCCCGTAGTGCGTTCTATGTGGTTGCCGGTGTCGTGGTCGCGCAGATCGGTCATGTGCGCCAGGATATTCAGGATGATCTCTTCCCTTTGGCGCAGTTTCCCGATCATGTCGTCGAGGATGAGCGTCTTGTCCGCCGCCATCTTTTGCAGATTGCGGCGGTGCTGGCGCAGCTCAAGCTGGTGGCGGATGCGCAGGAGCAGAACCTTGGGCGTGACGGGTTTATGGATGAAATCCACCGCCCCCAGTTCCAGGGCTTCGGCCTCACCCCCGAAAGAGCCGGTGAGGAAAATAACCGGAACGTCCGCCATTTCCGGACGTTGCCTGAACTTCCTCAAAAAATCGAAACCGCTCATTTCAGGGAGGTGATAATCAAGCAGAATCAAATCCGCCGGGTTGTCCGACAAATAGCGGAGGGCTGTAGCGCCCGAAGTGAAAGGCCTGACCCTGTAATCGGCCTCCAGGGTTTCAGCCACGGTGTGAAGAATCATCGCTTCGTCATCCACGGCCGCAATTACCGGTCGTTTGTCGATATCCATGCAACTCCCCTGGTTAACCGACAAAGCGGAGCATGCTCACGGCAAAGCCGAAACGCGCGCCCATGCGTGCCGGCAATGCTGTAGTACCGTAATCCTTCATGCGCCTCTGGAGTATATGCGTTTTATACGCCAAAGCCTTTTTTGTCAACCGACGGTGGAAAAAAACAGGGAATTGGCATCACGGAGGTTCTGGAATGTTTATTGCATTTTCGGGTTCTGACGGAATTTCGTTGAAATTTTGACGGCAGGACGGATGCCGCCCTGTCCGCCCCGCAGCACCCGAACTTGCATGTTTCAATCCCCACCCTCCCCTCCGTCGGACGACTTCCGCCCCGGCGGACAGGAGCCGGGGTAAAGAGGGTGTATACAACAACCTCTATCTAACCTTCCGCCCCGACGGGCGGGCGCCGGGGTACCCGGATGCCTTTGCGGGATACGAGGTATCCCTTCCGCCCCGGCGGGCGGGGGCCGGGGGTTGGCTATGACATAGGCTGCGGCATGTGTCATCTTCCGCTCCGGCGGGCGGGCGCCGGGGCGGATTGCCTCCTCCTGAAGGAAGGGGTTGCCGGAACAGAGTGGCATGGCCTTGCGTCAAGCTGATATCTCCCTGAGGGGAGAGGTTTCAAACGGTAAAGGAATTTTTGATGAACCGGCTTTGCGCGCGGGCGAAACCCGCTTTCGCCGCAACGCCGAAGCGGGCGTCAAAGAAGGAGACGACATGGCGATACGCATTTTTCTCATACTGCTGGCCGCAGCCCTGCTGCCGACGCAGGCCGAAGCGGTGCGCATCAAGGATATAGCCGTTTTCAGCGGCGTCAGGGACAACCAGCTCACCGGCTACGGGCTGGTGGTGGGCCTGTCCGGCACGGGGGATAAGAAAGATTCCGCCTTCACCATGCGCTCCATGGTGAACATGCTGGAAAAAATGGGCGTGCGCGTGGACATGAAACAGATGAAGCCCAAAAACGTGGCCGCGGTCATGGTCACGGCCCGCATGCCCGTCTCCTCCAAACCCGGCACCCGCATCGACGTGACCGTATCCTCTTTAGGCGACAGCACCAGCCTGCTCGGCGGCGTGCTCATCCAGACCCCGCTCAAGGGCATTGACGGCAAGGTTTACGCCCTGGCCCAGGGACCGCTTACGGTGGGGGGATTTTCCGTGGGCGGCAACCAGGCCCAGGCCCAGAAAAACATAACCACCGTGGCCCAGGTGCCGGGCGGGGCCATAATCGAACGGGCCGTGCCCTTTGAATTCAACAGCCAGCAGACCCTCACCCTGAACATGAACAATCCGGACTTCACCACCACCAACCAGGTCGTGGAGCGCATCAACAAGGCCCTGGGCGGCATCTTCGCCCGCTCCGTGGACGTTTCGACGATCAGCCTGGAGATTCCCTCGGATTTCAAGGGCAACATGGTGCCCCTCATGGCTTCCCTGGAAAACATAGAAATAACTCCTGACACGGCCGCGCGAGTGGTCGTGGACGAAAAGACGGGCACGATCATCCTGGGACGGGACGTGCGCATTTCACGGGTGGCTGTGGCCCACGGCAACCTGCACGTCACCGTGCAGGAGAACCAGGAGGTGTCGCAGCCCGGACCTTTCAGCGGCGGCAGCACGGCGATCACGCAGAGCACGGACTTGGCCTCGCGCGAAGAGCAGCGCAACCTGAACATTCTCGAAGGGGCGACCCTGCAGGAACTGGTGGACGCCTTGAACTCCGTGGGCGCGACCCCGCGCGACCTGATTTCCATATTGCGCACCATGAAATCCTCCGGAGCCCTGCACGCGCATCTTGAGGTAATCTGACGTCCGGGCGGGCTTTCCGAATCACGCTGAAAAAAACCGCAGAGGAACAAATGATGAATCCCGCCTCCGATCCCGCCGCGCGCAAGGCCGCGCAAGACGAACTCGTCAGGCGCAGGCTGGACATGGACGCGTTGCGCGAGCGCCTTGCCCCCGGCAAAAGCAAAAACGTAAAGCTGCGCGAGGCTTGCGAGGGTTTTGAAGCGGTATTCCTGCAGAAAATGTGGGAGCAGATGCGCAAGACCGTGCCGAAAGAAGGCTTCCTGCACAGCAAGGACGAGGAAACCTACCAGTCGCTTTTCGATGTGGAATTGTGCAAAAAAATGGCCTCGGCCGGGGGCATAGGACTTGCGGACATGCTCTATGAGCAGCTCGCGCAGCAGCTTGAGAACAGCGGACGCACCACGACGCCGGGCCGCTACCGCAAACCCCTGGACATCCCCGCCAGTTCCGGCCTGCTCGCCGCCAAACCTGAGGTCCGGGCAAGCGCCGGGGGCCGGGAGCCTACGGCGGAGGAACTCTACGATCCTGTTGCGGCAGAACCGGAAAAGCAGGAAGAAGGGACGAAGGAATCCGCGCTCGAAGCGGCCCTCGGCAGCCTGCGCCTGGAGATAGGGAGCCCGGCCGTGCGCGAATGGGCGAAGGACAGGGAACTGGCCACGGGTTCGGCAGGCGAGGCCGCGGCTTTGGACAATCTTTTGGCGCAAGCGCTGCCGAACGGCCCTGAGCCGCCGGCCGGCGCAGGCGGCCTTGGCCCCTCGGCCGGCACAGGCAGCCTTGGCCCCTCGGCCGGGACAGGCGGGTCCGGTCCGTCGACAGGGGCAGCGGAGCCAAAGGCGGCGGAAATACCGGGTATAACGGCCTCGGTGGATACGGGCAGCGCCTTTGCCCCATACCCTGTCTATCCGCCCGAAAAGACGGGGACGGACGGGGCGAAGAAACCGGGAAGCGGGGCGGAAGAAACCGCGAAGCCGGAAATTCCCGACACGGAGAAAAGCGCCGGGGGAAAACCCTCCGACCTCGCGGCCGCGTCTTGGAAAAGCCCAGGCCCGGTCTTCGCCAAACCAAGGCCGATCGGCAAGTTCACCCGCGCGCGAAACAGCGGAAAAAATCCTTCCTCCCGCCCGGCAAAGAGCGCAGGCCCCAAGGCCGCCGATGCGCCCTCCCCGGCCGGCGATCAGGCCCCCCCCGCGCAAAACGCCAGGGCGTCTTCCGCGCCCGTATGGCCTGTGGACGGCCCGCTGCTGAACCGTTTCGGCTGGACGGACCCCCCCGAAGGCGGCCGGCGCTGGAATCCGGGAGTGGAGATAGCCTCGGTTCCGGGCGCGCCGGTCAGGGCGGTTCTGCCCGGCACGGTGGTCTACGCGGGTCCCAGAGAAGGCAAAGGCAATACGGTGGTTCTGGAACATAAGGACGGATACCGCAGTTATTATGGAAACTTGCAGCAGACGAACCTGCGCGTCGGAGAACGCGTGGGGCATGGCGCGGAATTTGCACGAGTCGCGGCAGGTTCCTCCGCTTCACCGCAAGAGGAAAATTCTGCCTCCCTGTTTTTTGAACTGAAAAAAGGCGAAATGGCCGTAAACCCGGAAAGCGCCGTAGGGCGGGCCATGTAGGGCGGTTAGGGCGGACACTTAAGGAAGCAGTGATTTATTTTTGCGATGGCTTTGCCCTCTGTACGCCCAATAGATATTTCAATCCGTTACTATCGAGGGGGTCCGGGGGAAATCATTTCCCCCGGCGGGGTTTGGGGCGGAGCCCCAATTAATCAGCCATTCCTTAAATCCGGAGTAATCTCATGTACGATCTCATCCACTCCAACCTGCACCGCCAATTCAAGGGACTTGAGCTCCTGGGCTCCCTGCTCGGGGAAGAGTTCTCCCTGCTCTGCGCCCACGATACGGACGCGATAAGCGCCCTGGAATTTTCCATACACGAGCTTTTGCGCCAGATAGTGGGGGAACGGCTTGATCTCAAGCGGCAGATCCGTGGCGCCACCCTCGCGGAATATGCCGGGATGCTGCCGGAGGAGGAGAGCAAAGAAATCAACCGCCTGCACCAGCTCGTAGACGCGCTTGAGCAGACCTGCTCGCGCAAGGCCGCGCAGAACTCGGAACTCTCCCTGGCCCTGCTGGATCAGAGCCAGTCCCTGCTCGTCTTCCTGCACAGGCAGCTTACCCCGCGTCAGGCGCAATGCTACGGCGCGGGCGGAAAACTCAGGGAACACAGGCCGGCCGCCGCCCTGTATTCCGGGAGGTCGTAAGCATGGCCTGGGGAGTAAACTCCGTGCTGAACATGGGCGTGCGGGCGCTTTTCGCCTCTCAGGCCTCCATTCAGACCACCGGCAACAATATCTCCAACGTGGACACGCCGGGTTATACCCGGCGCTATGTGGTGCTGGAGGAAGCGAACGGGCTGGACGCCTATCCGGGACGGGTGGGCGAAGGGGTGCTGGCCACGGAGGTGCAGCGCTATTTCGACAAGTTCATTGAAAAAAACTACCTGGGCAAGCTCGGAACCTCCTCGCGCTACACGACCGAATACAACCAGCTCCGCAATGTGGAAAACCTCTTCAACGAGGCCAACGTCAGCGGCACGGCCTCGGCCATCGCGGAATTTTTCGACGCCTGGAACACGCTGGCGCAGAGCCCCTCCAGCCAGGCCGCGCGCACGGCCCTGCTCGGCAAGTCCGACGTGCTGATGGACGAGATAAACAACACGGACCGATCCTTGCGCGAACTGGAAGATCAGATGAACTCCATGATCCGCGAGGAGGTGGACAAGGCCAACCTGCTGATCCGGGAGATCGCCGCCCTGAACAAGGAGATCGCCGCCTCCTACCTTGCCGGGCGCAACAATCCGAACGACCTCCTCGACGCCCGCGACGCCAAGGTGCGGGCGTTGGGCGAGATCATCGACGTCACGGTGGACGACAAAGGCCCCGGACACTACAACGTGAGCATGGCCAACGGCTACACCCTGATGCAGGACACGATTCCCTTCTCCCTGGAATTCAGGGGGATGCAGGCGGAAAACAACCTGACCACCACTTCCCCGTACAAAAGCGTGAACCCGCAGAACGACATACACTTCAGCGGTTCGGATAACTATGAATATACCATTGAAATAATTGATACCGATCCGCCAACCACCCCTCAGGGCAACGGCGGAACCGTGGGCGCCGGGGCGCGGTTCCGGGTATCCATTGACGGGGGCAGGACCTGGCTTAAAGACGAAAACGGCAACGACCGCATTTTCAACGCCAATGAGGAAGGCCAGGCCGTGCGCGTGGGCGAACTGGACATCTGGTTCGACCCCGGCAGCCTGAACGCCGGGGATCGCTTCCTGATCTGGCCCAAGCCCGATGTATACTGGATCAGTCCCACTTCCGACCCAATCAATATTTCCACCCAGATATACGCGGACGGCACCGACAATTCCCTGCGCATCACCGGCGGGATCCTGGGAGGGTTGCTTGAGGTCCGCGATTACGATCTCGCCGAATACCGCGACCGGCTGGACGCGTTGGCCAGGGGCCTGATCTGGGAAGTGAACCGCATCCACAGCCAGGGCGCGGGACTGGAACCGATGACCTACGCCCTGGGGACGTATGAGGTGGGCAACACGGCCGTGCCTCTGGGTACGCCCGAGGCCCGCTTCACCTGGTCGGACAAGCTTCAGGCCGGGAACATGACTTTTGCGGTGTACGGCCCGGACGGCAAGCTGATGACGGACTACCCCGGCCTGAACGTGCTGGCCCAGGCCGGCGGCAACTTTGACCCCGCGGTCCATTCCCTGCAGGACGCCGTGGCCGCCATCAACGATTCCACCTTCTACGTCAAAGACGAGCTCACCGGGGACATCAGCGCGACCTATAATCCGTTCTTCGCGCAGATTGTGAACGGCAAGCTGGAAATCAGCATGAACACGGGGCAAAACCCCAACGGCGGGGCGCCGCCCGCGGGCTGCTCCTTCGCCATGACCGCCGACACCACCGGATTGGCCGCCGCCCTGGGGATCAACACCTTCTTCGAGGGTCACAATGCCGATACCTTTGCCGTACGCGGCGAACTCTCCGTCAATACCAACCTGATCAATGCCGGACGCCTGAACGGGGCCGGGGAAATCAACTCCGGAGACAACATCACGGCCAGGGAGACGGCTGCCCTGGCGACCAAACACGTGTCCATAGGCACCTACTGGGTCCGCCCGACCACCCAGAGCATTTCCGATTACTACGCGAATCTGGTCACCAAAGTCGGCACGGACACCCAAAGCGCCAAATTCGTCTCGGCCTCGGAAACGGCCATGGCGACGGACTTGTACAACCGGCAACTGGAAATTTCCGGGGTGAACCTGGATGAGGAAATGGCCAACCTGATCAAGTTCCAGGCCTCCTACAAGGCGGCGGCCAAGCTCATCACCACCGCGGACGAGATGTTGCAGACCCTGTTGTCGCTTAAACCATAGACGGTCGATCGGATAAGGAAAACGTCATGGCCATACGCATAACCCAACAGATGCTGTACAGCTCGCTCATCAACGACATGAACCGCACCCTGAGCGACTACACGGAAACCAACATCCAGAATTCCAGCCAGAAACGGATAAACAAACCCTCGGACGACCCGGTGGGCGCGGGCCGGGTGGTCAGTTCCCGCGCCACGCTCTCCAAGATTAACACTTACACGGACAACGTCACAACAGCCAAGGGCTGGCTTTCGACGGCGGACTCCGTGTTGGGTTCCGGCGAGGGCTCGGTGCAGAATCTTCTTTCCGATATCCGGACCCGGGCCATGCAGGCTGCCACCAGCACGGTCACGGCCGAGAACCGTCTGCAGATCGGCCAGCAAGTGCGCGGACTTCTGTCGCAGTTGGTCGCCCTGTCAAACAGCGACTTCTCGGGCAGCCATATTTTCGCCGGGCACAAGACGGACCAGCCGGCCTACGTGGAAGGTCTGGGGGTTTCCCTGCACGGGGTGGCCCCGAACCCGGATGGCTCGGGCAATGACCAAGCCATATCCGAAGCCTACAAAAATGTCGACGCGACCGCCGTGAATCTGGGCGGCGGCGCCCTGCCCTCCCACGTGGTATCCTTCGTCCCGGTGCAGGGCGGCGGAAACACGGCCGGAACCGCGACCTATTACTGGACGGACGACGCCGGCAAGACCTGGAATCCTTGCGGCCCGCCGCAGCCGGACAGCGCCCCCTCGCCCGGCTGCACCATCAGCGGCGGAGGCGTGGCCCTGCACATTTCCGACATGGACGCGCAGGTCACCGCTTACTATAATGCGCCCGGAGGCGGAGAACCGGAACTTGACGACCAGAGCAGCCTGGACAATGGAAGTTGGTTCTGCGTGCGCCCCACCGCCATATACCAGGGCGACGACGACGACACCAAGGTGACCACGACCTACACGCCCCCCGGCGGCGGCGCAATCTCAAGCACCGCCCACGGCTATTTCAGCCGCGACGTGGCGGTGCGCCTTGACCCCTATCTGGCGACGGACCCGGCAGCTCCCGGATTCATCCGCTATTCCTACAGCGTTGACGACGGCGGCACCTGGATCGAGGCCACCACCCCCATCCCGACGACCGGGGACATAAACCTGCCCGTCCCCGGCGGCTACCTGACCCTGGATTCGGCGCCGAACCTGGGCGCGCCGGGCGCGCCCGGCCCGGACGCGGGCATGCAGTTCGTCATTCATCCGCACCGGGCGGACGTGAATTTCCAGATCGGGGAAAGATCGACAATCACCGTGAACATGGTCGGCAAGGAGGTGTTCGGCGGTCTCTACAATTACCCCGGCGACCTGATCAAGGATTATGCGGGCGGCCTCTACAACGATCCGGGCACCGGGGAGAACGTCTACAACGACCGGGCCATACCCGTGGGTTCCGAAAACCCGTACTACAACGACAGTGTCCCGAACCTGTTTGAAACCGTGGGCGAACTGATCTGCGCCCTGGAATGCAACAGCCAGAGCTGTGTGCAGATGTCCCTGGACAAACTGGACGCCGTGATGAACCATATCATGGCCAAAGCCGCGGAAATCGGCGGACGCGAGGACCGTCTGGCCGCCACCGAAAGCGCTCTGATCATGCGCCAGTTCAGCGAAGAGGACAACCTGAGCCGGATCGAAGACGTGGACATGACCGAGCTTTTGACGAAACTGGCCCAGCAGCAGACGGCCTATCAGGCCGTTCTCAAATCCTCGTCCATGATTATGCAGATGGGGCTCGTGAACTTCCTGTAACCGGACAAAGACATGCTCATTCTGACCCGACGGCCCGGCGAGAGCCTGCATATAGGCGACAACATAAAAATCACCGTGCTCGGCATCCAGGGGCGACAGGTGAAGCTGGGCATCGCCGTGCCGGAGAGCACGGCCGTTTATCGGGAAGAGGTATATGAGCGCGTGCGCGAAGAAAACCGGCTGGCCCTGATGGCCGCGGAAAACGACTTGCTGGCGGCGGCGCAATTATGGAAAAGACAGAAATGAACGTCATCGACTCCCGCCTCGGACGGCGGGAAGTGATGCTGGACAAGGTAATTACCTTCCCGCGCGGGCTTATCGGCTTTGAGGGTCTGCGCGAGTTTACCCTGCTGCAGATCAGGGAAAACGCCCCCCTGCTCTTTCTGCAAAGCCTGGAAAACGCGCAACTGGGCCTGCTGGTCGCCGACCCCTTCGCCTTCATCCCGAACTACAGCCTGACCGTGGGCGATGCGGAGCAGGAGCTTCTGCAGGCGGAAAAACCCGAGGACATAGCCGTGCTGGTCACCGCCTCCATCCCGCCCGGCAAACCGGAGCAAACCGCGCTCAACCTGCTCGGCCCCATACTGATCAACCACAAAGCGCGCATCGGCCTGCAAGCGCCGCAGACGGAAAGAGGCCTGCCGACCAAGGTATATATAGGCGCATCAGGCAAATGAACGCGGCTCACCCGCCGGCACACGGCCGGTTCCCAAAAACGCGGCGGACGGAGCATGCAGTATTCATAATAGTCAAAAATACAAATAAGTTATCTCGACATACGTCTCCTACCCCCGACAGACTCCAGGCTTGAAATAACGGCAGGTATGCCTTATCCTGTTTTTAACCGGAAAAGGAATCGCGCGAATGGACAACAAGCCGCTTTCACCCAAATATGATGTGGTCTTCAAGGCCATATTCGGTGAGCCCGCCCACACTTCCATTCTGGCGGATTTTTTGAAGGCCGTCCTGGACCTGCCGGAAAGCGAATATCAGGATATCCGGGTAATGGATCCCCATCTTTTGAGAAAACATAAAAAAGGCAAACTCGGAGTTCTTGACTTACGGGTTACTACAACAAAAGGCAACCATATCGATGTGGAGATACAGGTATCACCGCAACCATCCATCTGGAAGCGGGTACTCTACTACAATGCGAGATTGTTGACGGATCAGATAGTTTCCGGCGATGATTATGATAAAATCAACCGGGCCGTCAGCATCCTGATTTCGTATCATGTGCTGATTGCGGAAAATAAGGAATGTCATCACCGTTTTCGTCTGTATGATGAAAGAACCGGGGTATGTTACCCTGATT
This sequence comes from Desulfovibrio sp., assembly GCA_031288535.1. Classification (GTDB taxonomy): domain Bacteria; phylum Desulfobacterota; class Desulfovibrionia; order Desulfovibrionales; family Desulfovibrionaceae; genus Frigididesulfovibrio. The sequence continues at coordinate 12,472 of JAITRF010000064.1, read as the reverse complement.
CGTTGGAAATAAATACCCTTGAAGTGCAAAAGGCGCACGGCGCCAAAGATTCGCCTTTGACGAACTGGCTGCGGTTTTTCGCTGCCGAAACCGAGGAGGAATTTACAATGACCACTCAGACAAACCCCGCCATAGCGGAAGCCTGGGGCGTTATCCAGTATCTGAGCGCCGATGAGGAAGCGCGGCGTCTGGCGGAATATGAGGAAATGGCCCGCCGGGATGAAGCCGATAGACAAAAGGGCGCATATACGAAAGGACGGCAGGAAGGACGGCAGGAGGGAATATTGGAAGTCGCGCGGAAGCTTTTACAGGAAAAAGTGCCTGTGGACACCATTGCCAAAGGAACCGGCCTTTCCGTTGACGAAGTAAAGCTCCTCGCCGCCGACATCGCGTCCGCGTGACTGCCCGACACGGCGGAAAGACGCCGCTGGGAGGGCGTCATACCAAGTCGCATTCAAACCGGTTTAAATGCGGACAAATCCTTGCAGTCCAACTTTTCAAAGTTGAACCGCTCTGGTCACAAACCCGCCCTTTGTTCATAGATCGACCGGATGAGGCGCATGGTTTTGTTGGCCTCCGCCAGCGGAACCGAGAGGGAAGGCAAACCCAGAGCAGTCTTGACCGCTTCTTCGGCCTGCCGGCGCAGCCCTGGCTTGAAGGCCGCGTCCCAAGGTTCCGCCTCCTGTTCCGTGAGCATCCGCTCGCCCCTCATCTGCCGGCGGGCCTGCTCCAACGGCCGCAGTTCCCAGCGCGTTTCCGGAGTGGAGACAAAGCAGGCCCAAGGACCGGGGCCGTTCCAGACGGCGTGGTAATATCCGACATCACCGCCGGAAAAGCGGAGCAAGGCCGCCACATGTCCGGGGGAATGCGGCTTCCAGGGCAGAACCGCGTCAACCCCGACAATTTCGCCTCGCCCGAATTGCAGAAAATAATCAACAAGATGGATGGAATTGGCGTACATCCAGTTGCGCACTACCCGCTCCGGCTGGCTGGCTGCCAATGCGGCGGCCTGGTCTTGCTGGTCGAGGACCTCGATAAAGCGCGGCCCGGACCTTTGGGCCAGATCCCGCGCCGCCGCCAAAGTCGCTCCGTAAAAACGCCGGTTCAAGGCCACATAAAGCCGCCGCCCTTGCGCCTCGACCAGGGCGCAGATGGCCTCGGCCTCTTCCTGACAATACCCGACAGGTTTTTCCGCCAGGATGGTCCAAGGATGGTCAAGCGCCGCCCGGATCACGGAAAACGCCGCCAATTCCGGCACGGCGATCACCAGCAAATCCGCCCGCGTGGCCTCGTACAGCCCCCGCATGGATTCCCCGATGCAGGCTACGCCGAATTCAGCGGCCAAGGCCTCGGCGCGCGCGGAGGTTCTGCTCAGAATACCGGCGACCGTAACGCCGGGGATATCGCCAAAGGCCCGGATATGCTCACGGGCCATGTAACCGGCGCCGACGACGGCAACTTTACATGAATGACCAGACATGGAAGGTCCGCCCGATTTTTTGGGAACGCACTGATTTATTTTTGAGATGCCTTTACCCTCCGTACTCCCAATAAGATATTTCAACGAGTTACTATCGAGGGGGTCCGGGGGAGATCATTGTCGCTGCTGTCGTCATCCGTACGGCTCGAAGACTTGCCTACGGCTGACGCTCCCCCGGCGAAGTTTGAGGCGGAGCCCCACCGGCTCTTCCTTCAATATTAAACAATGTTAAACTGCCCTAGTGTTGCCGCTCCAGAAGCTCCAGAGCGTCGTCATATTCAAAATCGCGCACCAGGCGCGCCAGCTCCCGGCAGGCATCCGCAGTGTAGCGCGACGCGAACGCGGCCTGGTGCGCCGTGAAATAGTCGGCCGCGTTGCCGTCGTAGTCCTTGAGCAGGCTTTTGAGCTTGTCCAGAATCGGCCCCAGTTCCTCGGCCGGGGCAGGTGCGGCGACCGCGCCGGGGTCCAATCCTCCGGCCTTGATCTGTTTCTCCAGCTCGTTCAGCATCCTGCACAGGGCGTCGACGGCTTCCGGATCGAAGACCGCGTCTTCCTGGGCCAGGGATTTTTCCAGGGCGGCGGCTTTTGCCGAGACATCGGCCGCTCCGACAGTGGCCGTCAGACCTTTGACGGTGTGCGCCCCGCGTTTAAGGCGTTCCCTGTCCTTGGCCGCCAGGGCCTCGACAAGTTCCTCTCCGTAACGGGGCAGGTTTTCCAGGAAGAGGCGGAGCGTTTTCAGATAAATGCGCGCGTTTCCTCCCAATCGCGCGATGGCCCCGGCCGTGTCCACCCCCGGAATGTCCGGGACGCTTTCCTCTTTTGGGACGGTTTGCCCGCCCTTTTCCGGCCGATGGGCCGGGGGCGCCTGTATACGCGGCGCTTCCGGCGAATCTTTGGGTGGTTCTTCAGGCGAGTCTTTGGGGGAATCTTTTGGGGAAGCCGGAGGCGGCGCCGGGGCGGCGCTGTCGGACTGGCCGACCTGACTTATGGCTATGCTCACAAGTTTGTAGGAATGGTCCACGAGCTTGGGCTCCGGAACCCGTTTGGAGTCGATATCCGTCAAGGCGGCCGCGTTTACGGGTTCACCCGCGGCGGACCGCTCCGTCTCCCCCCCGCCGTGCGGCAGCCAGGCGCGCAGGACCTCAAAAAGCCTGGTCACTTCAATGGGCTTGGTCACATGGTCGTTCATACCCGCCGCAAGGCAGGCTTCACGCTCGGCGTCCAGGGCGTGGGCGGTCATGGCGATAATCGGGAGGTCCTTGAACCTTTCACCGGCGCGTAGCGCCTTTGTAGCCGCATAGCCGTCCATGACCGGCATTTGCAGGTCCATGAGCACGATCTGAAAATCGCCGAAGTCGTTTTCCAGCATTTGCACGGCTTCCTGCCCGTTGTTCGCTATGGTCACCAGCACGCCTTCCTGGCTCAGGATTTCCGAAGCCACCTGCTGGTTGACGATGTTGTCCTCCACCAGGAGTACGCGCAGTCCTTTGAAAAGCTCGTTTCCGGCGATGCTTTTCACGCTTTCCGCGGTGGCCTTGGCCGCCGCGAGGCGCCCGGTGGGCTGCAGGGCTTCCAGCACGCTGTTGAAGAGCTGGGAGGGGCTGATCGGCTTGAAGAGGACATGGCTCAAGCCCGCTTCGCGTATTTCGTCCTGCAGATCCACCCGTCCGAAAGCCGTGACCAGAATTATGGGCGGGGTTGTCGAGAGCTTCATGGTCCGAATGTGTTTTGAGGCTTCAATTCCGCTGATTTCCGGCATTTTCCAGTCCATGAGCACGAGGTGGAAAGGCGTCCAGTTATGATCGGCCCGGGTCAACTCGGCATAGGCTTCACGGGCCGAACCGACCGCCGTCGGCTCGAGGGTGAAGTCGCTCAGCATCTCGCTCATGATGGAGCGGGCCATTTCGTTGTCGTCCACCACCAGGACGCGCAGTCCCTTGAGGGAGGCGGAAAAGCTCTTCCTCCCGCTGATCTGGTTGCGCGCAAGCCGCACCGTGAAGTTTACCGTTGTGCCCCGGCCCTGTTCGCTTTCTATCCAGATGTCTCCGCCCATCATCTGTATGATGCGTTTGGTTATGGTGAGTCCCAGGCCCGTTCCCCCGTAGAGGCGGGTAGTCGAGCTGTCCGCCTGGGTGAAGGGGTTGAAGAGCTTGCTCATCTGTTCGCCGGTCATGCCTATGCCGGTGTCTTTGATCGAGAAGAGTATCTCGGCGGTGTCCTCATCCGGCTCCAGCGGCCCGGCCGTATCCGGGGCGGGCCGCGTCACGCTGCAGCTTACGGTGATTTCGCCCTTGTCCGTAAATTTTATGGCGTTGCCGATGATGTTGACCAGCACCTGCCCCAGGCGCGTGGAGTCCCCCAGCAGACCCTGGGGCACGTCGCCCGAGATGTGGAAAATGAGCTCCAGCCCTTTATCTTCGGCCTTTTGCGCCACCAGGGTCGAGGTGGTGGAGAAGACCTCGTCCAGAAGGAAGGGGGCTTTTTCGATATCGAGTCTGCCAGCCTCAATCTTGGAAAAGTCGAGTATGTCGTTGATGATGCCGAGCAAGGTGTTGGAGGCCACGTATATCTTGTTGACATAGCCGGCCTGGCGCTCGTCGAGGCCGGTTTTCAGGGCGAGGTAGGACATGCCGATAATCGCGTTCATAGGCGTGCGGATTTCGTGGCTCATGTTGGCCAGAAACTCGCTTTTGGCGCGGTTTGCGGCATCAGCGGCCGTGCGGGCATGCTCAAGATCGGCGGTATGCCTGCTGATGGCCTCGGACATGGAGTTGAAGCCGTCTGCGAGCGTTCCGATCTCCCCGCCTATGCCTTTCAGTCCGTCGGCCGCGTCGTAGCTGCCCATTTCCAGGCCGCGTTCGGCCTGCAGCAGTTTGTTCAGAGGCACGCGCAGACATTGTCCGTATATGAGCAGGGTAATGAGAAAATTGGCGGACAGAACCAGTAAAAGCACCAGCACGTGCCGGCGCAGGCTTGCGCTTATCCCCGCGAAGGCGTCTTTGGCCCTGACCGCCGCCACCATGATGAGGCCGCCTTCTTCGCCTCTGTGCCAGACCGCGCGCTTGAAGGCGGCCAGACTCTCCTCTCCGTCCGCGTCCGCAAGGCGCACCGTCCCGTGTTCTCCTCCGGTGTTGCGCATGGCCCACGTCAGATTGTCCGGCAGACGCTTTCGCATATAGAAGTCGCCGTCTTCCGGCAGGGCCGCGGCAATCTTTCCTTCATCGTCAACCGCCAGAACGGAAACCCCGGGCACGGAGGCAAGCGCGTGCAGGCTGCCGGATATGCGCACGAGACTGATGACGCTGACCAGGGCCGAGTTTTTCAGGGGATAGACGTAATACAGGCGGGGGATATCCGCGTGGTCGGCCAGGGGCTTGGTCCTGACCAGCAGTTTCCCGTCCTCCACGGCCTTGCGCAGCCACTGCGCGCCCTGCAGATTCTCTTCCTGCGCTTTTTTGAAGGACGAAGCCAGGATATTGGCCTTGCCGTCAACCAGCAAGAGCCCGGAAACAGAGGAACTGTCTCCGACGATTTGCGCGAAAAGCGCCTCGCATTCCTTGAAGCGCGAGGAGTTCAAGCGTTCGGAGATGCTGATGGCGGAGAGCATGGCGTGGGCGTTCATCACCTCGTATTCCTGTTGCGTCGCCATCTCGTCCACGACCTCGGCAAGCCTCCGTTCCAAAAGCTTTTTGTCTTCCTCCCATCTGTCCATGGTGAAAAAATAGACGATGCTCAGGCTGGAGATCATGAATATGGCTACAATGACGTATATGGTGCGCTGTATGTGTCCGCTCAGGGGATTGTGCATGTGTGGGCTCTTCCGGGGGGGGGAGGTGGATGCTGGTTTTATGCCGGTATGTATGATTGCGCCGCTTTTTGGGAGGCGTTCACCCCTGGTAGGCGGTGTTGTCGATTATCCAGCAGAGTTTGCCGCTGTGCGGCCTGACCATCTGCGCGGGGAGGGTCGGGGCGGCCATGAGGTTCAGGGCCGTGGAAAGGATGTGGTGCTTGCCCCGCCCCGAGGCCAGAAAAACGCAACAGGCGGCGTTGTTCAGCACCGGCAGCGAGAGGGTGAGGCGCGCTGTTTGCCGTTTGGCGGGGTAGACGTCAAGAACCGTGTCTTTGTTGTTGGACAGGGCGGGGTCCCCGGGGAAAAGCGAGGCGGTGTGCCCGTCCGTGCCGACGCCGAGCAGGATGCAGTCAAAGCGGGGGGTTTCTCCGGGCGCGAGGCCGAAGTGCCCGGCAAGCAGCGCCGCGTAGGCTTTGGCGGCCGTTTCCGGAACGTCTTCGCCTTTCATGCGGTAATAGCGGGTGGCGTCCACCCTGGACAGAAGCTCCGCGCGGGCGGCGCGGTAGTTGCATTCTTCGCTTTCCGTGGGGACGCAGCGCTCGTCAGTCCAATAAACCGCTATTTTCGTCCAGTCCAGCATCTTCGCCCATTCCGGCCGGGTGAGGAGGCGAAAGAGCGGCAAAGGGGTTTTGCCTCCGGAAAGGGCGATGCTGAAAAGGCCCTTGGAGGCGATGGCCTGCTCGTACTGGGAGACGATAATCCGGGCCGCTTCTTCGGCCATGCCCTGCTCGTCGGCAGTGACGTAGAGAGAAAGGTGTGTAACGGTCATCTGCGTACCTGGCGGCAAAAAAGTTCCCTGTCCCGCGGGCGGGTCATCCTGTAGCGTTTTGCGCTTGAGCTTGTCGCTCGACGGCAGGCGTAACCCGCCTACGCCAATCTCGCGGACGGCGTTACGCTTCGCTATAGTTATTTTTGCAGGATCGCCGTCGAAAAACGCTGTTTTCCGACGGCTTACGCCGCCTGCGGCGGCGCAAAGCCCTTCGGGTTTTGTAGTCTTTACCTTTGCAAGTAAACACTAGTCACGGGCATGATAGCATAGTAAAGTGGTCCTGACAACGCGCCCGTACCGTACGCCAAGGCTGACGCATCTTATTGCGCCGGCCCTGCGGCGATGCGCAAGCGTCGCCCGAAGCCGCAGGCTTCGTAAGGAGCAAGGCGGCTTTGCCGCCGCCGCGAATCTCAAAGGCGTGTATCATAATATCCTTAATTAACAATATAAAATTTTAGATGCGTCAGCCCTGACCGTACGCAGGTAAGGGGGGTACGCGGGAATTTTGCGGCCGATGCGGGAGAAAGAAGCTGATATGGGCGAAGAGGAAAAAAGCTCCGGGGCGGAGTTTGCGCAAAGCCTTCCGGGGCGGTTTGCCCTGGAAAGCGGGCGCGGGCTGATGCGCGGCCTTATGTCGGGCTGGCCGCGGCGGGCGCGCTCGGCCCTGGTTCTGGGAGCGCTCGCCTGGTCGGTTGCGGAAAACCTCTGGGAAGCCGGATTTGACGTAACCGTTCAGGACGGCAGTCCCGGCCGCCTGGAAGCGGCGCGCGCGGTGCTCGGCCAGCGCGTGGAGTATGCGCTGTCTTCCCCGGATCATCTGCCTTTTGACGATTCAAGTTTCGACTATGCCGTGGCCGGTCCCTTCCCCGCGCCGACCGAACAGGCCGACGCCGTGCTTGTGGAAATGGGCCGGCTCGCCTGCAGCGGCATCCTGGTCATTTTTTTCAACTCCTGGTCCTTCTTCGGCCTGGAGTGCAGGATGAGGCGGAAAATCCCCCTTTATGCCGGGGCGCTTGCCTGCCTGCAGAGCCCGCGGGCAGTCGCCGCCGCCGCCCGGCGCGTTTTTTCCGGCAAACGCAGGGTCTTCGCCTCAATTTTGCCCGGCCCGCTGTGCACCTGGCGCGGGGGGGTGGTCCCGGACGCGCTCAACCGTGTCAAGTTTCCCCTGCCTCTGGGGGCGCTTGCGGCTCTGCGCGTTGATTTCGGACCGCTTTACGCGGTCACGCCGCTGCTTCTCGGCGGCAAACCGGCTGTGCCGGCGCGCTCCTGAGGGTGAAGCATGCGCATAATTTCCGGACTCTACAAGGGACGCAGGCTGAAAAGCGCGGCCGGCCCCGGCTTCAGACCGGCCATGGGCAAAGTGCGGGAGGCCCTTTTTTCCATGCTCCAGGCCAGGGGGTTGTCCTGGTCCGGGGCGCGGGTTCTGGACCTTTTTGCGGGCAGCGGGAGCCTGGGCTTTGAAGCCCTCTCCAGAGGGGCCGCCTTTGCCTGTTTCGTGGAATCCGCCCCCTATGCCGCGCGGGTGATAAAGGCCAACGCCGCCATGCTCGGAGCGGACGGGGAGCGGATGCGGCTATGCCTTGAAGACGCGGGAAAATTCCTGGCAAGGACTCCGGATCAGGCTTTTTCCCTGGTCTTCATCGATCCTCCCTATGGTTCGGTTTCCCTGGAGCGCATCCTCTCCGCCCTGATCGGAAATTCCTTTGTCGCGCCGGGAGCCTTTGTCAATGCTGAGGTGGAGGCAGGGCTTGACTTTGAACCGGAAAACATTCATCCCGCTCTCCAGGTCCTAAGCGATCGCTCCTATGGGCAGACGCGCGTAATCTTGTGGGAAACGCGGGAAACCTGAACCCGGATCCGGGCATGGAACACGAACAGAATATCGCCGTCTACCCCGGCACCTTCGACCCGCTTACCAACGGACATGCCAGCATCATCCGCCGGGCCTGCTCCATTTTCGACACCGTGGTCGTGGCCGTGGCCAACGATACGCCCAAAAATACCCTGTTCACGGTGGAAGAACGCGTGGACATGGTGCGCGACTCCTTTGCCGACGACCCAAGGGTAGAGACGGAATCCTTTGCCGGGCTGACCGTGGACTACGCGGAGCGGCGCGGGGCGCGGGTAATCGTGCGCGGGCTGCGCGCCGTGTCCGATTTTGAATACGAATTTCAGCTTACGCTTCTGAACCGCAAAATGAAACGCCACGTCCAGACCATCTTTCTCATGGCCGACTACCAGTGGCTCTATATCAGCTCCACCGTGGTCAAGGCCGCCGCGAGACTCGGCGGAGACGTGCGCGGATTGGTGCCGGACATAGTTTATTCGCGGATGCGGGAGAAGTTCGGCTATCCCTATCCCCTGGATCCCGCGCCCGACCCTGATGACTAGGGCAATACAACCATTCAAAATTAAACTGCCTTGGTACGCTGTAACTGTGCGACGGATTCCGATGCGTAGCGAGAGTTTCCTGATTTTCAGCATGGGCTGCAAAGTCAACCGCTATGAGGGCCAGGCCCTGCGCGAGGCGTGGCTTGGGCTCGGGCTGCGGGAGGCCGCGGGGGTGGAGCGGGCCGACATCATAGTCCTCAATTCCTGCGCGGTGACGGCCGCGGCCGAGGCGGACCTGCGCTCATCCCTGCGCCGTTTCGCGCGTCTTGCGCCCGGGGCCGGAATAATAGTCACCGGCTGCGCGGCAAATCTTCCGGGCGCCGCCTCCCTGCCCGGCATCCGCCGTCTTGTGGCGCAGAAAGACAAGGCGTCGCTCCTGCGCGGGCCTTGGGCCGAAGCCGGCCTGGAGACGCCACCTTCTCCGGGTCCGGGCGATCTTTTTTGCGCGGCCGGCGAAACGCCGGGCAAAAAGGACAAAGGCGCACCTCGCCCTGCGGATTTCCGCGCCAAAAGCGCTTGGGGCGCCAAAAGCGCCGGACGGGACGCCTTTCCCGGTTTTGCCCTCTCCTCCTGCGATCGTTCCCGCGCCGCTCTCAAAATTCAGGACGGCTGTTCGCAGGGCTGCGCTTATTGCATAGTGCCCCTGACCAGAGGCAAGGCGCGCTCGCGCCCTTTTCCGGAGACCCTGGCCGAAGCCCGCCGCCTGTTGCGGACCGGTTTCCGGGAACTGGTGATAAGCGGGGTGAATCTGCGTCAGTATAATGACGGAGGGGATGACTTTTGGGATTTTCTGGTCCGCCTGGAAAAGGCCCTGGCCCCGGAGTGGGCCGGGAGAATACGCCTGCGCCTGAGTTCTCTGGACCCCGGCCAGCTTGGAGACAAGGCCCTTCGAGTTTTTGCGCAAAGCGGGATGCTTGCCCCGCATCTGCATCTTTCCCTGCAAAGCGGCAACCCCGGCGTGCTGCGCCGCATGGGGCGCGCTTTCTGCGACCCCTATGCCCTGCCCGGCTTTCTTGATCGCCTGGGGTCGGTCTGGCCGCGTTTCGCCCTGGGGGCGGATCTCCTGGTCGCCTTCCCCGGAGAGACCGAGGCGGAATTTCTCGATGGCCTGGATTTTGTCCGCGCTCTGCCCTTAAGCTACGCGCATGTTTTTCCCTATTCCCGCCGCCCCGGCACGGCGGCGGCGGACATGCCCGGACAGGTCGGGGCGGGGGCGCGCAAAGAGCGGGCGGCGAAGCTGCGCGCCCTGGCCGGGGAAAAAAAGAGGGCCTTTTTGGGCGGATTGCTTGCGGCCGGGACCTTGCGCGTGGTTTTTGAGGAGAACCGGGGGGGAGATTGCCTGGGTGTCTGCGAATATTACGCGGACTGCGCGCTTGCGGATGCGCGGGACAGGCCGAAGCCGCGCGCCCTCACCCCGGTTTCGCCACTCGGGGTGGACGGGGAAAAACTGCTGGTGCGGGCGCATCCGGAGGAGGCATGACCATGACCGGATCCGCGTCTGTCCGCAAGAGAAAGCGCAAAAGACGGATTTTTCCGGCTCCGTCGAGCTCCGCCCGGCTTTATGTCTATATCCGCCCGGAAAAGATCGGCCTTTTCCGGTATATGCTGGAGGCGCACGACAACCTGGGTTTGATGACGGTCGTAGATCGTTGGCGCGCGGCCCTGTTGCTGCGGTTCTCTCCGCACCGGGGCGGGGAGATGCGGGAATTTTTGCGGGATATGCGCGATTTTCTCGGTTGCGGAGAACCTTTCCTGCCCGGAGGCGGGGTGTGAATCCGCCCACAGCAGACCGCGCGGTCCGGCGGGCGGGCATTCTCCTTGTGGCCTACGGCGCGGCCGCTCCAGCCGGGGACAAGGCCCTGGAACTCTTTACGCGGCGGGTGCGCGGAGAATTTCCGGAATGCCCGGCGCGCTGGGCTTTTACCTCGGATTTGCTGCGCGGGCGTATGGCGGCTGCGGGAAAAAAAGCGGATTCCGTATGCAAGGCCCTGCTGCGCATGGCCTTTGAGCGCTATTCCCATGTCGCCGTGCAAAGCCTGCATCTGGTTTCCGGAGCGGAATACGAGGCTTTGCGCGTCGAGGTGGACAAGGCCGGGGCGGAAGGAGGTCCGGAACGGATCAGCCTCGGATTTCCCCTTTTGCATGGGGAAGAAGACGTCGCGGAGGCGGCTGCCGCCCTGCTTGCGCATCTGCCCGCGGAACGCGAAGCGGACGAGCCGGTAGTTTTTGTGGGGCACGGGGGCAAACAGGAGTGGGCCTATTCCGCTTTGGAACGCGCAGTCTCCGCGCGCGACGGGCATATTTTAATCGGCACCCTCAGCCGGGACAGGGAGGCGGAGAAAATTATCAAACGCCTTCGCGCCCTCCGCCCGCCAAAGGACGCGGACGCCAAGAGGCGCAGGGTCTGGCTTTTGCCCCTGCTCGCCTTGATCGGCAAACACGCAATTGAGGACATAGCCGGGGAAAACGCCCATTCCTGGCGCGGGCGCATTGAGGCGGCGGGATTTTCCTGCCGCGCCCTGCTTCGGGGAACGGCGGAGTGCGAGGGCTTCGTCCGCATCTGGCTGAACCATTTACGCGCCGCCATGGAGCGGTTTGACTATGAAAATGCGTAAACCGCTCCGCAGGGCTTTGCCCGCAAACCCCTGCCGCGAGATTAGCGCGAGGCGGACCCGCTTCGTCGTCAAGCGGCAATTTCAAGCGTAAAATCCCCTAAACGATACATGGCGCCAAGGTAACACGGCCGGCTGCGGGGCTGCCTCCGCCCCTCGATCAATCCTGCTTTTTTTCGGATTTAGGAGGGGTGATGTCTATTTCATCCGGTTCGGATGTGGCCTTGCGAAAATTTTTGATGGCCCGGCCGAGGCCGCTGCCGATTTCCGGCAGCTTTTTCGCGCCGAAAAGCACTAAAACCGCTACGAGAATAAGGAGGATTTCCTGTGTGCCGATGCCCATGGCGCCTCCGGCCTGAATCGCCCGCGGGCAAAATGCCCGTCTGCGGCATTGCACGCGCAACGCGGATATTCCGGAAGCGGAAACTCCGCGTTGCGCGTTACCCGTCAAGATAACCCGGCGAAGCGGCGGGGTCAAGGGCCGTTTGCGTCCTCAGCAGCGCATGTCCGCATCCGGCAAAGCCCGGCGGGGAGGGGAGAGGTTTTCATACTGCACGGCTGTCCCGTAACAGGTGAAAAACTTGCTGCCGTCCGGATGAAAGGCAATATTTTCCTGGTAGCCGACGATGGCGTGGGCGCCCTTGTTCACCGCCCGCGCGGCCATGCCGAAGAAGGTCTGCTCGGAATCGTAGCCGCGGCAGGCCACCAGACCAAGCACCTTGCCCACTTTGCGGTTTTCGCCCAACCCCTGGGTGGTTACCACGGGGAAACGCCCGGACTGGAAGATTTCCTTGATCCGATCCACATTTTCCGTGCCGCCGTCCGGGGGGCTGCTTTTTTTCTTGTCCCCCCCGCCGAGTAAAAAGAACATCTGAACCTCCTTTGCGGCGTCTGACAAAATTTCGCCGTTGCGTCCGTTCTTTGCAATATTCCTGCCAGTTTCCCGATCTGGAAATTCTCCGGGCATGCGTATAATAATAAAGGCGGGGGCAAAGCCGCCTTGCTCTTTACGGAGCTTGCAGCTTCGGACGATGCTTGCGCATCGTCGCAGGGCTGACGCAACAAGATGCGTCAGCCCTGGGGCAGCAAGGGCGTTTGTTCTTGCCGGATTCCCCCAAATACGATACGAATACCTACATGGTCGGCGTATCCACACCCCACGACGCTTCCTACAAGCTCCTTTTCAGTCATCCTGAAATGGTTGCAAGCCTGATTCAGGACTTTGTTCCCGAAGAATGGGTGCGGGAACTTGATTTCTCCACCCTGGAGAGACAAAACGGCAGCTACGTTTCCGACGACCTGCACGAACGCCACGACGACATCGTCTGGCGCATACGCTGCCGGGATGAATGGTTTTACATTTATCTGCT